>CAZUJE010000035.1:0-23193 GCA_964620215.1 uncultured Hyphomicrobiales bacterium
GGCGCCTACGTTCCGGCGATGTCGGATGAGACGATCATCGTGAAGGGGCAGGGAACGATTTTTCTGGCCGGACCTCCGCTGGTGAAAGCGGCGACCGGTGAAGTGGTGAGCGCGGAGGATCTCGGCGGCGCGGAAGTGCATACGAAAAAATCTGGTGTTGCCGACCACATGGCGAATGACGATCCGCACGCTTTGCAGATTGCGCGCCGTATCGTGGCGAACCTGAATAAACCCAAGCGCGTCGATCTCGAATATCAGGAGCCGCTGGAGCCCGCCTACGATCCGAAGGAGATCGATGGCGTGTTGCCGAACGATCTGAAAAAACAATACGACGCGCGCGAGCTGATCGCGCGGCTGGTGGATGGCTCCGAACTGGACGAGTTCAAGGCGCTCTATGGCACCACGCTGGTGACTGGCTTCGCGCGCATTTACGGCATTCCGGTCGGCGTGATCGCGAACAACGGAATCCTCTACAGCGAAAGCGCCGTGAAGGCGGCGCACTTCATCGAGCTTTGCTGCAAGCGGAATATTCCGCTGCTGTTTTTGCAGAACATTTCCGGCTTCATGGTGGGCCGCGATTACGAAGCAGGCGGCATCGCCAAGGACGGCGCCAAGATGGTGATGGCGGTGGCCTGCGCGAATGTTCCCAAAATTACGGTGATCGTCGGCGGCTCTTTCGGCGCGGGCAATTACGGCATGTGCGGCCGCGCCTATTCTCCGAGGTTTTTGTTCACCTGGCCGAATGCGCGCATTTCGGTGATGGGCGGCGAGCAGGCGGCCTCGGTGCTCGCCACCGTGAAGCGCGACAATATCGAAGCCGACGGCAAGCGCTGGGCAGCGAAAGAGGAAGAGGAATTCAAGCAGCCGATCCGCGAGCAATATGAGCGCGAGGGCAACCCCTATTACGCCACCGCGCGGCTCTGGGACGACGGCATCATCGCGCCATCGGAAACGCGGCGGGTGCTGGGGCTGGCGTTTAGCGCGGCGCTAAATTCGCCAATAAAGGAGACTAGATTTGGGGTATTTAGGTTGTGAGGGCAGTGCGATTCGCAAGGAGAAGACGCATGTATGACCCTAGGGCGATAGCTAATGCGATATTCGATGCTGGTGAGAAGCGGGGTTTAACCTTCACAAATCTCCAGATGCAGAAGTTTGTCTATCTTGCCCACGGATATTTTCTTCGAGCCACACGAAAGCCATTGTCCACGGAACAATTTGAGGCTTGGGATTTCGGGCCGGTTTCAAGAACTTTGTACAACTCACTGAAAACATTGGGGGATGAAAAGATCTTGGAGCGAATCAGTAGCTTTGATCCTATAACGCGAAAGTCAGAGCATATTGACCGCATTCAAGACGCTGCGGCGTTGGGGGCGGTGAATAAAGTAATTGATGTGTATGGGTTGTGGTCAGCGTTTGATCTTGTTGAGCTTACTCATTCGTTCGGTTCACCTTGGTATAGGACCATGCGTTCGGCGGAGCGTCGTGCAAACATAGGAATGAAAATCGAAGACGATCTAGTCATGAGCTATTTTGAAGGGCTTGAAACAGATCATGTCGAAATCTCTATCTAAGGCGCAAATTCGCAAAAAATTTGGTCGGTTTCCGGTCACTGATCTCGCAATAGCAATTGGCCGTCCACCTGCACGAAGAGAGAGTTTTCTGAGAACTTTTTTGGCGGGGTCACCTGCATACTCATTTCGTGCCGTAAGAGAAGCTTCTCACGCAATTTATGGTGTTGAGTTGCCGTTGGCCAAGATTCCACGCGAAACTTGGGAACAAGTTGAGGAGATAATCAGAGCAAAGGCCCGTCCGCATGAGCTGAAGCTAAATTTGCAGGCGGCCAAACATCTTCGTGGTCTTATTTCTGACAAGCGCTACAAAGCGTATCCTTACGAAAAGCAATTTATCCAAGTGGGCCCGGGAAGAATCGTCCCGATCGAAACGAGTTATTATCTAGTCGAAGATGGCCGACTTATCTTTCAATACTTACAAGCTCGCGCCGAGCCAGTATTCGATGAGCGCACGACAGTGTGCTTATTGTCGCTGGTTAACATGGCTTACGCATTCGGTGACTACAAGCTTGCCGATATTGAAATGGCTGATCTCAGCGCAACTCGTCGTAGTGGACCGCGTGAGCCGCGCATTCGCAGAATTAATAAGACTGATCTTTTATCACCTGCTGATTTGAATGCCGAGATCAGTGATGTTTATTCGATCATGAAAAAACTTTACGACGAAGCGTAATTCCCCGCACAGGGAACTACGAATTGCTTTGGACGTTACCTCCTGAACTACAAGGAGGTAACACCATGCAACACGCCCAGCTCATCAAGGAGCACATGGAAGTGCTCGGGTCGGACGGCCAGCATGTCGGCACCGTCGATCACCTCGAAGGCAAGGACAGGATCAAGCTCACGAAGAGCGACGAGGATGCGGACGGGCTGCATCACTTCATCCCGCTCGCTTGGGTCGATACGGTGGACACCAGCATCCATCTGAAGAAATCCAGCCATGACGCCAAGCGCGAGTGGAAGCCAGGAACCGCCTGAGTTACAGCCTGAGCTTCGCGCACGCGACAACAAAACAAAAAGCCCGGCTCATGCCGGGCTTTTTTTGTGGCTCAGATTTTCGGCTGAAGGATCAGCCACGCAACGATCAGCACTACAAATCCGATCACCGGAATGGCTAGCGCCCAGATCAGCCTGCGCAAAAATGGATGCATAAATGTTTCGCCGTCCGCTCGGGGGAACGGACGGCGAATAGCACTTCTCTCACGGGGACGAAACTGTCAGCTCAGAGCTTGATGTTGGAATTGGAAATTCTGTTCCAGCCGGCATGGACGCTGTTCTTCACGCTGGTCCATTTCTTTCCGGCCACATCCCAATTCACGATCTGCTCGTTCTTGGCAGGTGTCTGGCCGGTAACGGTCGGACCGGTGACCATCGAGTCGTGGACGTAGGCGCCGAGGATGGTGAGAAGGACACCGAAAATGATTCCGATTGGCATGGCTGTTCCCCAGTCGTTGTAATCGAGGTGATCGGGCGGTTAACGCGGGTCGGCGGGGGAGAGTTCCATGGCTTTAAAAAGAGCACCGTGGCTTTCGGGCGCAGGCAAACAGCTGTGGGCAGGGCCGAATTGCCCGGAATCGTCGCAATTTGCGCTGTAACACTATGGAAACGTGCGCCCCCTTATTAGTTATCCCGCCGGGGCGTACCTGTTTCTCGGCATGTGAGAGTGGAATGCGGATCAATCAGCCGGGCTTCTGGTGCCGGTTTGTGGGCTTGGCTGCGGGCGCGTTGTTGCTTGCGTCGGGCACGAACGCATCCGCGCAATCCTTTTACAATGTCAGCGCGGGCGAGATCGCCGGTGGTGCGCCCGGTACGATCATCCGCTCGGAGCCATTCGGCGGCGTTGCTTTGAGCGGCACCGCCTATCGCGTGCTCTATCGCTCCACCGGTCTGCGCGGCCAGCCGATCGCGGTTTCCGGCCTGATTATTGTCCCGAATTCTCCCGCACCCGCGGGCGGCCGCAAGATCGTCGCGTGGGCGCATGACACGATCGGCGTCGCGCGCCACTGCGCGGTCTCCGCCTATCCGCAGGCGCTCTCCTGGATTGCGGGTCTGGAGCTGATGCTCGTTCGCGGCTATGTCGTCACCGCCACCGACTATGAAGGTCTCGGCGCGCCGGGCGTGCATCCCTATCTTGTCGGCGAGAGTGCTGGAAAATCGGTTCTGGATTCCGTCCGCGCCGCGCGCAGTTTCGCGCCGGCCCGCGCCGGCAGCAGTTTCGCGGTCTGGGGCCATTCGCAAGGCGCGCACGCGGCTTTCTTCACGGGACAAATGGCGCGGAGCTACGCGCCCGATCTGCGTCTCGTCGGTGTTGCCGCTTCATCGCCCGCCGCCGAATTGCGCGGCCTGTTCGGCTCGGATGCAAGCAATCCAGTCGGCAAGATGCTCGGCACATTTGCCGTGTGGTCGTGGTCGAAGATTTACGGGATTCCGGTTTCGAGCATCCTCGTGCCCACGGCGCCGCTCGTGTTCGAGCGCGTGGCGAAATTCTGTAATGACGGGCCGCAGGGTCTGGCGCGCCTGCTGCAAGCCGCGCAGCCGCTGGAGCGGGAAGGTTTTCTCTCGCTCGATCTCACCAAGTCGCCGCGCTGGTCGCAACTGATCGACCGGAACACGCCGGGCAGGGTGCCGCCGGGCGCACCGGTGTTCATCGCGCAAGGTACCTCGGATTATGTGGTGAAGACGCCTTACACCCAGCGCTTTATCCAGAGGGTGTGCCGTCATCGCGGGCCGGTCTATGTCGCTTACATCCCGGGCGGCGGTCACACGAACACGCACAAATTCGCGGCGCCTGCGGCGGTCGCTTGGATGGCGGATCGTTTCGCGGGCGCGCCTGCGCCAAACAACTGCTGAATTATTTCGTCAGCTTGTCGACCTGCTCGCGCACGGAACGGGTGGTGTTATTTGCCACCTGGCTTGCCACATCCCAGTTGACGAGCATGCGCGCGGGCGTGCCGCTCGCGGAATTCTGCATCGAGTCGTGAATATAAGCCGCCGTCACCGTCAGCGCGGCACCCAGAACAATTCCGAATAACAGTCGCATCTAGTTCTCCTGATCCGAATTGGCTGCGTGCTTGTGGTGTGAATGCGGCAATTATAGCCGCGCGGGCAGCTTCCGCTTACGGCCATCTTGTCGCGGCAAAAAACCATCCGGGCCGGCGCTGGACTTCCTGTAAATAGCGGCCCCGCAGGCACTTAAGCAGGGCCGCTTTTCTTCAAGATGACATGGCAAAGACCCCATGCTATTGCCGCGCCCTCTGCGATTGACGCAGCGCAATAACGGCATTTCGCAAAATGGTTCAGTCCACGACCGGACCCGATCCTGCGGGAACGGCGAATGGCAACGGCGAGCATCAGCCCCGGACGGGGTTCTGGGCGCTCACCATCGGCAGCGTCGGCGTCGTTTATGGCGACATCGGCACGAGCCCGCTCTACGCCTTCCGCGAGGCTGTTACCGCTGCGGCTGCGGGCGGCGATGTCACCCGTGACATCGTTCTCGGCGTGCTGTCACTGATTGTCTGGTCGCTGATTGTCGTCGTTACCCTGAAATATGTCGTGATCCTGCTGCGCGCCGATAACAACGGTGAGGGCGGCACGCTTTCCCTGACGGCGCTCGCTTTCCGCGCGTTGGGACGAAGATCCAGCGGCGTCATCATCCTCGGCGCGTTCGGCGCCGCGATGTTCTACGGCTCGTCGCTGATTACACCGGCACTGTCGGTTCTGTCCGCGGTCGAGGGTCTGAAATACTCCACGTCGAATTTCGAGCCATTTGTGCTGCCGGTCACGATCTGCATTTTGATCGCGCTGTTCGCGGTCCAGTCGCGCGGCACCGCCAAGGTTTCCGTCTTTTTCGGTCCCATCACGGTTCTCTGGTTTGCGGTGATAGCAGTGATGGGGCTGTTGCATGTCGCCGACGACTGGGGCGTGTTCGCGGCTGTGAATCCTTATTACGCGATCAGTTTTCTCGCCGGAAACGGCGTGATCGGACTGATCACGCTGGGTGCTGTGTTCCTCGTCGTCACCGGCTCCGAGGCGCTTTACGCCGATCTCGGCCATTTTGGGCGCAAGCCAATCCAGTTTGCGTGGTTCATCCTGGTATTGCCGGCGCTTCTCCTGAACTATTTCGGGCAGGGGGCGCTTGTGCTCTCGCAGCCCGACGCAATCGCCGATCCGTTTTACCGGCTGGTGCCGGAGTTCCTGCTGTTGCCCATGGTGGTCCTTGCGACCATGGCTACAGTGATCGCGAGCCAGGCGGTCATCACTGGCGCCTATTCGCTCACGCGGCAAGCGATCCAGCTCGGTCTGCTTCCCCGTTTTGAGATCCGTCACACTTCGGCGGAGCAATTCGGCCAGATTTATATGCCGCGCGTGAATACGGCGCTTCTGCTCGGCGTGATTTTGCTTGTGCTGATGTTCCGCACTTCCAGTGATCTTGCCGGTGCGTATGTGCTGGCGGTGTCGGCGACGGTCTGGGCGGCGTCAGTACTCGGTTTCATCGTGATCTGGAAGCATTGGCAATGGAAATGGTGGTGGGCAGCTGCTCTGATGTTTCCGTTTGTTTTCATCGATACCGTCTTCATCGCGGCCGCCTCGTTTAAAATTCTGGATGGCGCCTGGGTGCCTGTCGTGTTCGGCGTGATGCTGGTGCTCACGATGTTGACCTGGCGACGGGGTACACAGTTCCTTGTACAGAAAACCCGTCGCATCGAAATTCCGTTTGAGCCGCTGGTGAACAGCCTGGAGAAGAAGCCGCCGCATATCGTGCCCGGCACGGCCGTATTCCTGACCAGTGACCCCGATTTCGCCCCGACGGCGCTCCTGCACAACCTCAAGCACAACAAGGTGCTGCACCAGCATAACGTGATCCTGACGGTTCTGACCGTGGACATGCCCCGCGTCGAAGAGGCCGAGCGGGTCAAAATCACGGAAGTCTCCCCGCATTTCCATAGGATCGAGCTGAAATTCGGCTATATGGAAACACCGAATGTGCCGAAGGCGCTGGCCATCGCCCGCAAAAAGGGCTGGACCTTCGACATCATGTCCACGTCGTTCTTTTTGTCCCGGCGTTCGCTGAAACCATCGCCCAATTCGGGCATGCCGCTGTGGCAGGACCGGCTCTTTATTAAATTGGCGCGGACGGCGGACGATGCGACAACTTATTTCCACATTCCTTCGGAACGGGTGGTGGAGATTGGGACGCAGGTTTCGGTCTGATTCAGCCCGTCCGGAAATGGGACGGGGCGGCCAGGCGGTTTTGAGGCCGTTCTATGCCCGAGGCGGATAGGCTAAAATGCCTTTGATGGAACAATGGTTGAGTGTGCTGCCGGCGCTGCCCGCGCTTCCGGTGCTATCAGCGCTGCCGATTCCGCTTTGGCTGGCGGGAGTGGTTGCGTTGCTGCTCCTGACACTCCTGATCGCCGTGATCTGGCTGATCGGTCTGCGCCGCATCATTCGCTTCACCTTTACCTATGGGCTTTTCATCGCACTGCTCGGTGGCGGCTATTACGCCTTCCGCGAATATGAAGACATCAACCAGCGGAAACTCCTGGAGGAGCGCGCGAACGCATTGTTCGCGCAGACGATCCAGCCCGGCACGGTTTTCGCCTGCCTCGACGGTTCGCCGGTGCCGGCGATGCAGGACGCTTGCGAGCGCACTTTGTTCGCTGAGCCGCAACGGGTTGCGACAGCGGTCGCGATCACCACGCAGCGTGTCGCCTATCTGGTGGATGCAGTCCGTTTCGCATCGACGCGCGATCACGGCTATTTTTCGCGCGTGCAGCCGCTGCGAAAAACCATCGAGTCCGATCCTTATGGTTTCGCGGGATTTGTACTGACCAGCGTCTATCACTGCATGGCCGATCTCTGCGACAAGTTCTCGATTCTGGATAACCCGGAGCGCGTGAAGGAAAACATCCGCAGCCGCCGCTACGAAGCCTATATGGCGAAATATGCCGGGGTCTGGCGCGGCGAACCGTTGCAGGAAGACAGAAAACGCGGCAGCGACACGATCCTTCCCGGCGTCGCGGTAGGCGACAAGCCAAGCAATATTGTGCCGCTCGATGCCGGCCCGCCGGCCCTGTTCGATCCAGTACCACGGGGAAATCCGATGCCATCCGGGCCAATGCTGGGACCGCAGACGACCGCGCCCACGGCCGCCACCGCACCGGCAATTAACCCGCCGCCGACCGTAGGCGGTCAGCCCCGTACCCGTTCGGCGCCTGGTACCGACCGGCTTCCGCCAGTGGCAGCGCCACCTCGTTCGCAGGTTCCTACGACGGAGAACACAAGCCCGTTCACGCCGGTGTCGGCTCCGGCGACACGGCCGGTCCTTGTTGAACCCGACGAAAAAACAAAGGGCGAGAAGAAAGCTGCCGCGCCCAAGGCCGAGGAGCCGAAGGCGTCTGCGCAGAAGAAGAGCACCAAGGGCGAGGCAAAAGGTGAAGTGTACCGGCCGCGCGGGAACGAGCCCGTTGCGGGCCTGCCGCGACTTGTTCCGGGCGACTACAAGCGGCACGATCCAAACGAGATTCCGGACACGCCGACACCTTCCGGCGTTCTCATGCCAAACTAAGCCGTTTTGGAACGGGCGCGGCGCTCGCTAAGATCGCTTCATGAGTCCCGCCAAGGGCAAACCGCCATTTGAATCGGTTTTGATCGCCAATCGCGGCGAGATCGCCGTGCGCATCATCCGCACGGCGAAGGCGATGGGCATCCGCACCATCGCGGTGTTCTCCGAAGCTGACCGGCTCTCGCAGCACGCGCGCATGGCGGACGAGGCGCATTTCATCGGCCCTTCGCCCGCGCGCGACAGCTATCTCGATATTATGCGATTGATCGAAACCGCGCGGCGCTCGGGAGCCGCATCCCTGCATCCGGGCTATGGATTTCTCTCCGAGCGCGCTGAACTCGCCGAGGCCTGCAAGGCGGCGGGCATTGTTTTCATCGGACCATCACCCGCAGCTATCCGCGTGATGGGTGACAAGGCGGCTGCGAAAACCTTGATGCAGAAAGCCGGCGTACCGGTCGTGCCGGGCTATCACGGCGAGCGGCAGGAACCGGCGTTTCTGAAACAGAAAGCCTATGAGCTTGGCTATCCGGTCGCCATCAAGGCGGCGGCGGGGGGCGGCGGCAAGGGGATGCGCCGCGTCGAGAAAGCCATCGATTTCGATGAAGCATTCGGCGCTGCCAGCCGCGAGGCGGAAGCGGCCTTTGGCGATAAGCGCGTCCTGATCGAAAAATGGATCGAAAGTCCGCGGCACATCGAAGTGCAGATTTTCGCAGACACGCACGGGAATGTTTTTCATCTTTATGAGCGCGATTGTTCCGCGCAGCGCCGCCATCAGAAAGTGATCGAGGAGTCGCCAGCGCCCGGCATGAATGAAGAAACCCGCGCTGCTATGACGAAGGCGGCGGTGGAAGCGGCGCGCGCCGCAAATTATGCCGGCGCGGGAACGGTGGAATTCATCGCCGACGGAAAGCGCGGGTTGCGTCCCGACGGCTTCTGGTTTCTGGAAATGAACACGCGGCTTCAGGTCGAGCATCCCGTCACCGAGGCTGTGACCGGCATCGATCTTGTCGAATGGCAATTTCGCGCGGCGGCGGGTGAGGCGATCGCGCTCACCCAGAACGGCATCAAGCTTTCAGGCCACGCGGTCGAGGCACGGCTTTATGCGGAAGATCCCGAGCGGGGATTTCTTCCCTCTACCGGAAAACTCGTCGCACTGAAATTTCCATCGGGCGAAGGCATCCGCGTTGATACCGGCGTGGAAGAGGGCAGCGAGGTCACGCAGTTTTACGATCCGATGATCGCGAAGATCATCGCCCACGCGCCAACACGCGACGAGGCGTTTGAGCGGCTTGGCGCGGCCTTGAAAAATACGCTGGCTGCGGGGCCGAAAACCAACCTCGCTTTCCTGTCCGCGCTGGTGGCTTCACCAACGATGCGGAAGGGCGAAGTCGATACCGGATATATCGAACGCGACATTGCCAATCTCGCGCCCGCCCATGCCCCTGACATGGGTGCCGCCGCGCATGCGGTGGAAGAACTCATGCGGCGCGAGGGGGAGCGGCTGAAACAGCGCGCGAAGCGCCGTTCCAACGAGCGCATTTCTCCCTGGGATGACTCCGATGCTTTCGGTTTATCCGGGGATCGGGAGGTGGAGATCGCCATTCGCGTGAATGGGGAAAGCGCGAAGGCGCTGGTTAAGTTCGACGCACAAGGCATTCACGCTGCAATTGGAAACAAGGCCTCCATCGATTGCCTGTTGATCGAAGGAGAAGACGCCCTCGTCGCCGTTCGCGAGGGCCGCCAGACAACGGTCAAACTGGATGGCACGGCGGTGGCGCAGGCCGATCATTCCGCTTCCGACGGCGTGATCCTGGCACCCATGCACGGCAAGCTGCTTTCGCTTGCCGTGAAGAAAGGCGAGCAGGTCAAAAGAGGGCAACTGCTCGCCGTGGTCGAAGCCATGAAAATGGAACACGCGCTGACGGCGCCCGCTGACGGCAAAGTAGCCGAAGTTGCCGTGCTGGTGGGCGATCAGGTCAAGGAAGGCGCGCGCCTGCTCATGATCGAGCTTGAAAAAGAGCAGGCGCCCGCGAAGAAATAATCAATCGACGCTCTGGCCGTTCAGAATAAAGGTGACCTTCATGTTCACCCGGTATTCCTCGATCTTGCCGTTCTTGATCGTCACTTTCTGTTCCTGAATCCATGCGCCTTCGACATGCTTCAGCGTGCTCGACGCGCGCTGGATGCCTTGCATGATAGCGTCTTCAAAACTCTTCTTCGATGCGGCGGAAATTTCTACAACTCTTGCGACAGCCATTGTATTCTCCCTGCAAATTCAGCTTTTTGTTTAATTACTAAGAATACCCGATGGTTCCGTTGAAATGTGTTGTGGATGCGGCGGCGAAACAGGTGAACCCGTTCAAGGAGTTGTCTAGAACCGCTGCATGGCATTGCATCTCATCAAGCTCTGCGTTGGCGCCGACTCCATTCGCGACTTGCAGGAATGGATCGACGAGCGCCTTGCGCTGAAGAAAAAGAAGAAACAGCCGGTCGAGCACATTCACACGACGCGCATGTTTCCGACCCGCGCGGAGGAATTGCTGGAAGGCGGCTCGCTCTACTGGGTTATCAAGGGCGAGATTTCCGCGCGGCAGAAATTGCTAGAGCTGCGCGAGACGAAAGACAAGGAAGGCATCAAGCGTTGCCAGCTCGTGCTGGAGCCGAAAGTCGTGCCCGTAAGCCCGCGTCCGCGCGGGCCGTTCCAGGGCTGGCGTTATTTTCAAGGCAAGGATGCACCGCCCGATCTCGTCCGGCAGGGCAAAGGCCTCACCAAAATGCCCGAAGAACTGCGCCGCGAACTGCGCGAATTGGGGCTGTTGTAGCGTGATCCCGAAAAGTGGATACCGGTTTTCGGAAAAGATCACGCACAAAAAAGTCTATTGAACGAAATTGCGGGGTTGCGCGTTATCTCCCGACACATTGAGCGGGAGATGTCTTATGGCTACGCGAACAAGCACCGATTACGAAGAGCCCAATACCAATGTCGCCGACAAGCCCGATCCGGTAACACTGCCGACCAATATGGCGCGGCAGGGCGAGACGCGCGGGCATATGGGTACTGTGCTGGTCGCAAGCACGGCACTGGCGATCGTGCTCCTGGTAGGTGCCTACTTCATCATCTAACGTTTCGGCACGCCCACATTATCTATGAGCCGCGTGCCGCCGATGCGCTGGGCCACGAGCCGGCGGAGGGGTTCGCCTTTTGCGCCTCTTGGTTTGCGAAGGGTTTCGGCGTTGCGCGCTGCCAGATAATCGAGCTTGAACCCGGCGGCTTCGATTTTCGCGCGTCCGCGCGAAATAACAGGCTCAATCGCTTCGCCTTTGGCGATGGCGGCGGCACTTTCCGAAAGCACGCGATAGAGCGTCGTGGAAGTTTTGCGCTCTTCCGGCGACAGATAGATATTGCGCGAGGAGAGGGCGAGGCCATCCTTTTCGCGCACGATGGGCGCGCCAAGAATTTTAATAGGCAAATCCAGATCGCGCGCCATACGCTTGATGACCAGTAGCTGCTGGTAATCCTTCTCGCCGAAAATCGCCACATCCGGCATCGCTTCGATCAAGAGCTTCGCCACGATGGTCGCCACACCGCCGAAAAAATGCGGGCGGAAATCGGTTTCAAGACCGAGCGCCGGACCTTCCAGCGTGACCTTGGTGGTGAATCCCTTCGGATAAATCTCCTCCACCGCCGGCGCGAAAATCAGATCGGCCTTTTCTTTTTTCAGCAGCGCTAGGTCAGCTTTCCATGTGCGCGGGTAGCGGCCGAAATCCTCGTGCGGCGCGAACTGTCCGGGATTAACGAAGATCGTCACCGCCACCTTGTCGGCGCGCTTGTGACCGAGCCGTACCAGCGACAGATGCCCGTCATGCAACGCGCCCATGGTGGGAACGAGCGCGATGGTCTGCCGCTTGCGCCGCCATGCATCGAGCATGGTTCGCTGTGCTTTGATCGTTTTGGCGATTTTCGGGGCGGGCATAAACGCTCCGTAGTTAACCGGGGCGGAAACTAGCAAGTCCTGTGGGTTCCGCCATGCGGCAAGAAGTTTAGGTTTGACATTAACTTAGCCGCCACATGCCGAAAGACTCCGCTTGACCAAAACTGCACATGCTTCGACAATCCAATCAGGGGAGTGGCGGCCCCTGCGGGTTGGGGTTTTATGCGTATCGAGACACCTGTCAGTAATGGTGCGTCCGCCGCATCGGGCAAGTCCCGATCGGCTCATGTCATTGTGCTCGCCAACGAAAAGGGCGGTTCCGGCAAAACCACGACGGCGATGCATGTGGTGGTCTCGCTACTTAAAGCGGGCCAGAAGGTCGCCGCCATCGACGTCGACAGCCGCCAGAAAAGCCTCAGCAATTACATCCGCAATCGCGGCATCTGGGCGAAGAAAACCGGCGTTCCGCTGGAAATGCCGTTCGTTCACACGATCGAGCGGGCGAATGGCCCGAGTGTCGATGAGAACGAAGCCGCGGAATTCGCCGCCTTCGCCGCCGCGGTAAATGCCGCCGAAAGCACCTTCGATTTCGTGGTGGTCGATACCCCCGCCACCGACAGCTATCTCATGCGCCTCGCCCACGCGATGGCCGATACGCTGATTACCCCGCTCAACGACAGCTTTGTCGATTTCGATGTGCTGGCCAGCATCGATCCCGAGAGTTTCGAGGTCACTGGCACCAGCCACTATGCCGAGGTGGTGCGGGAAGCCCGCCGCCAGCGGCGCATGGTGGAGGAGGAAGAGACTGACTGGATCGTGATGCGCAATCGCGTCGGCCAGTTCGAGTCGCGCAATGGCCGCAACATCGCCGAAGGACTGGCCGAACTTTCCAAGCGCCTCAGTTTCCGCGTCTCGGACGGCTTCTCCGAACGCGTGGTCTATCGCGAAATGTTCCCGCGCGGCCTTACGGTTCTCGATACGCTCGACGAGGACACGCTCGGCGTGAAGCCGAACCTCTCCCATCTCGCCGCGCGCCAGGAAGTACGCAATCTGATCGACGGCCTTCGCCTGCCAATCGACGAGCGCGGCCGCCGCCGTGCCGCCGCCCGCGCCGAATGGGTGCGGTCAAGCTCCAATCCGCTTGAGAGCAACAACGAAATCATCGCCGATTAATGTACGCCGGCGTAGTTCTCGGCAGGCTTGCCGCAGTATGTCTCCGCAAATTTCGGTGACGGCGTTTTCGCGCAAATTTCATCGATCGCCTTTTGCCGCGACTGGCTGACCTCGATGCTCAGCGGCACCAACTGGTTCAGCAAGTTCCTGCCGGGGCAGTTCGTCGGCGCCTTTGCGCGGTGCCAGACGATATTGTCGGGATCGATGTTCCATTTCAGCGAAAGCCAGACGAGCGTCTTGCGCAGCATTTCGATCTGCCGCAGGTCCGGCTGCTCCCGCTGGAAATCCCCCTCGATCACCAGCTGAATCAATCCGTATGTGTCGTAGAAGGTGTTGCTGTCGGAGGCGACGCCGACATCGCGGCCCTCGGCGAGATCGCCCTTTGCATCGATGTAGAAATGATACGGCGCGTCCACCCAGATCGTCCGGCCATATGGCGAGGGATGCTGCATGCGTTGGGAAAAGAATTGCAGGCCTTTCATTTTTTGAGGCAGCGTGGCGTGCAGGTTTCTTCCGACACCCGTGTGGTGGATCACGATGCCCTTGGGCTTGTGCGGCCATGCTCCATCAAGCGCCGGTTCCGCATCCCACATCTGGCGTGTCATAAGAGACGGCGCGACACCTTCGAGGTCTGTGTCTTCCGCAGCCAGCGGGTGTGCGCAAAACAGGAAAAAAGCAGCCAGCCATACCGCCGGCTTTCGCGGTACATATATACGAGGAAGATGCCTGTCCCTTTGGCCCGCGCCCATGACCGATAAACCCCTCTCAAAGTCTATCTCAAGGGCCAAGGAAATCGAGGCCTTCGTGCAGCGAGCGCGGAACCTTGGGCCGCGCACGGATGGCAAGCGCGGGCGGCTGGTATTCGCGCTCGATGCCACCATGAGCCGCCAGCCGATGTGGGATCTCGCCTGCGCGCTGCAAGCCGAGATGTTCGCGGAAACGGCGGCGATCGGCGGGCTGGACGTGCAGCTTGTCTATTATCGCGGCCTGGCCGAATGCCGTGCTTCCAAATGGGTATCCGATCCGACTCGGCTCGCGGGCTTGATGGAATCGATCGGTGTAATCGGCGGCCACACGCAGATCGGGCGTGTGCTCGAGCATGTAAGAAAAGAAAGCAAAATCCAGAAAGTCGATGCGCTCGTCTTCGTCGGCGATGCGATGGAAGAATCCGTTGACGATCTATGTGCCGCTGCCGGCGAGCTTGGCCTGCTCGGCGTTCCTGCCTTCATGTTTCAGGAAAACCGCGATGGAATTGCCGAACAGGCATTCCGCGAAATCGCGCGCCTCACCAAGGGCGCATGGTGTCCGTTCGATGCGGGCGCTTCCACCCAGCTTCGCGAACTGCTCCGTGCCGCCGCGGCTTTCGCCGCCGGGGGCCATGCGGCGCTGGCGGACCTGTCAAAGCGCGATGGCGGGGCGGGGGCACAGAAGTTGCTCGGGCAGATGAAGTAATCCGTGCGCCCGCTATAATCGAATCATGACCCTTCTCCTCGGCATCGGCGCGCTGGTCCTGTTTCTGGTCGCCGCGCACTATTTCAGAAAAGCAAACCCGCAAAGCCTTGCGGAGCTTCTCCGCAAAGGCAGCGGCTTTGCGATGGTGGGCACGGGACTCTTCATGAGCGTGCGGGGAAACATTTATGCCGGCGCGCCGCTCGTGCTGTTTGGGTTAAGTCTGCTCGACTGGCTTGGCCCCGCCAGTTTCAGCGCCCGGGTGAACCGCTCGACGGGACAGACTTCAAAAGTCAAATCGCAATTCGTGGAGATGGAACTGGACCACGACACCGGCGCGATGCGCGGGAAAATTCTGTCGGGCCAATATGAAAACGTGCCGCTGGAGGCGCTCGACCTGAACACGCTCCTGTCGCTGCTCCCCGGTTTCGATCCAGAGAGCCGCGCGTTACTCGAAGCTTATCTCGACCGCCGGGAGCCCGGCTGGCGTGTACACGTCCAGGAAGACGCGGGTGCGGGGCCGCGTGAGGCGCCGCGCGTCGGCCCGATGACCGAGGAAGAGGCGTACCAGATCCTGGGTCTTGAAAAGGGAGCGAGCGCCTTCGAGATAGGACGCGCGCACCGGACGCTCATGAAGAAACTGCACCCCGACCAGGGGGGCTCGACGTATCTCGCGGCCCGTGTGAACGAGGCCAGGGAAGTTCTGCTTCGCCGCCATCACTAACTCCCTACGCTACGCAACAAACTGCGGACGACGCTCCTGCTGCTTCCGTTTCTTGTTCTTCAGTTTCTTGTGGCGAAACACTCGAAGTCTTTTTGCTTCAGTGTTTCGCAAGCTCGTCTGGCGCTCGCTTCGTTGAGACCGGCGAAGCGGGCGCGGAAATACTGGGTCGTTCCCCGGACGGTTTTCTCGGTGAATGCCTTGGCTTTGCCGAGGACCGCGGCGGCGCGTTCACGCGCCGTGCCAAGTTTTTCCTTGGCCTCTTCCTCGTTGCCGTAGGCGCCGATTTGAATCTTCCAGCCGCCGTGGACAACGCTGGCGGTTTCTTCCGGTGCGCCATCGAGCGAAGCCACCTGTCTGGGCGCTTCCTGCTTTGGCGGCTGATACTGTTCTGCGTCCTTCACAAACGCACCGGCCTGACGCGGAGGCTCGTTTAATGCGAGCGCTTGCGCATTCAGTGTGCTGGGCGGCAAGCCCATGCCGGGAACTGCCGGCTGGAGCGATTTAAACGGCGCGTTCGAGGCATAGGTGGTGCGGGTGACTTCCGGAGAATTCTGCGCGCCAGCGGACGTGGTCGTGGCGGAAGGCGGGGAGGCGAAGGTCACGCGCTTGCCGTTGGGAGCGAGCGCCACCGGCGTCGTTGGCCTGACCGGGAACGGAGAAATCTGCATGGGCGCGCTGGTCAGTTGCGGGCGCGCGTGATCTTCGTCGTTGTTGTCGATCTCGGCGTTCTTGCCGATTTGCACACTGCGCACGGGATTTGGCCGCATCACATCGCCGGTGCCCGGCGCGGGTTGGGCAGAGGCCACTTTCGGCGCGGCCGGCTGCGGTCTTGCCTCCACGAAGCGGGGAGCGGTGCGTGGGCCGTTATGGGCGTGCTTGATGTTGTCGCTGATGAGATCGCGCATCATCTCGTCGCGCGCGGCACCAGTACGGCCGCCGAGTACGACGCCGACGATGTGGCGGTCGCCGCGCTTTACGTTGGTGACGAGATTAAAGCCCGACGCATTGGTGTAGCCGGTCTTGATGCCGTCGACGCCGTCAACGCTGCCGAGCAGGCGATTATGGTTGCCGATCGGCACGCCCTTCCAGGTGAAGCTGCGCGTCGAGAAATATGGATAGAGCTTCGGGAAGCGGTCCTGCATTGCAAGCGAGAGCAACGCCATTTCGCGCGCGGTGGTCACCTGTTCGGCGCTTGGCAGGCCGGAAGCATTTTTGAACACCGTCTGCTTCATGCCGAGCAGACGCGCGCGACGCGTCATCATCTGGGCGAAGCTTTCTTCGTCGCCGGCAATCACTTCCGCCACGGCAACGGCCACGTCATTTGCGGAGCGCGTAATCAGCGCCTTGATCGCCTGTTCGACTTCGATGGTTTCACCGGCGCGCAGGCTGAGTTTGGACGGGGGCTGCGCTGCGGCTTCGGCGGAAACCTTCATTTTGGTGTTGAGCTTGAGACGGCCCGCTTCGATCTCCGCGAACAGGAGATAGAGCGTCATGATTTTCGTGAGCGAGGCGGGGTGACGGAGTTCGTCGGCCTTCTCGGAATCGATTACTTCGCCGGTCTTGCCGTCCACGACGATGGTGGAGAAGCCCGCGCGCCATTCGCCACCGGGCATGCGGGAACGCGGACGCGCTTCGGCATCGAAGACAGCAATCTGGCTGAGCACGACAGCCGCAATGGCTATCGCCAACGCCGTTCTGGAACGGGGCGGCGTCCCCCTACGCCTACGCAACATTACTCAACTGTCCCTGGCTTCGGTTCGCGTTACGCCTCGTTTCGCGAACCCCCGTTGCTTGAGGGCAGAGCGTAGGAAAACGCAGTTAGGATTGGGTAAAGCGCCCGGGTTCCATGCATTCTTTGCGGATGGCCCGGTTCCGCTGCAATGCAAACTTGGGTGGCTTAAATCATAAGCAGATATTTGTATTATTTTTCAGTAACTTATAATTAACCATGTCGCATCGCAAAAACCATATTGACTCTTATGTTGCAGTGCACTAATTGAGCATCCGAGCGATCAAGCAATTGGCGCTCAGTCTAGTTGAGGCCACCCACCGGCCGTGAGCCGGTACAAAGGGGAACGACCATGTTTGAGAATTTTGAATCCCTCCAGAAGATCAGCAAAGAAAACACCGACGTCGCGATGAAGAGCTTCGGTGTTGCTTCCAAGGGCTTCCAGGCCATCGCCACGGAAGTCGCCGATTTCCAGAAGAAGTCGTTTGAAGACGGTTCCGCCGCTCTCGAAAAGCTTTTCAGCACCAAGACGCTCGACAAGGCTCTCGAAGTGCAGACCGACTTCTACAAGACCGCTTACGAAGGCTTCGTCTCCAAGGCCACCAAGATCGGCGAACTCTATGCCGATATCGCCAAGGAAACCTACAAGCCGCTCGAAGGCGCCTTCGCGAAAGTCGCGAAGTAAGTTTTCAAGTTACGGGGTCTAAACTAATGAAGAGCCCGGCCAAGTGGCCGGGCTTTTGGTTTTTGGGGCGACGAATCTTCAATTCAGTATTGAATGATTGTCCGTGCGCCGACGACGTTGGCGTTTCGATGCAGCCCGCCACTTGGATGCCAGACGCGCGTGTACACAGGCTGCACGATCCAGCCCGGAACGATCTGGGCGCGATAACTCACTTCCAGATTGGCTTCATAGTCGCGGACAACTCCGCTTCCTGAAAACGTGATCGCATCCCGGTCGAATCCGCGAAGCCGGTCTGAAAAACGCACATACATGACGCTTGCACCAAAACCATCGTTCGGGCGTGCAGGGTTCAATCCGGCGAAGAGGATTCCCCCATCGGCATAGAAGCTGATCGGATTTTGGTCGGAAGGGCTGGCGGAAACGCGGCCGAAAACGGAGATGCCTTTGTCCGGCGCGTTTCCCGGCAACCGGTAAATCTGCTGATCGACCACACCGTAAATTCCGGAATTGCCGCGGCGGCTGACCGGCACGCCGTTGCTGCCGGGATCGGCAAGCGGCAATCCATCCGTTGAAAAGCGGCGGTCGTTGAAATCGCCGAAGTGCTGCCAGCCCCCGAATTTCAGAGTGCCGGGGAGGGGCGCATTATAGCGGTACTGCATTTCGCCAATGACGAACGGTGCATCGTTCACCCGGAAATTCAGCCCGTAGCGGTTGCGCGTCTGTTCGTCGCCCGTGCCTTGCCCGGATGGGTCGCCGTTATAGACGGCGAGCAGCAGCGCCAAATCCTCCGAGGTTTGATATTTTAAGCGGATGCCAGGCGTGGAGAGCGGATAGGCCGGGCCGCCGCTCGGCAGATTGAGCGCGGCGATGGTCGGCCAGTCGCTGTTCAGAAAAAATGCGCTGAGCTTGCTGAAGAAGAATTCCGAATCTGCCGCGAGTTGCCCAATACGAATACTCGCTCGCGAACTCGCGAATTCCTGTTCCAGCCAAATTTCGGAAAGCCGCACGGAAGGCCGTGCTTCGATCTCCGCGATCGTATTGATGCCGCCCACATAGTCGCGGCGCATGTATCCTGTGTTGTGCAGAAAGAAGCCGTTGGTCTGAAATTTGAGGCCCTTCCATCCAGCGATCTTTTCCCAGTCCGCGGAGACGATCCATTCGAGCTTGCCTTGATCGATGGCGCCGGTTTTGGCGCCGCCCGAGACATTGGCAAGCAGGTCGTTGGTGTAGATCAGGGATAGTTCGAGGCCGGGAGCGCCTGGAATCTCGTGGGCGGCCGCCGGCAAGGCAGCAACAAGCGTGGAGGCGAGGAAAAAGCGGCTCCAGAGCATTTTTAGCTGTCCGGAAGTAATCGGGCAGCCAGTTTTGCTCAGTCTGTGTGAAATTCAGGCGACAGGTCAATCGCCGCGGATTTTCCGCATCTCGTTGCGCAATTCGATAATCGCGCGGTGCATTTTCGCGACCTCAGCCTCGAGCTGCTCCACCCGGTGCGAAACGTCGCCGGCGGCCTGGGCAGGGGTGGAGCTGTCTTCCTTCAGTTTCGGATGGTCGAAGGACACGCCGCATTCGTCGCCCTTCCGCCACCGCACATGCGCTTGCAGGATCTGATCCTTGTTCGGAATCTCAAGCTCGACCACATCCGGCGTGATGATCGAAGCGGAAAATTGCAGCCGCGCGCCCTGGTCGGTGAAATCGCGAATGACGCAGTCGGCGCTCGACTTCCTGTTGTTGAACAGGATCACGCCTTTCAGAAATGTCTTCTGGCGCGGGGTGCTCCTGCGCTCGTTCATTTGCGGGGCAACGTTCGTCATATGAATATCTGCATATTGTTTGCAGACCTGCATACGCGCACTTGCTTGCCCGTTTGTTGATTTATCTCGATTTTAACGGCAATTTTCGTGCATTTTCGGCGTATTCCGGCGCGATGGTTTCCGCTTCGTTAAAAAAGAATTGCCGCCCGGCGGTCCTCGCCGGACGGCAATCTTGTGCATCAATCGTGAGGCGACTGATTATTTCGCGAGATGCAGGTTCGCGATTTCGGAGCCGATCGCGCTGAATACGCCCGAGAGCTGAGTTGCATTCTGCACGTCGTAATACATGCTCGTTTCCGTCGCGCAGTTGCGAAGCAGGTCGGCGTTCCCGTTGATCACGCGGATCGTGTAGATCTTGATGTACGGCTTGCCTTCGGCGTCCTTGAGCGCCTTGATATTGTTGCAAGCCGCTGTCGTCCGCGCGTTGATCGAGGACTCGGTGGACGTGAAGCGGTTCTGCGTATTGTCACCATCGGTCAGCAGGATCAGATATTTCTGCGTGTTGGCAGTGCCGTAGGCGGTGCCTTGGGTGAAGATTTCCGCCGGCGACAGCAAGTGCCAGCCCCAGACGGTGCCAATGGTCACGTTGGTGTTGCCGACCGCCTGCATCTGATTGATCTTGCCGTGCAGGGTGGTGGCGTCGGTGCTTGTCTTGGTGCCCCAGTTGTAGTGCAGGCCCGTGACCTCAGCCAATGACCCACACTCTTGCGCAGCGGGGAAGCGAGTCTTTACCGAAGTGGTGGTCTGCGACGCGGTCATATCCGGTGCGGTATCGTTTGCGTCGTAGTTCACATTGGTGTCCTTATCGCGGTCCGCGACGCAACCGTTCCAGGCATCATGATTGCTCGGCGTCCAGGTGGCCTGCACCCAGTTGCCGTTATTGTTCTCGCAGTTGTTCTTGGAAGTGTATTGCGGCTTGGTGCAAACCTTCGCGTCTTCGCAATCACTCTTGTTATTGTAGTCGCTGCCCGACTTGTTGCAGGTACCGTTTTTTGCTTCCCACAAATCCCAGCGCAGCCAAGCTGCATTCTTGTTGGAAGTGGCAACCTTCACCTGCACACCGAAGGGGATAATGCCGACCTTGGCATCGCCCGGATTCTTGGCGGCGGCTTCCAGCGTGTCGAGCAGATTGTGCGCGGCGGTCTTCAGTTCGGTCAATTTGTTGCTCGAAGCCATGGAGCCGGTGTTGTCGAGCGCGAGCGCGACCTCGACCTTGCCGATGCCCCACTTGGCTTCGGAGCGGGCGCCCACTTCAAAGGTGCTGATGCCCAGCACGCCGGCGACGCTCGGCTCGTAATATCCCTTCGCGGTGAGCTTCAGGACGCCGGTATCGGGCACGACCGTAACTGCAAGGCCGCTCAGCTTGTGATGGCCCATGCTCGCCTTGAAATATTGATCGCCCTTGGTGTCGAGATTGGCCTGGTCGGTGGGCATCAGCCGCGTCAGGGCGAGGGCGGTGGAGTCCAGCGCCTTCTGCATGTCGGTGCGGTAGGCGTTGGCCATGCTGTAATCGATGGCCGCGCCCATCCCGCCGATCACCGGGATCATGGCGAGTGCGAAGATGATGCCGACATTGCCCTTCCTGTCGGGCAAAAAGCGGCTCAAGGACTGAAAACAGCGCATGACAGACTCCCAAAACTGGTGCTGTCACACTGGACCCGTTCCATTGACTGAACCTTGCCGGAATAGGCGAGATTTTCCGGTATCTAGGTCCGTTCCGGGGTCGAGGTTAACCAAGGCCACCAGGATCGTTAGAATTTGAACGATCCTTGGCGCAGTCTGGCTGGCGAAAGGGCATCTTCCTCACCTAATATGGCTTATCCCAGCCAAGGAAATGCGGTGTCGGCCCCGTCATAGGCCCAGATCGAATTGGACAGCTTCTATCGTGCATCGGCCCGGCCTGACAGCTCTCGATTTTTTCCCGCTCCCTACCCATATGACGGAACACGGGATGGGAAAGGACGACCGCACGCGCAAGGGCGAGGACGAGGGAACCGGAACTTCGGTCATCGCCAAGACCAAGCCGCAGACAAAGCGGCCGAACCTCTATCGCGTGCTGTTGCTGAACGACGACTACACTCCCATGGAATTTGTCGTTCACGTGCTGGAGCGCTTCTTCAACAAGCAGCGTGAAGATGCGAACCGAATCATGCTGCATGTGCATCAGCACGGCGTGGGGGAATGTGGCGTTTTCACGTACGAGGTTGCAGAGACAAAAGTGACGCAGGTAATGGATTTCGCGCGCAAACATCAACATCCTTTACAATGCGTCATGGAGAAGAAATGATCGGGGTGTTGGGGACAAGGAAATTCGATGCCGACGTTCTCGCGTAGTCTGGAACAATCCCTTCACCGCGCTCTGGCGCTCGCCAACGAGCGGCATCACGAGTACGCCACGCTCGAGCACCTGCTGCTTGCGCTGACGGAAGATCAGGACTCATCCGCTGTGATGCGCGCCTGCAATGTTGATCTGGAGCGCCTGAAGCGCAGCCTCACCGACTACATCGACGGCGAACTCGAGAACCTGATCGTCGATGCCAACGACGATTCCAAGCCGACCGCCGGTTTTCAGCGCGTGATCCAGCGCGCGGTGATCCATGTGCAGTCGTCGGGCAGGGAAGAAGTCACCGGCGCCAATGTGCTGGTCGCGATTTTCGCGGAGCGCGAGAGCCACGCAGCCTATTTCCTGCAAGAGCAGGACATGACCCGCTATGACGCGGTGAATTACATCAGCCACGGCATCGCGAAGCGCTCCGGCATGACCGAGCCGCGCCCGGTGCGCGGCATCGACGACGAAACCGACACCAAGCCCGGCGAGGACGGCAAGAAGAAAGCCGACGCGCTGGATGCCTATTGCGTAAACCTCAACAAGAAGGCGCGCGACGGAAAGATCGATCCGCTGATCGGCCGCGAGACGGAAATCGCGCGCACCATTCAGGTGCTTTGCCGCCGCCAGAAGAACAATCCGCTGTTCGTCGGCGATCCCGGTGTCGGCAAGACCGCCATCGCGGAAGGTCTTGCCCGCCGCATCGTCATGGGCGACGTGCCGGACGTCCTGAAGACCTCGACGGTGTTCGCGCTCGACATGGGCACGCTGCTCGCGGGTACGCGCTATCGCGGCGACTTCGAGGAGCGGCTCAAGCAGGTCATCAAGGAGCTTGAAGCGTTCCCGAATTCCATCGTCTTCATCGACGAGATCCATACGGTGATCGGCGCCGGCGCCACGTCAGGCGGCGCGATGGATGCGTCGAACCTGCTGAAACCGGCACTCGCTTCGGGCAATCTCCGCTGCATCGGCTCGACGACCTACAAGGAATATCGCCAGTATTTTGAAAAGGACCGCGCGCTCGTCCGCCGCTTTCAGAAAATCGACGTGGCCGAGCCGACGCCGGATGATGCCATCGAAATCCTCAAGGGTCTGAAGCCCTATTTCGAGGACTATCACCGCCTGAAATACACCAACGACGCCATCAAGGCGGCGGTCGATCTTTCCGTGCGCTACATCCATGACCGCAAGCTGCCGGACAAGGCGATCGACGTGATCGACGAGTCGG
>CAZUJE010000036.1:0-11096 GCA_964620215.1 uncultured Hyphomicrobiales bacterium
CTTGAACACCGGCAGCACCGACTTGCGGGACACCGAGGTCCAGCAGCCGAACACGGCCGAAACTTTTTCCTTGGTAATCAGTTCACGCGCCTTTTCGGCAAACAGCGGCCAGTTGGAGGCCGGGTCCACCACGACGGCTTCGAGCTTCTTGCCGAGCACGCCGCCTTTCTTGTTCTGCTCATCGATCAGGAACAACATGGTGTCCTTCAGCGTAGTTTCGCTGATGGCCATGGTGCCGGAGAGCGAGTGCAGAATTCCGATTTTGATCGTTTCTTGCGCGGCCGCCGGGGCGCTCGCTACCGCGAACGCAATGCCGGATGCTGCAAGCAAGCCACGAATGGCGGGCCCCCCCGCCTTCGAAAACAGCTTCATGTGTTTTATCTCCCTGCGAGTACTCCGGCGTGGAAACTGGTTTCCACGCACTAAGCAGGGCTGTTGCAACGCATATGCCAGCGGTCAGAAGACCGAGAATCCCGTTTGGATTCAAAGCTGTTCTGGATTGAGCGCGCTGGCATCGCGCGATTTGCACATCGCGTTTCGCCAGCCTGCCTATTGTTTAGCCAAACAAATATCAAAAGCCCGGAATCTAGGCAGAATCCGGATGTGATTTTAGCAATGTGATTTCAGCTTACGAACAACGCCAGTCCGGCGATGACAACGGCCCCGCCAGCGATGCGCAAACCGAATCCCTGCATTTGTTTCGCAAACTTTCCAGCCAGCAAACCGGTAGCGATGCCGATGCCATGGATAACGGCGGTGGCGAGCGAAAAACCCAGGATGTACTGGGCGGCGTTGTCGCCAGCAGGAAGCTCGGCGCCATGCGCATGGCCGTGGAAGAAGGCGAATAATGCCACGTAAGCCATCGCCAGTATTACCGGCATACCGAATGCAAGCGCCACTGGCAGCGCAATCGCGACGATCGAAATTCCAATCGCATACTCAGTGCCGGGCAGCGGCATTCCGTTGAGCCCAGCCAGCGAGCCCAAGATCATGGTGCCGACGAAAGCGGCAGGCACCTGCCAGAGCGCGCGGCCGCCGAGTTGAACGGCAAGCAGGCCGACCGCGAACATCGCGAGCAAATGATCGGCGCCGCCGAATGGATGCTGGAAGCCAGAGAGGAAACTATGAGCCAGACCGTGCCCGGTGTGCGCCAGCGCGGCTTGCGGCACGCAGAAAAAAGCAACCGCCAGAACCAAAAAAGCAATCCGTCTCATTTTCTCCCCCTTCTCCCCGCTTATGCTCGACCGTGTTCCATCACGCACTAGAGCGGATGGAACTTTTCCTTGCAAGCATCCTGCCAGGCGCGCGGAACTAATTTTGCAACATTACGTAAGACTGTTTGATGGAACGATCTTGATTTTTTCTTTTTCAGACTGCTCCCGCCTCATTGCAGCCGCGAAATTCCATTGAAAGCACCTCGCGGGGGAAGGGGCACTCCCTTTTGGTGATGTGAGCGGGCGGCTCTTCGAAGCCGTGCGTATCCGGGCCTGGGATATTCACGGAGTTGAAGAATGCTGCTTCGATTCGCGGCCGCGGCCGCTTGCGTGCTTGCGTTGGTCTATTCGCTTTCTCACGCGCCGGTTCCCGGCCCAACCAATGCCAGCGTGATTAAATCAGCGATAGCTTCGCTCGAAACGGACAAACCCTCCGGCGAAATGATGCTGTCGCTCCGGGTGAAACACGATCTCATGCCTGCCGACGAGCATGAGACGGCGGCGACCGAGCCGAAGCGGCAGGACCGGTTCGACTCACAGGCTGAGCAGTCCGAAGATTCAGTTCTCGGCCGCGCGGGCAAAGCCGCCAAGGCTGCAATCAACGCCATTCAGGAATTCACATCCTCGCCGGATGATGTTGCTCTGATGGATGCCGGCCTCGATATGCGTCCGGCGCCGGTTATCCGTACGGCACTATCGCGCGAGGAAATCTGCAACGCGCTGGAACTCGCCGCTCTCGAACACAAATTGCCCGTCGAATTTTTAGGCCGGCTGATCTGGCAGGAAAGCCGTCACAAGGCGGAGGCTGTCAGCCGCGCCGGCGCGCGCGGCATCGCGCAATTCATGCCGGCTACCGCCTCCGACATGGGGCTGAAAGATCCGTTCGATCCGGTGGCCGCACTTCTGAAGTCGGCGCAATTCCTCCGCATGTTGCACGACCGGTTCGGCAATGTCGGTCTGGCCGCGGCCGCCTACAATGGCGGACCGGGACGGCTGGAACGATGGCTGGAAACGCGCGTCAAAAATAAAAAAGCAACACTCCCGCAGGAAACGCAAAATTACGTCCGCATCATCACCGGCAAGACAGTTACCGAGTGGGTCGGCGTCACGGGCACACAGGCCGCTGAAGTGAAGGCGAAGAATAAAGTTCCCTGCGTCCCGCAACAGGTGATTGAAGCGAAAGCGCCGACGAATACCGAGAAACTGGAAAAGCCGGTGCAAGTTGCGGATATCAACGAATGGAACGTGCAGGTCATCGGCGCTTGGTCCGAGCAAAAAGCGCATGAACAGTTCGCAGCCATCAAGAAGAAGTATCCCTCCATGCTCGGCGCGCGGCGTACTTCCGTGTTTCGTGGAAAGCTCGCCAAGGGCGGCCAGGCGACATTCATCCGCATCGCCGCGGCGACGCAGGCTGAAGGGAACGAGCTTTGCTCGAAACTGAAAGAGACCGGCGGAAGCTGCGCTGTTATGAAGAATACGATCAAGACAGCGAACAAGAGTTAAGCTAGCGGCAGGGGTCGTGGGGAAACGGAGCGTCCGGCGATATGGCCGGATGCTCCGTTACCGTTTCAGATAGCGCTTTGCAGACGTTCAAGCGCCGTATCGAGCGTCCTGTCGGTTTTTGCGAAACAAAAACGCACGACGCTTTTCACCGGCTCCTCGGCATAGAAGGCCGATACCGGAATTGCCGCGACGCGATGTTCGGTGACGAGCTTTTTGCAGAAAGCTTCGTCGTCCAGATTTTTTCCTAACGGCGCGAGATCGATGCTGACGAAATAGGTGGCCTCGCTCGGCAGCACCGGGAAGCCGATTTGCTTGAGGCCTGAGGTGAAACGGTCGCGCGAACGCTCAAGTGCCACACGCGACTGCGTAAAATACGAATCTTCTTTCGCCAACCCATACGCCACCGCCGCCTGCAAATTCGGCGGCGTGGTGAAAGTGATGAACTGGTGGGCTTTCGCAAGCACCCGCATGATTTCAGGCGCGGCGCAGACCAAACCGACCTTCCAGCCGGTGAGCGAGAAGATTTTCCCGGCGGAGCCGATTTTCACCGTCCGGTTTCTCATGCCGGGAACGGCGAGCATCGGAATGTGCCTGCGTCCGTCGAAAATCACATGCTCCCAGACTTCATCGCAGATCGCGATGGCGTCGTTGTCGATGCAGAATTTCGTCAGCAGCTTGAGTTGATCTTCGCCGTACACTGTCGCGGTCGGATTCAGCGGATTGTTGAACAGGACCACTTTGGTGCGAGAAGAAAATGCGCGGGCCAGCATCTCCTCGTCGAATTTCCAGTGCGGCGGTTTCAGACGTACCATTTTCGGCACGCCGCCCGCGCGCAGCACAAGCGGGAGATAAGCGTCATAAAGCGGCTGGAACAGCACCACCTCGTCGCCCGGCGTAATCAGCGCCATCAGCGCCCCGGCGATTGCTTCGGTCGCGCCCGATGTGATCATCACTTCGGAATCGGGATCAAGCGATACGCTGTGCCAATGCCTGTAGTGAACGGAGACCGCATTACGCAGTTCCGGCAAACCCATCATCGGCGGATATTGATTCCAGCCGTTAATGACGGCATCCGCCGCTTTCATCCGAACATCCTCCGGACCGGGATCGTCGGGAAATCCCTGGCCGAGATTCACCGCATCATGTTCGCGCGCCAGACGCGACATGACTTCGAACACGGTGGTCGGGAGATTGGCGAAGATTGGGTTCATGACAATTCGTTCGTTTTTGTCATCACAGGGCCGCCGCGAAGCGGCGTGACCCGGTGATCCCGATCCATGAAATGCTGACTTACGTCCCTAAGCGAGATCGCCGGGACAAGCCCGGCGATGACAAGTATTACGTCTTCACCGTCAAATTCAGTCAGATGTTAATCCCCGCAAGCGCCTTCGACACGGGGCATCCCTTGCTCGCGGCTTCGGCCACTTCGCGGATTTTTGCTTCATCGCCGCCGGGCGCTTCCACGGTACAGGTGAGCACACTGCCAGTGATGTTCGCGCCGCCTGCCCCCGCCACGACTTCAACCTCGGAACTTGTCTCGATCGACTTCGGCGTGATGCCGGCTTTCCCGAGGCCGACATTCAGCGCCATGCTGAAACAGGAAGCGTGGGCGGCCGCGATCAATTCTTCCGGAGTCGTTTCGGAAACGCCGCCTTCAAAGCGGGATTTCATGCCATATGGCGCATCGGTGAAGAGTTTGCTGCCGGCGCTGATTTTTCCGGCCTTGCCCTCCCAGCGGGCGGTTGCTGTGCTTTTCATTTTTTTACTCCCTGCGTGATGAATTCATCGGTCCGCTGCCAGATAACCCGCGAAGGCGAGCCGGGTTCAGCGTGCCTCAGCTTTCAGGAACAAGCCAGTCTGGGTCAGTGGCCCTTGTGCTCAGGCGCGCCATGTCCAGCTGGTCCGCCCATGCCTTCCACCGCAAATTCCACCGGCACCGTGCCGGCTTTTTCAAAGATCAGCGTGCCCTTGAAATGCTTACCCTGTTCGAGCGGTGCTTTCAGCTCAAAGAACATGATGTGCAGGCCACCGGGCGCAAGTTCAACCTTGCCGCCGGCCGGAATTTCGATGCCGTTTGGAAGTGCCCGCATTTTCATGATGCCGCCTTCGGTGGCCATTTCATGCAGCTCGGTACGGCCGGAAACCTCGGAGGATGCACCGATGAGCCGATCGGAGGTGGCGCCGGAGTTTTCAATCTTTGCATAACCACCCGCGACCACGGCGCCGCGGGGCGTTTCGCGCGACCAGGGGTGCTCGATGCGGAGCGAACTCGTCTTGTATTCATGCGCATGGGCCAGCAGCGCAAAAGCGATTGAAAGCAGAAGTGCGATTGCGAAGGACGTAATCAGGCGCATCGTTTCCTCCCGGCGGGACGCGCGCTGTGTAGCCGATCAAGGGCCGCCGCGCGAGACTTACTCCTCCGCGCGTTTCGTCGCGGGCTTAAAGGTAGCGGCTTCCAGCAGTGCGATCAGACCCTTGAGGATCTCGACGGGGCGCGGCGGACAGCCGGGAATCGTGAGGTCCACGGGTACTGCGTCTTTCACGGCACCCACACAGGCATAACTCCCCGCAAACAGGCCGCCGGTGCAGGCGCAATCGCCGAGCGCCACCACCCATTTCGGATCGGGTGTCGCGCGCCATGTGCGCTCCAGCGCGATTTTCATGTTTTTCGTGAGCGGACCGGTGACGAGCAATACGTCAGCGTGGCGCGGAGACGCGACGAATTTCATGCCGAAACGTTCAAGGTCATAGACTGGATTGTTGAGTGCGTGGATCTCCAGTTCGCAGCCGTTGCAGGAACCGGCATCCACTTCTCTTATGGCCAGCGAGCGGCCGAGCACGCGGCGTGACAAATCGTCGAGCGTTTTTACAAGTTCCTGCGCAGCACCCTCGCGCGCTTCAGGTCCTTCGATGGTGACCGGTTTCTTGCCGATGGATTCGAACAACAGGCGGCGCATCAGAGATCATGCCCCGAATAGGAACAGTTGAACGATTTATTACAGAGCGGAAAGTCAGCGACGATGTTGCCCTCGACGGCGGCTTCCAGCAGCGGCCACTGAAACCATGACGGATCGCGCGGATGGCAGCGCGCGACGTTTCCGTCTTTTCCGATGCGAAGCCAGACGAGTGCGTCGCCACGGAAACTTTCCACAAAAGCGAAACCTTCGGATTCTTTCGTAGCGGGAAGATCGATTTTGATTTTTCCGCCCGGCAGATTGTCCAGTATCTGCCGGATCAGAGAAAAGCTTTGTTCGATTTCGGAAGTGCGGATGCGCAGGCGCGCATCCACGTCACCGGCTTTCAGAAGCGGCACCTCGAAGCTGAGCTTGTCGTAAGGCGCGCAAGCAAGATCGCGGCGGGCGTCGAAATCCCGCCCCGACGCGCGGCCGACAAAACCGCCCGCGGCAAAGCGAGTGGCGAGATCGCCTGAGACAATTCCAGTTGTCACCGTTCGCTCAAGAAGCGAGGCGGTGTCGTCATAGATCCTGAACAGTTCGCGGAATCGGGGCGCGATGTTGTCCAGCAGCGTTCGGATTTTTTCGATGCCGTCCTTCGGCAAATCCTTCGCAACGCCGGTTGGAATGATGCAATCGCGCATCAGGCGATGACCGAAGCAATGATCGGCCGCCTGCAAGACTTCCTCGCGCAGCATCGTGGCATGGGCCTGAATGAGCACGAAGGAAGCGTCGTTGCAGATCGCGCCGAAGTCGCCGAGGTGATTGGCGATACGTTCAAGCTCGGCCATCAGCGCCCTGAGGTATGCCGCGCGCGGTGGCGCGGAAACACCCAGCGCCATTTCAGCGGCGCGTGCGAAAGCAAATTGATAGGCGACAGTGGAATCGCCCGAGACGCGGCCAGCGAGTTGCGAAGCGCGTTCCAGCGAAGCGCCTGCCATCAGGCTTTCAATGCCCTTGTGGACGTAGCCAAGCCGTTGCTCGAGCCGCACGACCGTTTCGCCATTCGCCGTGAAACGGAAATGTCCCGGTTCGATGATACCGGCATGAACCGGGCCGACGGGAATCTGGTGCAGCCCCTCGCCTTCCACCGGAAGAAATGCGTAGTCGGGCTTTTCGGAGGACGGTTGTTTTTTTCCGAGCGGAGCTGCGACACCCCACGCATTATGATCGAGCCACGGACGCTGATCCGGCAAGCCGTCCGCCTCCAGCCCAAACAAATCGCGGATGGCGCGCTCCAGCCGGATCGCGGGCGCGTGATGGCGGCCCACTGACGGATAACGGCCGCCTGCCGTTTCGATGCAAAGATGCTCCAGTGTTTTCTCGCGCGGGTCGCGGAGGATCATGTGAACGCGGTTGCCATCGGCGAACAGCGCCATCAGTTCATGCTCGCCAAGGCCCATCGTTTCGGCGCGAGCGATCCAGGCATTCGCGTCGAGGGTTTTGCGCTCCATCATCCGAGCATCCTCGCTACCGCCTGAAACCACTGCACGACCGGCGGCGGCAGATAAATCCCCGCCATCAGCACGATCGCCATGTGGATGAAAATCGGGATCAGCGTCGCGGTCGGCTCCCTGGAAACCTTGCCCGCCTCACCGAACAAAATTCCCTGCAAACGCCAGATCAGCGCGCCAAAACCGGCGAGCAGACCGAGGCCGACCAATGCCGCAAGCCATGGCTGTTTCGCGAAGGTGGAAGTCACCAACATGAATTCGCTGGTGAAAATCCCGAACGGCGGCAGGCCAGCGATAGCGAGCACGCAAACCGCGAAGGCAAAGCCGAGCAGCGGATGGCTGGTGGCGAGGCCGGTGATGTCGGTGATGCGCTGGGTATTTTTCGCCTGCGCAATGTGGCCGACGGTGAAGAAGATCGCCGACTTCGTCAGCGAATGCATCGTCATGTGCAGGAGGCCGGCGAAATTCGCGACCGCGCCGCCAATTCCAAAAGCAAAAGTGATGATGCCGATATGCTCAATGGATGAGTAGGCGAAAAATCTTTTGATGTCGCGGCGCGGGTAAAGCATGAACGCCGCGAACAGGAGCGACAGCAACCCGAGCGTCATCATCAGCGGGCCGGGTGTGAAGGCTTCGCCGTTTCCGCTCATCAAGAGCTTAAAACGAAGCAACGCATAGAGCGCGACATTCAGAAGAAGCCCGGACAGGACCGCCGAGATCGGCGTCGGGCCTTCGGAATGCGCGTCCGGCAGCCACGCATGCAAAGGCGCAAGGCCCGCCTTGGTGCCGTAACCGAGCAGCAGGAATACGAAGGCGATGTTCAAAAGCGGCGCGTCGAATTTCGCGGCATTCGCGACCAGCACCGTCCATGTCATCGCGGGCAGCCCCTCGCCTACCGCCGGCTGCGCCGCCAAATAGATCAAAATCGTGCCGAACAGTGCGAGACCAATGCCGACGCTGCCGAGGATGAAATATTTCCACGCCGCTTCCAGCGACTCGTGCGTGCGGTAAATGCCAACCATCATCACGGTGGTGAGCGTCGCCAGCTCGATCGCAACCCACATCAGGCCGATATTGTTCGCGAGCAGTGCCAGATTCATCGCGAACATCAGGAGCTGATACATCGCGTGATAGAAGCGCAGATAGAGCGGCGTCAGCTTTCCGCTTTCAAGCTCGTGCGCGATATAGCTGGCGCTGAAAATGCTTGTGGTAAAGCCAACGAAGGTCGAAAGCACGATGAAGACGATATTCAGATCGTCCACCAGGAAATAACTGCTTGTCACCGGCCGTTCGAACAGCAGCGCGCATGAAGTTGTGAAAGTAAGCAATGCCGCGAGTATATTCAGCCGCGAAGCGAGCTTGTAGGCGGGCAAGGCGGCAAGCACGCCCGCTGCGATCAACGGGATCAGCATGGTGGCGGACAAAACCAGCCACGCCCTCATTGCCGCCCCCCGCGAAACCGGTCGAGCGTACTCACATCAACGGAGTCGAAACGCTCTCGGATGCGGAACAGGAAAATCCCGATCACGATAAAGGCGATCAGTACGGAGAATGCGACAGAAATCTCCACCACGAACGGCATTCCCTTCGCACCGGCGGCGGCGAGGATCAGCCCGTTTTCCAGCGACATGAAGCCCACGATCTGGCTGACGGCGTTTTTTCGCGTCACCATCATCAGGAGTCCGATCAGGATGACAGCGAGCGCGAAGGCGAGATCCTCGCGCGCGATGATGGAGGCACCCGGCGTCACCTTGAAGATCACCACCATCGACAGCGCGATCAGGGCGACAGCGGCGAGCATTGTTACACCGATGCCGCCTATCGATTCGATTTCCCGGTGAATTCCGAGCTTTACAATGATCCGGTGCAGCACGAGCGGTATCACGATGCCTTTGAAGGCAAGTGCGATCAGTGCCGTCACCAGCAGATGCGGCGCGCCCTGCACATAAGCCTGCCACGCGACCGAGAGCGCCAGGATAATGGCGTGCAGCGCGAACACCTTCAGGAGCGCCATCAGCCGTTCCTGATAAAGCTGCACGAGACTCACGAGCACGAGCGAGCCTGCCAGCAGATGCGCGATGTCAAAGGCAATGCCGCGCATCAGAAATCCCTCGATACGAACAGCAACAATGTGCCGAGGAAGCCGAGCATCAGCGCGATGCCGAGAAATTGCGGAACGCGGAATACACGCATTTTTGCAATCGACGTTTCAAACAACGCCAGCAACACGCCGCCAATGGCGAGCTTCAGCGGATAGATGATGAAGCCAAGCATGTAAGTGAGCGGACCGGAATCCGGTGTCGCGATGCCCCAAGGCAAAAACACGCAGCCGATCAGCGACACATAGAGAAGCAGCTTCAGCATCGCCGCTAGATCGATCATCGCGAGATGACGGCCGGAATATTCCAGCACCATCGCTTCATGAACCATCGTCAGCTCAAGATGCGTTGCCGGATTATCGACCGGGATGCGCGCGTTCTCCGCGATCGCGACAAGGATCAGCGCCACCAGCGCCAATGCCAACGACACCCGCAGGCCGACGCCTTCGGCCGCAAACACCTGCGCAATCGTGGAAAGCTGCGTGGAGCCTGCGATCAGCGCGAGCGTGAAGACGATCATAATCATCGCCGGCTCGCTGAGCGTCGCGATCATCATTTCGCGCGAGGAGCCGATCCCGCCGAAACTCGTGCCGACATCCATGCCGGCCAGCGCCTGGAAAAATCTCGCCGTCGCGATCAGCGCAACGATGGCGATGAGATCGGCGGACCAGGCGAACAGCAATCCGCTTGCGAAAGTCGGCACCAGTGCCGCCGCCACCCAGGTCGCGCCGAAAATGAGATAGGGCGCCACGCGAAACAGCCACGATGCATTTTCGGCGAGCACCGCATGCTTGCCGAGAAGCCGCAACAAATCCCGATAGGGCTGCAACAGCGGCGGCCCCTTGCGCCGAAGAAGCCGCGCTTTCACCAAACGCACAAAACCGGTCAGCAGCGGCGCCAGCGCCAGCACCAAAGCCATCTGCAAAAATTGCACGGTGAGCGCGGTCACAGCCATATCGCGAGCACCAAAAGCAGGAGGATCAGCGCGCCGAAGACGAGACTGAGATAACGGCGGATGCTCTGAAACTGAAGCGGGTGAAGTTTTTGCGCGGCGTAGAACACACCGCCTGAAACCGGCAGATAGATTTTCTCCCAGACCAGATCGCGCATCTCGACGCGGAAAGTCGCCGCTCGAATGTCACCGGGCGGCGGCATCCATACAAAATCCCGCGCTCGCAGGAGCAGCGTACCGTACACCCGGCGGACCGGCTGCGCGAAACTAGATGCGGAGTATTGCGTCTGCGGGCGCGTGTCCGGATAGCCGCAATCCCACGGCGGCGCGCGGCGGATCGCATTCGACACGAACTGATGGATCAGGATCACCGCGCCGTAAGATGCGAACAGCAGGAAGATGAGAAGCAACATGCCGCTGTACGAACTGCGGCTTGCATCGACCGGCACCAAAGAGAACCACGGCAGCGCGGATTGATCCGGCATTCGCGAACCGGTCATCAGCGACACCGCCGAAGCGAAGCCGTCCACGAACCACCCCGGCATTACTCCCGCGAGCACGCAGAGCATCGCCGCGGCACCCATCGCAGCAAGCGACCAGCGGTCAGTGTCATGGGCACTGATCGCAGCGGGCGAACGGGCGCGGCCGAGGAAGCCTACGCCGAAGGCTTTGACGAACACGGCTCCCGCGAGCGCCGCCGACAACGCCAGCAACGCACCCACCGCAGGGATCGCGAATTTCAGACCCCAATCCTTTATCTCGGGACTGAGCAGGATGGCCTGCAAGGTCAGCCACTCGGAAACAAAACCATTCAGGGGTGGAAGCGCGGAAATGGCGACCGAGCCGATGAGAAACACCACCGCGGTCGCGGGCATCTTATGAATGAGCGCGCCGAGCATATTAAGGTCGCGCGTGCCGGT
>CAZUJE010000036.1:11196-23116 GCA_964620215.1 uncultured Hyphomicrobiales bacterium
TCGCGGGCATCTTATGAATGAGCGCGCCGAGCATATTAAGGTCGCGCGTGCCGGTTGCGTGCTGAACCGCACCCGCGCCGAAGAACAGGAGACTCTTGAACAGCGAATGGTTGAAGGCGTGAAAGATCGCGGCGGTCGCTGCGATCGCGGCCGCCGTATTCATCCCGTTGGCCTCGAAGGCAAGCGCCAGACCAAGCCCGATGAAAACGATCCCGATATTCTCGACCGAAGAATAGGCGAGCAACTTTTTCAGATCGTCCTGCATCAGTGCGAACAGAGCGCCAAGTACGGCCGTGATGCCGCCGAGGATCAGGACCAGCGTCCCCCACCACCAGCCGGGCGTTCCCAGAAGATCGAAGGCGATGCGGATGAAACCGTAAACCGCCACCTTGGTCATGACGCCGCTCATCAACGCGGAAACGTGACTCGGCGCCGCCGAATGCGCGGGCGGCAGCCAGACATGCAGCGGCACGAGGCCGGCCTTGGAGCCCGCGCCGATCAGTGCCAGCAGGAAAGCGATGGATGCGGTGAGCGGTGCTAGATTGCGCTCCCGGATCGTGTCGAAAGCGTAGCCGCCGCTTTCGCCCGCGAGAATTCCAAATGCGAACAGGAGCGCCAGCGTGCCGAACGAGGCCATGACGAGATAAAGAAAACCCGCGTCGCGGTTTTCCCTTTCCTCATGGCGCGAGACAACGAGCGCCCAGGACGAGAGCGACATGAATTCCCAGGAGAGCAAAAAGGTGAAGGCGTCGTCGGCGACGAGCACCAGATTCATACCGAGCAAGAAGAGACAATAGAACGGCACGACACGGCCAGGATTGGTTTCACTCCGGCAGTAGCCCACCGCATAGACGCTGGCGAGCGCCGCGCCGAGATTCACAATGATGGAGAAAACCGCCGAGAGCGGATCCAGCTCCAGCCGCATACCAATACCCGGCAAGCCAAGCGGCAATACCGCCTGCAAGGGAACACCGCGCGAGATCGCAACCATTGAGGAGAGGGTCGCCACTCCCGATACGATGGCGGCGAGCGAATAAATAATCGGCGAGCCGTTGCGGAACCGCACGAGCACGACCGAAGCCGCCGAAAGCAGAAGCAGGGAGGCGGCGATGAAACCCGCGTGGTACGCGACATTCATCTGGGCGGCACCGAATCCGGAAATTTTACTGCGAGGGTTGACCCGGAACTTGAGATGCTGAGACGGGCAATGGCCGTTTGGGGCTCAAAGTCCCTTATTTTACGGCTCGAACCCCGATTCCCCACGAGCCGTCCTCCGTATTGCGGTAAACTCCGGGTATCAAACCGTTTCTTGCCCATCCAAGGCAACCCGGTGCCGCCAAAACAACCGTTAATACTAGCCGGGTGCGACGTTCTGAGTGCAGTGCAGCGGCATTGAAAGCACAAACGGCCTCCGCTATAGAACCGCAGCATATTCGACCTTAACTGCCGGGCAGCCTTGTGGCCCTGGCTTCCCTCATCAGACCCCGATGGCCCTGCGCCGTTCGAGTGGAGACTATTCATGTCCACGACCTTCGACACGGTCGCCAATATCATCTCCGAGACCTGCGATATTCCGCGTGAGAATATCAAGCCGGAAAGCCACGCCATCGACGATCTAGGCATCGACAGCCTCGACTTCCTCGACATCGCCTTCGCCATCGATAAGGCGTTCGGGATCAAGCTGCCGCTCGAGCAGTGGACGCAAGAAGTGAACGAAGGCAAGGCCACGACCGAACAGTACTTCGTCCTGAAGAATCTGTGCGAGCGCGTTGACGCGCTGAAAGCGGCGAAGGGCGCCTAAGAGATCAATCAATGCGTATTGAGTACTTTATTATGGTCGACCGCATTCGCGAGCTGTCGATCGAAAAGGGCTTGGTCGTTTGCGAAGCCAAAGTGCCGATGGAAAGCTCCATTTATGAGGGGCATTTCCCCGGTCACCCGATTCTGCCGGGCGTCCTCCTGATCGAGGCAATGGCGCAGACGGCCGGCTGGCTGATCCTTGCCAAGACCAAGTGCGAGAAGTTTCCGTTTCTTTCCATCGTGCATGAAGCCAAATTGCGCGACTTCGTCACTCCGGGCACCGACCTCGTGCTGACCTCGAAGCTGCTGCACGAAGGCTCCGGCTTTGTGAAAATGTCGAACAAGGTGATGGCAGGCGACACGCTGAAGTGTTCCTCGGAAACGACTTTCCGCGTGCTGCCCTTCCCGTCTCCGGTCTTCAAGCAACATTTGCTGACGCATGCGCCGCGGGTAGGATTCCCGACGGAGTATCTTGAGCATGTCCAATAATCCGCGCGACGTTCTGATTACCGGCATCGGACTCGTTTCCTGTCTCGGTGAAGGACATGACGCGCACTGGAACGGCCTCACCGCCGCCAAGCCGATCTATGACGACAAGAACTATGCACCTTTCGTCGTCCATCCGATCGCGCCGATCAATTTCGACCTGCAAATCCCGAAAAAGGGCGACCAGCGCCAGATGGAGCCGTGGCAGCGCATCGGCTGTTATTCGGCGGGTCTCGCGCTCGATAATGCGGGCATCAAGGGCAATACTGAAATCCTGAGCCGCGTGGACATGCTGGTGGCCGCTGGCGGCGGCGAACGTGACACCGCCGTGGACGGATCCATTCTGACGGGCCTGAAGACCGCACAGGAACCCGGCCGCTATCTCAACGAGCGGCTGATGAACGACCTGCGTCCCACCCTGTCCCTGGCGCAGCTTGCTAACCTGCTCGCGGGTAACATTTCCATCGTGTTCGGCGTCGTCGGTTCCTCCCGTACCTTCATGGGCGAGGAAACTTCCGGCGTGGACGCATTGCGCATTGCCGCCGCGCGCATCGGCGCGGGCCAGAGCGAGATCGGCCTTGTCGGCGGCGCTTACAATTCGCAGCGCATGGATGTGCTGTTGCAGCTTTCCTTCGGGCGCGAAGCGCTGAAGGCGCCTTATCAACCGACATGGGAACGCGGCACGAAGCATCCCGGAATCGCCGCCGGGTCGCTCGGTGCGTTTCTCGTGATTGAGTCGCGCAAACATGCCGAAGCGCGTGGCGCCAAGGCCTATGCTAAACTTTCCTACATCAACGCCGACCGCGCCCGCCGCGACAAAGGCGAAATGGAACCGGTCATCGCCGATCTCTGGAACGGAATTCCGAATCTCAAGACAACGGAATCCGCCGTAATCTCTTCCGCCACTGGCGCCTCACCGGCGACTCCCGGCGAGCGGAACGTGCTGGAAAAGGTCGCCAAGGATATGCCGATCCGCGTTCCCGGTTCCGTGCTCGGTCACGGCGTCGAAGCGCAGTTCCCGCTGAATATCGGCCTCGCTGCGCTCGCGATCTCGCGCGGTGGATTGTGGCCCGCCTGCGATCCAACCGGCTTTGAAAAGCCTTGGGGCGGCGGCAAGCTCAATCAAGTTGTGGTAACAAGTATCAGCGCCTGGCGCGGAGAAGGTGTGGCGCTCGTCGAAGCCGCCTGAATTCAAGCCGTCTGAACGGAGGTCATCATGAGCAAAGAAACACGGGACCATCGGGGCCGCCCCATCGTAGCGGTCACCGGCATCGGCATCGTGACCTCGCTGGGTATCGGCAAGGAAGACAACTGGCGGAAGCTGACCAATGGCGAATCCGGCATTCACGAGATCACCCGTTTCCCGACCGAAGGCCTGAAGACCACGGTCGCCGGCACCATCGATTTTATTCCCGCCAACCCGCTCTGTGCGCCGGCTCTTTCGGAAGAGTTCGCGATGCACGCGGCCAATGAAGCCATTGCCGAGTCGGGCATCGGCAGCGTCGGCGATTTTCCGGGGCCGCTTTTTGTCGCTGTCCCGCCGGTCGAAGTGGAATGGCCGCAGCGCATTGAAATGGCGAAGGTCAGCAATTCCGAGACCATCGGCTACAACGAACTGATCCAGGTCGCTTCGACCGAGCGCTTCGAACCCTATTACGAGCGGTTCCTGTACCGCGGCACGACCGAGCGTCTTGCCGACCGCATCGGCACCAAGGGCTCGCCGATCGCGCTGTCCACTGCCTGCGCTTCGGGTGCGTCCGCGATCCAGCTTGGCGTCGAAGCGATACAGCGCGGCGAATGTCAGGCGGCTCTCTCGATTGGCACGGATGGCTCCGTCAACACCGAGGCGCTGATCCGCTTCGCGCTCTTGTCGGCGCTCACGACGCAGAACGATCCGCCAAGCAGCGCGCCGAAGCCCTTCTCCAAGAACCGCGACGGCTTCGTAATGGCCGAGGGCGCGGCCGCTCTCGTTCTCGAAAATCTCGATCACGCACGGGCGCGCGGCGCCAAAATTCTCGGCATTATCGAAGGCTGTGGCGAGATGGCGGATTCCTTCCATCGTACCCGCTCGAGCCCGGATGCGAAGCCGATCATCGGCTGCATCAAAAACGCCTTGGCCGATGCCGGTGTGACCCCCGCCGACGTGAATTACATCAATGCCCACGGCACCTCGACGCCAGAAAACGACAAGATGGAAGCCAAGGGCTGCGCCGCGGTATTCGGCGAGAACATGAAGAACGTACCGATCTCCTCCAACAAGTCGATGATCGGTCACACTTTGTCCGCCGCGGGCGCAATCGAGGCGGCGTTCAGCCTGCTCACGATTTTGAACCAGCGAATCCCGCCCACGATCAACTACAACATCCCGGACCCGGAGATTCCGCTCGACGTAGTGCCGAACAAGGCCCGCGACGCGAAGGTAACCCGGGCAATCTCCAATTCCTTCGGCTTCGGCGGGCAGAATGTATGCCTCGTAATGGCCGGAGAGCCGCGCTAAGCCTGACTGCGGAAGTTGATATTTCCGCGCTGGCTGCTCGCGCTTTGCGCTCGCCAGCGCGGAGGCGTCGCAAATGCCCGCTCCCTGCCGCGCCGCCGAGCCTCAGCGAGGGTCCGGCGCGGCGACATGTAAAGTTGACGTGACGCGGGCATTTGCTTTAGCCGTTCACTCGAATTTCCTTTCATATCCAACTGTTACGGACCACCCCGCATGCGCGCGCTCCAGCTTCTCGGCGACCGGAAACTCGAATTGTCCGAGATCGAAAACCCGCCGGCTCCCGGCGAAGGCGAGGTGCAGATCCGCACCAAGGCGGTGGCGCTGAACCATATCGACGTCTGGGGCTGGCGCGGGATGGCTTTTGCCAAGCGCAAGATGCCGGTCGTCGTTGGCGCGGAAGCGGCCGGCGAAATCGCGGCGGTAGGTTCCGGTGTAACCGGCTTCAAGGTTGGCGATCCGGTCGTGCCTTATGGCGCGATGACCTGCGGCGTCTGCAAATACTGCCGCGAAGGCCGTGACAACCTGTGTGAGCAGGTGAACGGCCTGATGGGCTTTCATGTCGATGGTTTCGCGCGCGACCTCTACAACATCCCTGCACGCCTCGCGATCAAGGTGCCGGCCGGCATCAAGATTACCGACGCGGCTTGCGCGCCCCTCACCTTTGCGACCGTCGAGCACATGCTGTTCGACAACGCGAAACTGCTGCCGGGCGAAACCATGCTTGTGCATGCGGGCGGTTCCGGCATCGGTTCTGCCGCGATCAGAATCGGCAAGGCGATGGGTGTGACCATCATCACGACTGTCGGCGACGACGAGAAGGCCGCCAAGGCCAAGGCGCTCGGAGCCGATCACGTCATCAATTACAAGACGGACCGTTTCGAGGGCGCCGTCCGCAAGATCACCGGCAAGAAGGGCGTCGATGTGGTGTTCGAGCATACGGGCGCCGACACCTGGCAGGGCTCGCTGCTGTCGATGAAGAAGGGCGGCCGCCTTGTCACCTGCGGCGCGACTTCGGGGCCGACCACGACCATGAACCTGATGCAGCTCTTCCAGCAGCAGTACAAGATTTTCGGCTCGTTTGGTTTCACGATCCAGAACATCAAAACGAGCCTGGAGAAAATGGCGAAAGGCATCCTGCCTGTCATCGACTCCGAGCTCGACCTCACGAATTTCGGCGAAGGCCTCGACCGGCTGGAAAAGCGCCGCGTATTCGGCAAGATCGTCGTGAGATTCTAGGCGTGGCCCGGCGTAATGCCCGGGTGCGGCAAAAACTGAACCGCGCTGGCTTTTGGCGCGGTCATCTTCTTCGTCTGCGAATTTTGCTTTTACCGGCAACTCGGGCTCTGAGGGACGCCAGGGATTTTTTTGTCGCGGCTCCATTGCGCGGGCTTATCGCGATATTGAAGCGAAGAAATCCTGAAAAGTCTTCAGACTTCATGGGCAAGTTAGCACGCTTTTGGGGACCGCTTATTCCGGTGAGCAAACTCGGCCGGGAAAATTTAAAGATCGCATTTCCTGAAAAGTCCGACACCGAACGAGAAGAGATTCTAAAAGGTGCATGGGAAAATCTCGGACGGGTAGCCGGAGAGTTCGTGCATCTTGAAAGTTTTTGGGACTATGACGATGCGAGCCCGAATACGGGGCGCATTGAGACCTACAGCATCGAGCGTTTCATCGGGCTCTATTCGGACAAAAAGCCCGCGCTGATCTTCTCAGCCCATCTTGCCAACTGGGAGCTGGCCGCTATTGGCGCCCGCAAGAACGGGCTCGACTCGGCAATGTTGTTCCGTATTCCAAGCAACAAGTACATTGCCGAAGTCATCAAGGACGTTCGCGCCGAGACGATGAGCCAGCTCATTCCAGCCGGCACATCGGCGGGTCTGTTTATGGGCGGCGTGCTCGACCGCGGCGGACATCTCGGCATTCTGGTCGATCAGCACAGAAAGCCCGGCGCGCGGGTAAAATTCTTCGGCAAGGAATGCTGGGCGAATGTCACGATCGCGCGGCTCGCACGCCAATATGATTGCCCGGTTCACGGCGTTCGCGTGGTGAGGCTGCCCAATAACCGTTTCCGTATCGATATGACGAAAGCGCTGGATCTGCCGCGCGACGCGGAAGGCCTGATCGATATTGACGGCACGATGCAATCCATCACGGCCGTGGTGGAAAGCTGGGTGCGCGAAAACCCCGATCAATGGCTCTGGTTCGCGCGGCGGTGGAGAGACTAGGTATTTTCATATCGCGCCGGGCCCTCGCCGGCCACTTCGTGGCCCGGCTTCGGCGGCGCGACTAAGTATTTTCATATCGCGCCGGACCCTCGACGGCCACTTCGTGGCGCGGCTTCGGCGGCGCGACTAAGTATTTTCATATCGCGCCGGACCCTCGACGGCCACTTCGTGGCGCGGCTTCGGCGGCGCGATGGATTTATTTACCGCTCTTGATCCGCGTCCAGGCCCGCGTCACCACCCGCTGCACATCCTGCGGGTAAGGCGAAGTGATGTAGAGCTTCTTCATCGTCTCCGCGTCCGGATACACCGACGGATTGCCAGTCACTTCCTTATCGATCAGCTTTTGCGATGCCAAATTTCCATTCGCATAGGAGATCGCGTTGGAATTGCGCGCGGCGATCTCCGGCCGCAGAAGATAATTGATGAAGATATGCGCGTTCTCGACGTGCGGCGCGTCCTTCGGAATCGAAAGACTGTCGAACCACATCAAGGCGCCTTCCTTCGGCAGAACGTAATCCAGCGCCACCGGCTTTTTCTTCGCGGTCTTGGCGGCTTCCTCGGCGCGGGATTTCGCTTGCAAAATGTCGCCGGAATAACCCACGGCGAGACAGATTTCTCCATTCGCCAGACCGTTGATGTATTCCGAGGAATGAAATTTCCGGATAAAGGGCCGGATTTTTTGCAAGAGGCCCGCGGCCTTCTCGATTTCGGTGGGGTCTTTCGAATCCGGATTCAACCCCATGTAATGCAGTGCCGCCGGGATCATTTCGTCCGGCGTATCGATAAGATGCACCCCACAGTCGCGCAGCTTGCTCAGATTTTCCGGCTTGAATAGCACGTCCCATGAATTGACCGGCGTCTCACCGAGGCGCTGTTTCACCCGTTCGACATTGATGCCGAGGCCGGTGGTGCCCCACATATAATTGACGCCGTATTCGTTGCCGGGATCGTAATTGGCGAGGCGCTGCATGATTTCAGGCCATGCATTTTTCAGGTTCGGCAGCTTCGACTTGTCGAGCTTCTGCAAAACGCCGGCCTGAATGAACCGCTTGAGATAAGTATGGGAGGGCACGATGACATCGTAGCCGGTCTTGCCCGCGAGCATTTTTGCTTCGAGCGTCTCGTTGGCATCGAATGTGTCGTAAACAACCTTGATGCCGGTTTCCTTTGTAAAATCCTCCAGCACCTTCGGATCGATGTAATCCGACCAGTTATAGATATTGACGACTTTTCCCTGCGCCGCCGCAGTGTGCACGCTGAAGAGGGCGAATACCGCGATTGTTGCGGCGGTCACAAGACGGCGCATGTATCTCTCCGATCAACCTTGTTCTGTCTTGAAGCCCTTTTCCTTCCAGGCGAGAATTCCGCCGGCCATATGGGCATCGTAGGGAAGCCCCACGCTCTGCGCGATCAATGAAGCGGTCACGGAGCGTTTGCCTGAACGGCAGGAAAATACCAGTTGCTTGTCGCCGGGATCGGGAAGCTGGGAAGGATCAAAACCCTGCAACGGCAGCAGCACAGTGCCGGGGATGCGCTCGGCATCCGTTTCATTCGGCTCGCGCACATCGACGACGAGCATCGTGCCCGCCTCCATGCCGGCCTTCACTTCTTCCGGGGTTAAATTTTTGACCTTGGGCGCGTCCGACATTCAGCCTTCCACTTTCTCCCAAGAGAATTGGAACGGCTGCGTTGCGCGGTCAAGTAGATAGGGTTACGGCCTCACGCCATAAGGCGCAGGCGGTGCCTCTTTCATGAGCGTGATCGAGACGCGCCGGTTCGCTGGCAGATACGGGTCTTCCGGAAACAGCGGCTGCGTGTCGCCGCGGCCCGCGACCATATAAAGCTGCGAGGCGATCAGCCCTTCTTCCTGCAAGATCTGCCGCACGGCATTGGCGCGGTCGGCGGAGAGATCGAATGGCCCATAGCCCGGGCGCTGTGGCTGGCGCGTCGCTGCTGTGTGACCGGTGATGCTGACGCGATAAGGCATCTTGCGGATTGCTCCGGCGATTGTGGCGATCAGCTTGCGCGTGCGCGCATAGGGTTCCTTGGCCCCTTCCGGAAACATCGAGCGGCCGTCCTGATCGACGATCTCGATGTTGAGACCCTCTTTCGTCTCGGTGACGACGATGTGCTTGGAGATTTCCGTGATCTCCGGCAAATCCTGGAGCGCCTGCCGCAAGGAAGCCGCAGCCAGCGCGAACTGGCGGTCGGTGATGTCCTTCAGACCCATTTCAAGCTGGTTATCGAGTTGGTCGGGGGTCGGCCTGTCGGTGGCGAGTTCGGGCGGAATGCGCTCGGCGTTTTTCAGGCGTGGCCTTGTCGGCAGGCCGTCCACTTCCACGATGCCCGAATAACGCTGCTCGCGCTGGGTGCCGAAGGCCTCGCGCATGGAGCCGGCGACGATCTGGAGTTTGGCGGCGTCCTGCGTCGAGAAGGCCACGAGCATCACGAAGAAGCTGACAAGCAGGCCCATCAAGTCGGCGAAGGTGACGAACCAGCCGTGGCCGCCGCCACCGCCGTGGCCGTCTCCGCGCTTTTTCTTGGCCATCGCCATTTTGGATACTCAGTACTCAGCCAAGATCAGGCCGGTGCAGTTTCTACTTCGTCGTGGTGCTGATGCGCTTCAGGCAAATAGGCGAGCAGCATTTCGCGTACGATCTGCGGCGACTTGGCTTCGCGCAGCATCAACACGCCGTCGATGATGAGGGTGCGGTTCACATCCTCGTCGTGCAGCTTCACTTGCAGCTTGTCGGCGATCGGGAGACACCAGAGGTTCGCGACGACGGCGCCGTAAAGGGTCGCGAGCAGCGCGATCGCCATGAACGGGCCGAGTTTCGATGGATCGGTCATGTTGGCGAACATCTGCACCATGCCGATGAGTGTGCCGACCATGCCGAACGCAGGCGCGCAATCGCCGATTGCGCGATAAATCTTCTGACCTTCGTCGAGATGCATCAAAAAAGTTTCACGGTCGCGTTCCATCGCATCGCGGATGAAATTGGCGTCATAGCCGTCCGCCACATAGCGCACGCCTTTGGCGAGGAACGGATCCTCTACTTCCACCTTTTCAAGGGCGAGCGGACCCTGCTTGCGGGCGACGTCGGCAAGGTTGGCGATTTCATCAATGAGGTCGCGCTGGGTGATACGGCGCATCGTGAACGCATACTTCATGCCGAGCGGCATGCCGTGCAGGATGGAGCTGAGCGGGAAACGAAGCAGGGTCGCGGCAATTGCGCCGCCGCCAATGACGATGATGGCGTGGACGTCCCAGAAGGTCTTGAGGTCACCGCCCATCAAGATGAGCGTGATGACAACGGCAGCGCCGCCTACAACGCCGAGCGCTGAAGTGAGATCCATCGGTTTCTCCGTACACACGCAGGCACCATTCTGGTGCTGCTTACCCGCCCCCAAGACTTAAGGCGGGGGCGCTAAAAGATGGTTAAGTTTTGCTTTTTCGGCCCCTGCGCCTACGCTAGGAAATGAGGAAACAAGGCAATTCATAAGCCTTGGCGCGTTTTGGAGGAGGATAGTCAGATGCGTGAGATCGGCCATTTCATTGGCGGCAAGCAGGTAAAAGGCACGTCCGGGCGGACGTCGGACGTATTCCAGCCGATGACCGGCGAAGTGATCGGCAAGGTTGCGATGGCCTCCAAGGCCGAAATGCGCGCTGCGGTCGAAAACGCGAAAGCGGCACAACCGGCCTGGGCCAATACCAACCCGCAGCGGCGCGCCCGGGTGATGTTCAAATTCCTTGAACTGGTCGCCCGCGAGAACGACAAGCTCGCCGAACTGCTCGCCCGCGAACACGGCAAGACCATTCCCGACGCCAAGGGCGACATTCAACGCGGTGTCGAGGTAGTGGAGTTCGCCTGCGGCATCCCGCATCTGATGAAGGGCGAATACACCGAGGGCGCCGGCACCGGCATCGACCTTTATTCGATGCGGCAGGCTCTGGGCGTAGTCGCCGGCATCACGCCATTCAATTTTCCGGCGATGATACCGATGTGGAAATTCGCACCGGCCATCGCCTGCGGCAATGCTTTCATCCTGAAACCTTCCGAGCGCGATCCGGGTGTGCCGATGCTGCTGGCCGAACTGATGATCGAAGCCGGGCTTCCCGCCGGTATCCTCAACGTCGTCAACGGCGACAAGGAAGCGGTCGATGCCATTCTCGACGATCCCGATATCCGCGCCATTGGCTTCGTCGGCTCCACGCCCATCGCGGAATATATCTATACCCGCGGTACGGCGAGCGGAAAGCGCGTCCAATGTTTCGGCGGTGCCAAGAACCACATGATCGTCATGCCGGACGCCGACATGGACCAGGTGGTCGATGCGCTGATCGGCGCGGGCTATGGCGCGGCCGGCGAGCGCTGCATGGCGATTTCGGTGGCGGTGCCGGTCGGCAAGGCGACGGCGGACAATCTCATCGACCGCCTCATCCCGCGCGTCGAAAGCCTGAAGATCGGGCCTTCGACTTCGCCGGACGCGGATTTTGGACCGATGATTACCAAGGCGCATCTCGAGAAGGTGAAAGGTTATGTGGAGATCGGCATCAAGGAAGGCGCCAAGCTGAAAGTGGACGGGCGCAATTTCAAGATGCAGGGCTATGAGAAGGGCTTCTACATGGGCGGCTGCCTGTTCGACGAAGTGACGCCGGACATGCGCATCTACAAGGAAGAAATTTTCGGGCCGGTGCTCTCGGTCGTGCGCGCGAAGGACTATCAGGAAGGTCTAGATCTCGCGAACAACCACGAATACGGAAACGGCGTCGCAATCTTCACGCGCGACGGCGACGCTGCGCGTGACTTCGCGAGTAAAGTGAATGTCGGCATGGTCGGCATCAACTTCGCCATTCCGGTGCCGCTCGCCTATCACACCTTCGGCGGCTGGAAGCGTTCGGGCTTCGGCG
>CAZUJE010000037.1:0-23094 GCA_964620215.1 uncultured Hyphomicrobiales bacterium
GCGGCTCGGCCGGTACCTACAACATGCTCCAGCCGGAGATCGCTTCCCGCCTGCTCGCCCGCAAGGTCGCCAATATCGAAAGCCTTCAGCCGCAGCTGATCGCCACCGGCAATATCGGCTGCATGCGCCAGATCGGCAGCGCCCCCGGCATCCCCATTGTCCATACGGTCGAACTGCTCGACTGGGCGACGGGCGGGCCTGCGCCTGCCGGTATCGCCGTTTCCTCTGAGTCACAAATGTAAAAGATTGCGCCGGACCGCGTCGAAAAGCGTCAAGGCCTAGTCCAAATGTTCGATGGAACTTATCCGCACCCCTGCTACTAAAGAGGGACGCGGACGCCATCAGACTTAAGGCATCCCTGCTCACAGTAATTTTTTCGGTTTCCGCCCTCTGCATTTCAGGTCGCGGGCGGCTTAAGGAGAAGGTTATGGCGAAGAAGAAAAAGAAGGCCGCGAAGGCCAAAGGCGCGAACAAGCGCAAGAAGAAGGCGAAGGCTGCGCGCAAGTCCGTGCGAAGCAAAGTGAAGAAATCCCGTAAGCCGGTGAAAAAGACTGCGAAAAAGACTGCGAAGAAAACGGCGAAGAAGGCCGCCAAAAAATCCGCGCCTGTCGTCAGCGCCGTCGCTCCCGTCGTCATCAAGGGCGCGATGGGTCCGCGCTTCAATGAAGTCCTCACCAAGGACGCGCTCGCTTTCGTCGCCGAGCTGCATGCGAAATTCGATGGCCGCCGCCGCGAACTCCTGAAGATGCGCCAGGCCTATCAGGCCCGCCTCGATGGCGGCGCGCTGCCGGACTTCCTTCCGGAAACGAAAAAGGTGCGCGAGAGCCAGTGGAAAATCGCTTCGCTGCCGAAAGACCTGCACGACCGCCGCGTGGAGATCACCGGCCCGGTGGACCGCAAGATGGTCATCAACGCGCTGAATTCCGGCGCGGAAGTCTATATGGCCGATTTCGAGGACGCCTGTTCGCCGCTGTGGGCGAACCTGATCGAAGGCCAGATCAATCTGAAGGACCGCTGGTCGGGCAAGCTCGCCTTCACCGATCCGAAAAGCGGCAAGGCCTACTCACTCTCCGACAAGCCCGCGACGCTCGTGGTGCGCCCGCGTGGTTGGCATCTGGAGGAAGACCACGCGCAGGTGAACGGAAAATCCGTCTCCGGCTCGCTGTTCGATTTCGGCCTCTATTTCTTCCACAACGCGAAGCAATCGCTCGCGCGCGGCTCCGGCCCGTATTTCTATCTCGCCAAAACCGAGACGCATCTCGAAGCGCGGCTCTGGAACGATGTGTTCCTGTTCGCGCAGAAAAAATTCGGAATGAAGCCCGGCACCATCAAGGCGACGGTGCTGATCGAGACGCTCCCCGCCGCGTTCGAGATGGAAGAAATCCTCTATGAACTCCGCGAGCATGTCGCGGGCCTCAACGCCGGCCGCTGGGACTACATCTTCTCGTTCATCAAGCGGCTCGGAAAGAACAAGCGCTTCCTGACGCCGGATCGCTCGATGATGACGATGGACAAGGCGTTCCTCCGCGCTTACGCGCTCCTGCTCATCAAGACCTGTCACAAGCGCGGCGCGTTCGCGATGGGCGGCATGGCCGCGCAGATTCCGGTGAAGGGCGACGACGCCAAGAACCAGCAAGCCTTCGCGAAAGTCCGCGCCGACAAGGAGCGCGAGGCCGGCGACGGCAATGACGGCACCTGGGTCGCGCATCCGGATCTCGTTCCTGTCGCCGCCGAAGTGTTCAATCGCCTGATGCCGAGGCCGAACCAGCTCGACAAGGCGCGCGGCGACGTCACGATTACCCGCGACCAGATGCTCGAGGTCCATGCCGGCGAGCGCACCGAAGCCGGTCTGCGCGAGAACATCCGCGTCGGGATTCAATACATTGAAGCCTGGCTCGAGGGCCGCGGCGCCGTGCCGCTCTATAACCTGATGGAAGACGCCGCCACCGCCGAGATCAGCCGCGCGCAGGTCTGGCAGTGGCTCTATCATGGTGCCAGCCTGAACGATGGCCGCGCGGTCACGCCCGAGCTGTTCAAATCGGTCCTGACGGACGAAATGGCGAAGGTCCGCGAAGCGATCGGCCCGGCCAGCTACGACGCCGGCCGCTTCAAGGAGGCCACCGAACTCTTCAGCAAGATGTCGCTTTCGCGCAATTTCGAGGAGTTTCTCACGATTCCGGCCTACAAGCTGATCGTGGCGGCCTGACGCAGGACACTAAGGTTAATGGCCGGGCTTTGCCCCCGGCCATTATATTTCTGCAATTCGGCCATAAGCATCTTCCGAATGATACAAGTGTACCCCATATAGGGTGCAACCACTCCTCCAACCCTCGAGTTGTCATGGCATTCGATTACAAGGCTTCGGCCGAATTTTTTGCGGGTAGAAGCCAGCGCGGTCCCCGTCCGATGATGTATCGCCGCTTCAACAAGGCTGCGGAGGCGCTGCGCTATGCGGTTGAGGAACTCCCGGCCGCGAATTTCCTGGGCGCCATCCTTGATGTGGACGGCAAGCGCTATCGCCACGACGCCATGCGCGAGCTTTATGACTCGCCGCTGTATCCGCTGAAGCGGATGAAGGTCGCGAAAAAGGCCGAACCGAAAGCGGAGGCGAAGAAGCCCGCCCTTGCCAAGGAAGAAGAGAAGGTCTGAGCGGACTGTTCCGCTTCGCCAGCGTTTTAAATTACTTCATGGCCGGGTTTTCCCGGCCATTTTGCTTTTGCGCCATCGCCGTAATGTGTCCGAATAATCATCCATACATTTGGGGCGATCAGGCATATACTGCCGGTGCGCACTTTGAGCGCCGCTCGCAAATCGGCTGTTTCTGCTTCTATTTGGCCTGAAAGTGAGCAATTTTATACAGATGTGATTCCGCGATTGGCGCTAACTGCCAATCGTACAAGGAACCTGGATGGCTAAAAAGCGAAAGCGCCCTGTTCAAAAATCAAACGGCCCTGCTCGGAAATTAAAGAGCAGCACCCGGTTTGACCTCGCAAAATTTTTCGAGACGACGGCCAAGGGCCGGACGATTTCCTCGCATTCAAAAAAAGGAATTATTTTTACGCAGGGCGAACCCGCGGACGCGGTGTTCTATATCAAAAAGGGCAAGGTCAAAGTCACCGTCGTGTCCGAGCATGGCAAGGAAGCAGTTGTAGCACTCCTCGGCGCGAACGAATTCATGGGGGAGGGCTGTTTGACCGGCCAGCCCAAACGTCTGGCGACGGCAACCGCGCTGACCGAATGCATTACGATGCAAGTGGACAAGATTGAAATTCTGCGGGTGCTCCGCGAGGAACCCGAATTCTCCCAGATGTTCATCACGCATATTCTGGCGAGGAATGCCCGCGTTGAAGAAGACCTGGTCGATCAGCTCTTCAATTCAACCGAGAAACGGCTTGCCCGGCTGCTGCTGTTGCTGGCGAATTTCGGCAAGGAAGGCAGGCCGGAGCCGATCGTTGCAAAAATCAGTCAGGAGACGCTGGCAGAGATGATCGGCACGACCCGCTCGCGCGTGAGCCATTTCATGAACAAGTTTAGGCATTTAGGGTTCATTGAATATAACGGCCATTTGGAAGTTCACAGTTCGTTGCTGAGCGTCGTTTTGAGCGAGCCACCTCCTGCTGTGAGGGCGCCGGCGTAAAACTTCCGTGAGACATCCGATTATTTTTTGAATGTGAGCGATTTTGAACAGTCTCGGGGGGGGGGGCTGGTGGAATGATTGACCTCCCTGAGAGATGCCCAAGCTAGGAATCTCAGCTTGCGCAGACTGCCCCACTCTTCGGGCAAGTCCGGGATGGCCCTTTCCCCGATCCGGACACCGCGCCCGCCGGGCAATTCATCCCCGTCCGGCGGGCGCATTTTACGGTTCGGAGGGCGCATTTTACGGAATGGGTACTTGTAGCCTGGGAGGCAACTGGAGTAGCGGCAATGAGCACCATTGAACGGGAAACCGGGTATCAATTCCCCTCGCGGCGTATGGCCGGACCGATTTCGCACATCCAGAAGAAAAGCGATGCGCTGGTTGTCGAACTACGGGAAGCCCTTGGGCGGGAGCAGGTTCTGCTCATGGAAAAACAGGAGCTGTCGCAGCGTCAGATCATGCTTGCCGAGGAATTCGAGCATCGGATGATGAACAGCCTGCAAATGATTTCGAGTCTCCTGTCTTTGCAGAGCATGTCCGCCACCATGCCGGAGGTGGTGGAGCAATTGAAGACCGCGTCAAACCGCGTCGCAGCGCTTGGCCGCGTGCATCATCGCTTGCATCTTCTCGACCACGAAAAAACGGTGGAGTTCACGCAGTATTTAAAGAGCCTTTGCGAGGATCTCACGGGTCTTCTGTTCGAGGATCGCGCCGGTTTTTCCATCGTGTTCGAGGGCGAGCCGGCTGAAATTCCAACTGTATTCGCGATTCCGCTCGGGTTCATCGTGAATGAATTGATCACCAATGCGACGAAATATGCCGCGGGCAATATTACGGTTCGATTTAATGCCAACTCTCCCATCAACCATTCGCTTTCGGTGCTGGATGACGGACCCGGATTGCCGGAAGGCTTCGATCCCGCGAAAAGCAAAGGGCTTGGAATGAAAATCGTCCGTTCGCTGGTGAAGCAGATCGGCGGCGACTTGCACATTGCTTCCGGCGCGAACGGTAAAGGAACCGGCTTTACAGTCACATTCAATTCTCATTTGCACGCGGTCAGTGGAACGTAAGCAGCGTTCCCGGGTTGTCTATCGGGCTATCAGCCCGCAGGAGTTCAATCCATGACCAATCAAGACAACAAGCAGCCGCAACAGGGCGGCCAGAACGACAAGCCCGGCCAGCAGAACCAGCAGCCGGGACAGGGTGGACAGCAGGGCGGTCAGCCGACCTCGCCGAAGCCGGGGCAGCAGACCCAGCAGCCGGATCAAACCCAGAAGCCCGGTCAGCAGAAATAACAAGCGGAATGAATCGCTGAATTAAAACACTTCGCTTCGGCGAGGTGTTTTTTCTTGTTTGACAGATCCGACTGTTTTTCCGGTTAGAAGAATTTCGCGTTAGAAGAATTTCGCGGGCGATCCTGCGATCGACGGGATCACGACCATCAGGACGATCCCGATCACAAAACCAAGCAGCCGCGCCTCCATCGAAAGCGGCACGCCGGGCGTGCTTTTCATGCGCATGAATGCAAGCGCCTCGAAAAACAGAACGGCGAGCAGAATCCAGAAATAGGGTTTGATCCAGAAATCACCAGCGGCGGGCCTGGCGACAAGGATCGCGCCGCTCGCGGTGCCTACCAGCGCCATATAGATGAAAAAGAGTTTGTCGTTGCTCATATCGGCTCCCCCAGCGCAGTTCTGTATCACGCCGATAGAAAGACCTATCTAATACTTACGCCCCGATCCCCATCATCTTCCCGCGCGCCAGCCCGAGCTGCAAAATCCGCGTGAGCAGCCGCTTGTAACTCAGCTTCGCGTGCGCGGCTGATTGCGCGAATTCCTCTTCCTTGGCGATTTCGGGATTGGGATTGGCCTCGATGTAATAGGGCACGCCTTCCGCGCTCAGGCGGAAATCGATACGCGCATAGCCATCGAGATCGAGCGTGCGGCAGACACGCTTCGCGATGCGCTCGATTTTCGCGCGCAATTGCGGACTTAAATCTTTCGCCGGCCCGTGCCGTATTCCGCGTTTGTCCTGATAGCCGACATCGTGCTTCACCTTTTCCGTGGCGATGCGGTGCGCGCTTTCCGGCAGGCTGCCGAAATCAAGCTCCCACACCGGCAACACGCGCAGCCGCTCGTTGCCGAGCACGCCGACATAAAGCTCGCGGCCCTCGATATATTGCTCCACGAGGGCGCCGGTGCCGATCTGCTCGTGGATGAATTCGACCCGCTCCTTCAGCTTCTCGTCGGTTTCGACGACCGAAGCCTGCGAAATGCCGAGCGAGGCATCCTCGTTCACGCTCTTCACGATCAGTGGCAGCGTGAGCCGCGCTGGACGATGCACTTTCTTTCCGCGTGGGAACACGGCGAAAGGCGGCACCGGAATCCGGTGATAGTGAAGGAGCTTTTTCGAGAGGTCTTTCCCGCGCGCCAGCATCATCCCGCGCGGATTGCAGCCGGTGTAGGGAACGCGGATCAGTTCCAGATAGCTCGCGACATTCTGGTCGTAGACGGCCTCGCCGTGAAATTGTTCGAGCAGGTTGAAAACAATATCGGGCTTCCAGCTGTCGAGCGCGTCACGGATGGGGCGAAGCTCGTCCTGCACGCCAAGCGGCTGCACCTCGTGCTTCAGCGCGCGCAGCGTGCTGACGACATCGTATTCCGTCTTCCAGACGTTGATTTCCGCTTCGGTGCGGCCCTTGGAGGAATCCGGCGGCACGAAATCCGGATGCATCAGCACCAGAACGCGCAGCGGTTTCATGGGCGTATGCTCATAAAGCGAACCATTGCCGCCGCGCCGGGCCGAATAGCGAATGCACGGTACGCGCGGTCAGCAGCACCGCGAAATCCATCACCAGCTTCCGTTCGTTGCCGGGCGCGCGCAAATCCATTTTCCGGCAAAGCTTGATCATTTCATCGAGCAGACTGTCGATGGTGAGCTGATATTCGCCGGTCCAGCGTGAAACGAGGGCGCGCAACTCCGCGCGGTTGTGGCGGATGAATGCGGACGCTGTCTTGGAAGCGCGGTGGCGCGGGTCGTTGGAAAAAATCCGGAACAGGTCGCGGTCGAAGGATTTGCCCGGACTGTCCACCGCGTAAAGCGCCTGTTTCTTTTTATAGTGTTCCGCGAGCGTGAGCTTGAATGAAGCAAGCGGCTCAACCTCGATGCGTCTGGTCAAAGAGGGCCGTTCGTTCGCGATCTCGGCCATCAACTCGTCCATGTATTGCAGTTTTTTCAGCGCCCCCCAGCCTTCGTAGCGCTTCTTCCAGTTCGAGCGCGGCTTCAGCCAAACGGCGAATGTTTCCGCGAAGTCCTCGTCCGGGTGGCTTTGCGCGTACCAGAGCCGCAGATGCTGCACGAAATTCTTGCTTGCCGGATTCGGGCGGTAATAACTGGGATAGCGTTGCGAGGATGCGCCGAACAGTTGCTGCCATTTGCGGCGGCGGTGCAGCCGGTAGGAATGCTGCATCACATGGCCGATCTCATGCCGCAGGATGCGCATGCATTCCGGCACCGTGCCGCCTTCCACGTCGATAATCATTTTCTTCTCGAGCCGCATCAGGCGCGGATGGATGAGATAAAACGGAATAGCGATGCCCGGCGTCGTGTCGGGGCTGAACCATTCGGTCGAAATCCAGGCGTGGGGCCGGATGCGGATGCCGCGCTCTTTCAGTTCGCCGTCCACTTCGCGCAGGCAATCCTCGATCCAGGTGCCGCGGATGCGCAGCTTCAGATCCTTCAGCCGGAGCTGGAGGAGCTTTTCGTCGGGGTAATGAGCCCACGGTGCCTTCATGGAACTTTCAGGAAGCTTTCACGGCCATGGCGGCTTTGGAGTCCGGCAGAGTGACAAGGCTACGAAATTGCCAACTTATGTCTGAAGCGGCAACCGGCCCGAATTGAAGGGTTTTAGCGCCTTCAAGTCCAGACTGAGACGAAATGGCGTGCCGTGCAGGACGCACCCGGCATATAGTTTGCATCGTGTGATTCGTCAGCACCGCGGAGGATGTCCTCATGACGTGCATGCGAATCGTAAAGGCGTTTGCTGCCGCATTGTTGTTCACGTGCGTCACCGCCGCCCATGCCTCGCCGCCGGAAGCGGAATTAAGCCGGCGCGTCGAGCAGCTCGTGCGCTGGATTTCCGAGAATTCCGAATATCCCGCGCAGGCTAAAAAGAAGCCCGAATTCGTTTTCCTGCCGCCGCAGACGATCCGCTCGGCCTTTTCGCGCAAAGGCATGGGCTACAGCGACGAGTCCAGCAGCGTTCGCGCCGTGCAGGTGAAAAACACCATTTATCTGCCGGATACATTCCAGCTGGGCCGGGACGACTTCATCCTGCTGCACGAACTTGTGCATCACATGCAGGAAGAAACCGGTGCGAAATTCGGCTGCCTCGCCGAGCGCGAGCGCGAAGCCTACAAATTGCAGGCCCGTTTCGTATCTGAAACCGGTGTCGGTGAAGTTCCCAACGACATCTACATGCTCATGCTCCGCTGCGACATCCGCTGAACGCGAATTCATATTTGGTTCCTTTGCGCGCGATCAATTTGTTCCGCTATTTCTTGCGTTAAAAAACGGCGCAGGAACTTGTCTCCCCTGCGAGCGTTCTCACCCTGTCCGTTGCATGTCCGCAAACGGATTGAACCAACACGCAACAAACAAGCAACAACATTTGTCGCGAAGGAGATAAACCATGCGTAATCGAATCTTGATGGCGAGTGCGCTCGTCACCGCGCTGGCGTTGCCGGTTGCGGCATACGCGCAGGATGGTGCAGGTACCGCGGCGGGTGCCGCTACTGGTGCCGTTGGTGGTGCCCTTGTGGGCGGTCCAATCGGCGCCGTGGTAGGCGGCATCGGTGGCGCGATCGTCGGTGGCATTTCGGATGCTAATTCCCAGCGCTTCCGCACATACGCGGTGCGTGAGGCCCGTGACGACTATCGCTATGAGCGCGATGTTGTCGTAGGTGCCGAGCTTCCACCGGCAGTCGTCTATTATGACGTCCCGCAGGAATATGGCGTCAAAAACTATCGCTATACGCGCGTGAACGGCCGCGTGGTCCTCGTTGATCCGCAGACACGCCGCGTCGTTCAGATCGTCGAGTAATCGGCCCAACAAAAAACCCGCCACGGTTCCCGTGGCGGGTTTTTGCTTGGAAAAATGTCGGCGATCACATCACCACAACCTTCGCGCCGACCTTCACTTTGTTGTAGAGGTCGATCACGTCGTCGTTGCGCATCCGGAAACAGCCGGAGGAGACGGCCTGGCCGATCGTGTGCGGCTCGTTCGAGCCATGGATGCGGTAAAGCGTGGAGCCCAAATAAATGGCTCTTGCGCCGAGCGGATTTTCCGGTCCGCCCGCCATGAAGGTCGGCAGGTCGGGACGGCGCTTCAGCATTTCGTCCGGTGGACGCCAATCCGGCCATTCCTTCTTTTCGGTGACCGTCTTCGTGCCCTTCCATTCGAAGCCGGGGCGGCCCACACCGATGCCGTAGCGCGTCGCCTTGCCATCGCCTTCGACGTAATAGAGAAATTTCTTGCCGGTATCGATCACGACGCTGCCCGGTTTTTCGCTGGTGTCGTAGTTCACCGACTGCTTGTTGAAACGCGGATCGAACTGGGGCTTCGCGGGGATCGCGGCCATGCGCTGAAGCGGCTCGATGTCGGCGCGCGGAGCCTGGATGAAAGTGCCGTTCGAATCGCGGCCACCGACCTGTTCCCATGGGCGCTGGTAGTAGTTGCGCGGCAGCGAGTTACGCGGCGCGCTCTGTCCGGTGAAGAGATATTCGATGAAACCTCCACCGAGATCGCCGGGTCGTGTACGCGGCTGTTCGTCCGCGAAATCCGGCTGCGGGGAACGGTCGCGTCTGGTGCGCTGCTGCTGTTGCTGAACCGTGCCGAAGCCGCGCTCACGGCGAACTTCACGCTCATCCGGCGTCACGACGCGGGAATAAATGACGTTCGTCCCGGTCTGGGCGAGCTGGATGGGCTCATCCTGCTCGGCAAAAGCGGGAGCTGCGGAGATCACGAGGAGAGGGAGAATGAGTTTACGCATCGCCACACTCGATACAGTTCGTTGCCCGCCATACCGGCGGTCTCTTATGACTAACGCTTCGTGACGACTGTTTGGTAAACGAATTCGCGCGGCGGACTCCGGCCACGGTTTCGTTGCGATTATGGTTGACGAATGGTTTACGCCCGTAAGCGTCAGGGCTTGCGGACGGTCAGAAACCCTAGAAAAGCCACCACCACCACGGCCGCGATCACCCCGAGGCCCGCGGCCGGTGAGAACCGCTCGATGACGAGGGCGACGATCAGGGGGGCGGCCGCCTGTAAAATCAGCGAAGGCCCGGCGATCCGGCCGATGATGCTGCCATAACCTTTCGCGCCGAACAGGGCGAGCGGTACCGAGCCGCGTGCGAGCGTAATCAGCCCGTTGGTAATGCCGAACATCACCGCGAAGGCGAAGGCCACCGGGGTTGAAACACCGAGCAGCGCCAGCATTGAAAAAGCGACAATCAGCAACGCGACTGCAAAGCGGGCGATGTTCAAGGGGTGCAGATTTCGCGCGAAGATGAATTCACAGAGCCGCGCGGAAACCTGCGCGGGCCCGAACAGCGAACCCATGATCACCGCAGTCCCTTTGTCGAGCCCAAGCTTTTCAAAAATGGAAAGCATATGCGCGGAGAGGGCGGACGGAACGAAGGCGTAAGCCGCAAAGCTTGCGATCACGACGAAGAACGCGAAACCTGCCGCCTTTATATGTTTTGTCCTCGGCGCTTTCGTTCCATCGGCAAGCTTGCCGAATTTCGCTTTCTCGCGCGGCAACGTGAAAGCGAGGACAGGTGCGCAGAAAAACGCGAGCACGAGTGCATAGACGGTGTAAGCGCCGCGCCAGCCGGAATTTTCCATCAGGAAATAGGTGACGGGCCAGCTCACCGTGGAGGCGAATCCGCCGAAGAAAGTCAGTAGTGTGATCTGCCGCCGCGCGGACGCCCCGAAAATTCTTCCCAAAGTCGCGAAGGCGGGGTCATAAAGCGAGGCGGCGAGAGCAATGCCTAGTACCGCCCATACCGCGAAATAGGCCGCGGGATGATCGGCATGAACGAGCGCGAGCAAGCCCGCCGCACCGATCAGCGAACCCACCGGCAAAACCGCGTGTCCGCCATAGCGGTCGATGGCCGATCCCACAAACGGGGCAACCAGCCCGCCCGCGAGCAACCCGAATGAAAACCCGCCCATCGTGAAGGTGAGCGACCAGCCGCGTTCAGCGGCGATGGCCGGAAGCGTCAGCACCGGCGGATAGAACAGCGTCCCCCATGCGATAATCTGCGTGACACCTAAAATCGGGACCGCGCGCCACTGACCGGAAAATCTGGAGAAAAACGACATTAGAATTCGAAAGCCCGGCAAGCTGGGGAAGGCGGGAATCAATCATAACAGCTATGTGACGGCTTGCGTATCGCGCGCGGCGCAAACCGGGTAGTTTTGCGCCGCCTTCAATCCCGCAGCCGGACCTCCATGCAATTCGACTTCTGGTTTTATCTGGTCGGCCTGAGCACGGCCTTCATGGTGTCGCTCAGCAAGGGCGCATTCGGCGGCGGGCTCGCCGTGCTTTCAATCCCGCTTCTGTCGCTCGTGATGACGCCGATCGAGGCGGCAATCGTCACGGCCCCGCTTGTGCTGCTAATGGATTTTTTTGCCATCGGGCAGTTTGGGCCAAGCGCCTGGTCGAAGCCCGATTTGCGCTGGATGGTGCCGGCCCTGCTCGTTGGCATCGGCCTTGGATATTTTTTCTTCACCGCGGTCGATCCGAATATCGTCAATCTCGGCATTGGCGTTATCACGCTTGCATTCGCGCTCGATTATTTCCTGCGCCGGAGAAAAGTGCAGAAAGCCCATCCGCCATCTCCAGTGCTTGCGACAATCGCCGGCATTGCGTCCGGCTTCACCACATTCGTGGCGCACGCGGGCGGACCGCCCGCGAATATGTATCTGCTGCGGCGCGGCCTGCATAAGTCGGTTTATGCGGGGACGCTGCTCGCGATTTTCATGTTCGGAAATATCGTGAAGCTTGTTCCCTTCGGGTTGCTCGCGCTCGCCCGCCCGGAGACGATCTGGGCGGCGGCGTTGCTGACGCCCGCGGTGCCGGTCGGCGTATGGGCCGGTAAGAAATTGCACGATCGCCTAGACCAGCAGCAACTCATCTTCTGGGCTTATGTGCTTCTCACGGCCGCCGCGGCGCGCCTGCTTTACTCCGCATTGCGCGTTCAATTTGGCTGAATCCCGCGCGGGAAAATCCCGATCCACGACCCAAACGTAAAAAAGGCGCGGAGTAATCCGCGCCTTTTTTATTCGAGGAAGCGATCACCAGCCGATGACGCGCGGCAACCAGGTGGCGAGATCCGGGAAGAAGAACACGATCACCAGCGCAAGAAGTTGCATCAGCACGAACGGAACTATGCCGCGATAGATGTCGCCCGTCGTCACTTCAGGTGGCGCGACTCCTCGGAGGAAAAAGAGCGCCCATCCGAATGGTGGCGTCAGGAACGAAGTCTGCAAGTTTACGCAGATGAGCGTTGCGAGCCAGACCATATCCACATTCGCCGCCGCGAACACCGGCAGAAACAAGGGCACTGCAATGTAGGAGATTTCGATCCACTCGATGAAAAAACCGAGTACGAAAATAATGAACATCAGGAACCAGATGTCCGCATTAATGCCGCCCGGGAGGAATGCAAAGAAATCCTTGACGAGATCCTCGCCGCGCAGGCCACGGAAAGCGAGCGCGAACACCTGCGCGCAGATGAGAATAAACATCATCATCGCGGTGATCTTGGTGGTCGCCTGAACCGTCTCGCGCAGCACGCGCCAGTTCAGACGGCCGGTGATCGCTGCGATGAGGATCGAGCCAAGCGCGCCCATCGATGCGGCTTCGGACGGCGCGGCGATGCCGGCGATGATCGAACCAAGCACCGCGCCAACCAGCCCGATCGGCGGCGCGACAACCTTGAAAACCTTTACGGCGAGCTGAGAGCCCGAAGTGAGTGCACGCTCTTCCTTCGGAACCGGCGGAACGAGGTCCGGCCGGAGTATGCCGAGCACCAGGATGTAGATCACATAGATTCCGGCGAGCATCAGCCCGGGAATCATCGCCGCCGCGAACAGCGTGCCGACGGACTCGTTCAGAATATCCGCGAGCAAAATCAGAATCAGACTCGGTGGAATAATTTGCCCGAGCGTTCCCGACGCGCAGATAACGCCGCAGGCAAGCCCCTTGTCGTAGCCACGCCGAAGCATGCCCGGCAGCGTGAGCAGTCCCAGCGTGACGACGGTGGCGCCAACGATGCCGGTGGTTGCTCCCATCAGCACGCCGACCAGGACGATGCCGATACCAAGCCCGCCGCGCAGCGAGCCGGCGACCAGACCGATCACATCCATCAGGTCTTCGGCGAGCTTCGAGCGTTCAAGCATCATCCCCATGAAGACGAACAAGGGAATCGCCAGCAGCGTGGCATTTGTCACCACCCCGAAAATGCGATGTGGCAACAGACTGAACAGCCCCGTTCCAAATCCGAGGAAGCCAAAGACGAAGCCCGTGGTCGCCAGCGTCAGCGCGACCGGTATGCCCGCCATCAGCAACACGAAGAATGCCACCAGCATCAGGACGGCCAGAATTTCATAGGAAAGCATCACGCGCTCCGGAATTTCAGCCAGGCTTTGATGGCTTCAGAAAAGGACTGAATGAAAAGCAGCGCGAAACCGATCGGGATCAGCGCTTTAATGATGTAGCGGTGGTCGATGCCGCCGGGGTTGGCCGAGCCTTCGGTGATGACCCAGGATTGCTTTACATAATGAATGGATAGCCAGATCACTAGGAAAGAGAGGATCATCCCGAGTACAGACGTGATGATCTCGACGAGGTATTTGTTCCGCTCGCTGAAATACTGGAACAGTACGTCCACGCGGACATGCTCGCCCTGCTGCAAGGCGTAAGACATGCCGAACAGGCAGATCGGCACAAGGATGTGCCATTCAAGCTCCTGCGACCAGATGAATCCGATCGAGAAACCATAACGAAGCAGTACGTTCCCGCCCATTACGAGCGCGATGACGAGCGCGAGCCATGACGTGGCTCGGCCGACGAGATCGGTAAAGCGGTCGATCCCGCCGGCCAGTTTTTCCGCGGCGTTCACGTCACGCCTTGCGAATCTTGGTGTGATAGATGAGTTCGCTCAGGTCGGCCCAGGAATCGTATTTGGCCTTATAGGCCATGTAGGAGTCGTGGACCTTCTTGGTGACCGCATCCTTGGCGACCGCTTCCGCGAGAATCTTGTTGGTGGTCTCACGCAACGCTTTTACCACGTCATCCGGCAACGGCTGTGCGATGATTCCCTGGTTCTTCACCAGGTCTTCCATCGCTTCAGCATTGTTTTTCTGGCACCACGCTTCGGAAATCACGTTGCAGGCGGCGCAGGCGTTTTCGACGATGGCCTTGAGATCGGCCGGGAGGCTTTCCCACTTCGCCTTGTTGATGATGAGTTCACTCGCCGTCGCCATCTCGTGCCAGCCGGTCGTGTAGTAATACTTGGCGACCTTATGCAGGCCAAGTTGCCGGTCGAGGAAGGGGCCAACGAATTCCGCCGCGTCGATGACGCCGCGTTCCAGGTTGGGGAAGATTTCGCCCGGCGCGATCAGTCGCGAATCGACGCCGAGTTCCTTATAGACACGCCCCGCGAGACCGGGAATGCGCATCTTCAGACCCTGCAAGTCGGCGACCGTCTTGATCTCCTTGCGGAACCAGCCGGTCATCTGCACGCCGGTGTTGCCGCAGAGGAATGGAACGAGATTGAACCTGTCGTAGGTTTCGCGCCAGAGCTGGGCGCCGCCACCGTCATAGTACCAGCCGTTGAAACCCTGGAAGTTCAGGCCGAATGGAACGGCGGTGAAATATTGTGCCGCGAAGCTTTTGCCGGTCCAGAAATACGAATTGGCGTAATTCATCTCGACCGTGCCGGAAGAAACCGCATCGAAGCCTTCTGCTGCCGGAATCAATTCGCCGGCGCCGTAGAAAGTGATCTTGATGCGTCCGCCCGACATATCGTCGATGCGTTTGACAAGGTCTTTCGCGCTGCCCGGACCCGTCGAATAGAAGGCGGCATTCGGCCCGTAAAAGCTCGTCATCTTCCAATCAAACTTGGTCTGTGCCCGGACGATTGCCGGCGCGGCAACGGTACCCACCGCTCCCGCCAATGCTATTTTTGTGAAATCCCTGCGTCGCATGAACATCCCCCACTAAGGTTGGAACCACGCTATCTAAGCAACGGATATGCCAGCTCTTTCGTTCTGAGGGGTACGATCCTGCGCTGTTGGCGGTGGAAATCAAGCGGGCAAGATGAAATTTGTGGCAGTGAAATGCCTATGACTCGCACAAGTGCCTTACCGCGAACTCACTTCGGCGGTTTATTCCGCGCCGCGCAAAATTTTTCCCGCCATTGCGCACCGCAGTACGAAATTCCGTTGAAATCCCGCAGGCTGGATCGACGCCTGTTTGAATTCCAGGAGATTCCCCTTGCGCCAGCTACTCTCGACCTTCGCCGATGTGCGCCGTCTCGCCACCCCATATTTCAACGGTGACGAGCGCTGGCATGCGCGAATGCTGCTGGCGGTTGTCGTTACGCTCGAACTCGCGCTGGTCGGCCTGAACGTCATCTATACGCAGTGGAATGCGCGTTTTTATGACTCGCTGCAAAACAAGGATTGGGAAGTTTTCAAGCGCGAGCTTTTGTTTTTCACGGTCCTCGCAACTTTTTTCATTATTGTCGCGGTTTACAAGCTTTACATGCAGCAATGGCTGCGCATCCGCTGGCGCCAGTGGATGAATGAAAAATATCTCCAGCGCTGGCTGAAGGACAGCGCGCATTACCGCATGCGTCTCACCGGCGACGTGGCGGACAACCCCGACCAGCGCATCGCGGAAGATCTCGAATTGTTCACGCAGCGGACGGTCGAACTCGGCCTCGGCCTCCTCAGCGCGGTCGTCACGCTGGCGTCGTTTATTTTTCTTCTTTGGCAACTCTCCGGTTCAATGACCGTTCCGCTGTTTGGCGCGGAGACGGTGATCCCGGGTTATCTTGTGTGGGCGGCGCTGATTTATTCCGTGATCGGTACAGGGCTCGCGCATGTGATCGGCTATCCGCTGGTTTTCCTGAACTTCAACCAGCAGCGGCTGGAAGCCGATTACCGCTACCATCTGGTGCGCGTGCGCGAGAATGGTGAGCAGGTCGCACTCCTGAACGGCGAGGAAGCGGAGAACCGCCAGCTCGGATCGCGCTTTGGGAAGCTGGTGGGAAACTTCTTCAATTTGATGAACGCACAAAAGCGGCTGACGTGGTTTTCCGCCGGCTACACGCAGGCCGCGGTTATTTTCCCATTCGTCGTCGCCAGTCCGGCTTATTTCTCCGGCTCGATTACGCTCGGAGTTCTCACGCAGACCGCGCTCGCATTCGGGCAGGTGCAGACAGCTTTCAGCTACATCGTGAATGTGTATGCGACGCTGGCCGAATGGCGCTCGGTGGTGCAGCGGCTGAACGGTTTCGAAAATTCCATGCGTGAGGCGGAGAAGATGAAAGCCGCTTCCGCGATTGGCCTGGGTTCGGGCGAAAGGGATGCTCTGAAAATTACAGGCCTCGAAGTGCGATTGCCTTCCGGCATACCGGTCGTGACCGCGAATAATCTTGTGATCGAGCACGCCGAACGGGTGCTTGTCACCGGGAAGTCCGGCTCCGGCAAATCAACCCTGTTCCGCGCCATTGCGGGGATCTGGCCGTTCGGCAACGGCAAGATCGAAATCGGACGTGGAAAAAAACTGCTGGTGCTGCCGCAGAAACCATACCTTCCATTCGGAAGACTGGACGAGGCGCTCACCTATCCGGAAGCGCCGGAAAAATTCGGTGCGGCCGAACTTGCCAATGCCCTGAAGGAAGTCGGCCTCGATAAATTGACCGGACGGTTGCGCGAGGAATCCTCATGGCCGCATGTGTTGTCGGTCGGCGAGCAGCAGCGGCTCTCGCTCGCCCGCGCGCTGCTGGCAAAACCGGATATTCTATTGCTCGACGAGGCGACTTCGGCGGTGGACGAAGCAACGGAATCCTCACTCTACAAATTGCTGTATGAGCGGCTTCCGGGCGTAACGGTGGTTTCCATTGGCCACCGAACCACGCTGAAATCCCTGCACGGAAAAAATATCAATCTGGAATCGTCCGCAGGCGGCGTGTTCGACGCGCGGCTTGTCCCCGCGCCGTAATCAGGTCCAGCGTCCCGGCCAGATTTTTGGACTGAGCATGAACATATTGAGCCAAAAAAATGCGAAAAGTGTGAGGAGCAGGCTTCCGGCAAGAACCGGGACAAATAAAAATCCCCACGACAATTGATCGTGCACCACGATCAAGGCATCGATCCCCGCGGGAGGATGCATGGTGCGTGTGTAGTGCATTGCGACGATGGCAAGACCGACAGCCAATGCCGCGATCCATGGTGAACTTCCAAACGCAAAGGCGAGGGCCAGACCAACGATTGTCGAAATCACATGACCGCCGATGAGCGCGCGCGGCTGCGCAGGCTCCACATCGGGCAATCCGAATACGAGCACGATGGATGTCGCGAAGGGTATGAGATGCAGCGAGGAATGGTTTAAATCCGCGTGCAGAAACATGGCCAGAATGGCAATGCTTCCGCCCAGTGCGCGCCATAAAACAATGCCGGATTCCACCACGGCCATTGCGCCGCCCCCGAAATTTCAGCCGAGTGTAACGCCTGCGCGGGAAAGCAGCCTTGGCAAATTGTCGCTTGCAAGAAATTTGTGCTCTTTTTCGCGCTGATCGGTCAGCGCGTCGCGCGAACGCAATTCTTCGTCCACGAAACCCGGATGGCACATGATGAGCCCGCCGGACGGCATCCCCGCAAGAAATTCCGCAAAAAGATCGCCGTAATCCCGTGTCGTGGTGAAATCATAAGCGCCGGAAAAAGCTGGATTGGCCGCAAGTCCGCGCGAACGCGCTTGCGCGCGAAAACGGAGATTGAGCCAGGCTAGCAACCGCACCTTCGGCTCGCCTGCCACAAATTGCGTTAGTGAAACGGGGGCGCACTGCCGTACCCATGCACGCGGCGCGAAGCGGGCGACCGTCTCGATGAATGCGCCACGCAACATCGGCTGCAACTGCACATGCTGATGCCCGTCCACGAAATCCGGCGTGCGGCCGAAGGCATCGCGAAAGGCGCGTAACTGTGCTTCGATTTCTTCCACCACGGATGCCCTCGAAATCTTCGGCCAGTTCAGCGGATTGAAATACTGATCGAGTGCCGGAAGATTTCCGTCTTCCGTTTTCAGCGGGGACGCAACCAGCGGCTTGAAACCGCCGGTCAGCGTCACATGCAGCCCGGTTTCAAATTTGATGGGAGATTTGGTTTCAAGGAGCTTTGCGGCTTCGCCCCGCAAGCCGGGGAAAACCGTCATCACCGAAGTGGCGTTAAGCCGCCCCAGCGCAATCAGTTCGCGGATGGATCTGGAAACACCCGGCGACAGCGCGTAATCGTCAGCGCACAGAACGATCCGCCGCAAGCTCACTCAGCGGCCTCGCGCGGAGAATTTTTACGCTGTCCGGACGCTTCCTTCAATTCATGCTCGGCGATGAAGTAGACCGGCCGGCCTTTCAGTTCGAACAGAATCTTCGCGATGTATTCGCCCATGATGCCGATCATCATGAGTTGCACGCCGCCGATCACCATCATGCCGACGAACAGCGACGGATAACCGGCGACGTCCTTTCCGTAGAACAGCGTCTCGACCAATATCCATGCCCCGAAGAAAAACGCGGTTACGGAGAGCAGCAAGCCAAGGAAGCTCGCAAAACGCAAAGGTGCTGCGGAAAAAGCCGTCAGCCCTTCGACGGATAATCCAAGCAGCGTGCCAAGACTCCAGCTTGAACGCCCATGCGTGCGCGCCGCGGGTTCGTAAGGCACGCGGATTTGCTTGAACCCGATCCAGCTCGAAAGCCCTTTGAAAAAACGGCTGCGCTCCGGCATACGGCGGAGGGCGGCCGAAGCGCGCGGCGACAGCAGGCGGAAGTCGCCGGCATCGACCGGAATTTTGTGACGCGCGCCCCAGTTCAGCACGCGGTAAAAAGAATAAGTCAAAAAACGCTTGGTGGCGGATTCGTTCGCGCGGTGCGCCTTCGCTGTGTAAACGACATCATAATTTTCGTCGCGCCAAAGCCGCACAAGCTGGTCGGCGAGTTCCGGCGGATGCTGTCCGTCGCCGTCAATGAACAGAAGCGCGCCGTAGCGGGAGTGATCGAGGCCGGCGGAGAGCGCAGCCTCCTTGCCGAAATTGCGCGACAGCGAAACCACCTGGATGTCCTGCGTCTCGGCGGGCAGCCCATGCGCGATTTTCAGGGTCTCATCCCGGCTGCCGTCATCGACATAGACAAATTCGGTTTTGACGCCGTGCGACTTCTCTATCCGCTTGGCGAAAGCGGTAAGACGCTCGTGCAGGCCGGCAAGCCCGCCAGCCTCGTTGTAAAGCGGAACGATCACGGAAAGGCTGTCGCCGTCCGCGCGTCCCTTCAGCTTTCCTCCATCCTGCACCATGTTAAGTCCCTATCGCGGACGATTCGGGTCCGCGCGGCAGTTTCACCGGAGTTTCCTCTTGTACGCTCTATTCGTCCAGATGTTCCGTTTCGGGCTTGTCGGCTTCCTTAACGCGGGCGTGGATGCGGCCATCTTCTTTCTGGCGCTGGCCACCGTCACCAGTTCGCTGGTGGTAGCGAACACTTGCGCTTGGGTGGTGGCGGTCACCTGTTCCTATATTCTCAATTCCCGTTTCACCTTCGCCGGTCCCTCCAGCCGTTCCCTGAGCCTGAAGGATTACTTGGTGTTTGCGCTGACCCAGGTTGGCGGCTTCGTCGCGCATACGGCGATGCTGGTGGCGTCAGCGCCCTATGTGCCGCTCTGGTTTGCGAAGCTCATGGGTATCGGTGTTGGCTTCGTCGTCAATTTCACGCTGGCGCGGGCGATCCTGTTCCGCTCGCGCTAGGGCATGATCCCGAAAAGTGGGTACCGGTTTTCGGACCAGATCATGCCCACTTATTTATTCAGCCTGGCCTCGAGCGCGTCCCACAGCGAATTCTCCCGCTCGAACACAAACTCTGGTGAAGTGACCATCACCGTCTCCGCTCCCTGCTCACGCAGGAAGATTGCAAGCTCATGCACGGTCTTCGGCGGGCAGAGCAGGGTGAGCATTCCGGATGAAGTCGGCCCGCCGAGCGGCGCGATCACGCCGAAGCGGTCTTTTGCTTCCGCCACCATTTCGGCGTCCGCCTGTTTGAAACGCGTGCGCACCTCGCGCATGGTGCGAGCCTGGCGCTCCGCAGCGACACGATCGAGCAACGCGCGCGCGGCGCCACGCTCTTCTTCACCCCAGTTCGCAGTGAGCGAAGCCACGAGATTGGCCTGCGAGCGCAGCATCACGCCATCGTCGATCACCTTCAGTCCGTTCGCGGCCAAGGTCGCTCCGGTGGTGGTGATATCGACGATCAGCTCGGCCGAGCCGGTCGCGGGCGCGCCTTCGGTCGCGCCGAGGCTTTCGACGGTCCGGTAATCCGAAATGTTGTGACGCGCGAAAAACTCGCGCGTGATGTTCACGTATTTCGTGGCGATGCGCATCCGCTGCCCGCGCTTTGCATGAAACGCGGTGGCGACGTCGTCGAGGTCGCGCATATTGCGCACGTCGATCCATGCCTGCGGAACGGCCACGACCACATTGGCATGGCCGAACCCAAGCTCGTCGATGAGCAGCACCTTTTTATCGGCATCGCGGATCATTTCACGCACGAGGTCTTCCCCGGTGACGCCGAAGTGAATCGTGCCTTGCGCCAGGTGGCTGGTGATTTCGGAAGCAGAGAGATAAACGACCTCAACGCCGTTGATCTCCGCCACGGTGCCTCGATAGTCGCGGCCACCTCGCGTTTGCACGAGCGAAATACCCGCGCGCTTGAAGAACGCATGCGCGTTCTCCATCAGTCGGCCTTTGGAAGGAACTCCGATGACGAGGGCGCTCATGCGGCGCCTCCCGCCTGTTCAAGTTCATTGATCCATGCGGCGAAGCCAACGGCCGGAACTGGCGAGCTGCTGCCGAGCAGCGAAAGCAGCCCGTCGTAACGGCCACCGGCCGCCAGCGGATACTTCACTTTGCCGCCCGCGTCATAAATCTCGAACACCATACCGGAATAATAATCGAGGGCGCGTCCGAAGGCGGTGGCGAATTTGATATTCGACACATCCACGCCGCCCGCCGCCATGAACCCCGCACGCTTTTCAAACGTATCGAGAGCAGCGTTCAGGTCGAGCTTCGCATCCTTCGCAAGCAAGCGGAGTGCTGTGAGCGCGTCGTCCGGGTCACCTTCAATTGTAAGATAACGTTCAAGTGCCGCTGTCGTGTCGCCGTCGAGATTGCTGGTCGCGCCCAGCGATGCCTGCTCCAGAAAGCGCTCCGCGATTTCCTCAACCGTGCGCCCGCCGACCGCGGAAATTCCTGCGATGGAAAACAGGTCAGTGACGAAGGCACGCGCGGCTTTCGGATCGGAGCCTTCGAGCGCGGCGAGAACGCCGACGTGCGCCGAGCGCGCACCGCGTGCGAGTTTCAGGGTTGCAAGGTCCGCTTCCAGCGTTCCGGTGCGGTTGAAATCCTTCAGCAACCGCCGCTGCCAGACGGGGGGCAATTTCAGCGCGGCGACCAGAGCGGAAAACAACCCGACATCGCCCATTCTTATTTCAGGTGACGTTACGCCGTATTGCTTCGCCGACTCCAGCGCCAGCGAAAGACATTCCGCGTCTGCCGCCTCGAAATCATCGCGGCCAAGCGACTCGATGCCCGCTTGCAGATATTCGCCGCTGCCGCCGCCGCGGTCGCGGAAGACAGGGCCGAGATAGCAGTAGTTCGCGGGCAACTTCTCGGGGGCATTTGACAAGTGCATCCGGCAGACGGGAATGGTCAGGTCCGGCCGCAGGCAGAGTTCTTCGCCGGAAGAATCCGAAGTTAGATAAAGCCGCCGCCTCAACTCCTCGCCGGAGAGTTCGAGGAACACATCCGCCGGCTGCAATAGGTCGGGCTCTGCGCGCAGGTATCCCGCGCGCTCGTAAAGGTCCACGAGCGTTTCCGCCCGCGCCCTGCCGTTTTTGTTTGCCGGCCCGGCCATTGTCTTGCTCGTCAAATCCTGTGTGCGCGGCCTTGTAGCAGGCTTGCGTTCAGGTTTCGAATGTTTCTCTGGAAATTGGTGAGTGGCTTCCGGAAGGGCTTGCGTCCCGGAAAATACTATTGATACAGTATATCAATGGTGCCCTGTCCAAAGGGCTAGTTGCAAATCACTCGCAACAAAGTCATGTTGCGAATGAGTTGCAAGAAGGGGCAAGGGGTTGGGGTTATGCGGTTGAAATGGTTTGCGTCCGCCGCGTTGGTGGCGGTGGTTTTTGTTTTTTCGCCTGTATCCGCGCAAACACCCCCGCAGCCTGCCGCCGCGCAGCAGGATGGCCTGAGCGAAACCGAATACAAAAAACCGAAACGTGCTCCACGCCCGCAAGTTCATTACGAAGGCGACGGGCATGACCACTCGAAGGACAAACACCTCCATCAGCACCCCGGCCACAAGCCTGGCGACGAACGCGGCCATGTCCACGTGGGCCATCCGCACGGCCATGAACACGAGACGTTCGACGTCGAGGCACTGTTCGCCTTCACGGCGGCGAGCCGCATTGGCGACAAGGGCGACAAGCACATTATCGCTTCGCTCGGCAGCGGCTGGGGCAAGCAAGACGGTTCTTACCGGACGCTGACGCCTACGATAGAACTCGGTTTCAATCCGCATGAGCGCCTGCATGTCGCGCTCGAACTCTGGGGCGACTATTTCAAAATCCAGAACGTCACCGGCCTCGACAATCAGAACCGCTGGGGCGGCGGCGCGGCGCTCGAATTCAAGGTGGCGCTGGTGCAGCGCGGCTTCGAGGGGCCGGTCGGCCTCACTTTGATCCTCGCGCCGCATGTGTCGAATTCGGAAGAAGCAACCGGCGAGAAGGCGACGCACTACGCCATGGACGTGAAACTCGTTTCAGACGTTGAACTGATCCGCGACATGCTTTTGCTCGCGGTAAACCTGAATTTCGAGACGGCGCATGTGCGGGCGCGCGGGGCGCCGGATTGGGAAGGTGAATCCACCTTTGGCGTGGCGGTTGCGCTGATGGTTCGCGTTACGCCGAACTTCTTCTTCGGGATTGAGACGGAATATGTCCGTGCCTATGAAGGCTATGGTCTCAATACATTCGCCGGCCGCGCGTTCTATGTAGGCCCGACCGCGCACTTCAAGATCAGCGACAAGGCGCAGTTCGTGATGGGCTGGCAGACACAGGTTTC
>CAZUJE010000038.1:0-22822 GCA_964620215.1 uncultured Hyphomicrobiales bacterium
TAATCCGCCGCGAGGTCGAAATAGTCCATCGCGCGGGTGATATAGAGATAGCTGTTGGCGTCGAAGCGGTCGACGAAACTCGACCCCTGATGGCGCAGATAGCTTTCCACCTGGAAATCGGCATCGAATCCGAAGGTCAAGGCCTGGCGATCTTGCAACTGGCGTCCGAATTTCCGGTGCAGGGCTGCGTCCGACAAATAAGTAATATGCGCGGCCATGCGCGCGACCGCGAGGCCGCGGCTCGGATTGCGTCCTTCAACCAGATAGCGGCCGTTGCGCCATTCCGGATCGGCCATCACCGCCTGACGGCCGACTTCATGGAAAGCGATATTCTGCGCCGAGTGACGGGCGGCCGTGGCGAGCGGCAGAACAGCGAAAGCGCGCTCCGGATAACTCACCGCCCATTGCAGCGCCTGCATGCCCCCCATCGAGCCGCCGGTCACGCACAGCACCATTTCGATTCCGAGATGATCGAGCAGCATCGCCTGCGCGCGCACCATGTCGCGGATGGTGACGACGGGCAGCGTGAGGCCGTAGGGCTCGCCGGTTTTCGGATCGCGTGACGCAGGGCCGGTGGTGCCCATGCAGCCGCCGAGCACGTTCGAGCAGATGACGAAATAGCGGTTGGTATCGATCGGCTTGCCGGGGCCGATCAGCGACTCGCCCCAGCCCGGCTTTTTCGTCACCGGATGTTCGCTCGAGACATATTGATCGCCGGACAGCGCGTGGCAGACCAGAATGGCGTTTGATTTCCGCGCATTCAGCTCGCCATAGGTCATGTAGGCGATCTGAAACGGGCTCAGATCGACGCCGGCGTCCAGCCTTAGCGGCTTGTCCGGGCCAAATTTGACGACCTGCGAACGCGGCTCGTCCGCCTCGCGGCGGATGGCCTTGGCGCGGCTTTCTGGAGCCTCGAGGTCTACTCTCACAACGCTCATAACGTCCTCAGACGCCTGCCTTTTAAGCCCCGGCAGGCACAAGAGCTAGGTAGGGGTCTGTTACCCTGTCAATGTTTTCTTTGCGTTCCGTTAGCGCCGCGCTATCAGGGCGCCGCACTCGATTGGCCTAGAGATATGTCCGAAACCAGCAAAACCAAGGCGAAAACCGGCTCAGCCCTGACGCTCGGCGACCTGCGCGCGGAGATCGACCGCATTGATGCGGAGATTCACGAGCGGCTGATCGAGCGCGGCGAGATCATTGGGGAGCTTATCAAGGTCAAAGGCACGCAGGATTCGGGTGCCGCCTTTCGGCCCGCCCGCGAAGCGGAGATGATGCGCCGGCTGGCGCAGCGCCATCGCGGGATTCTGCCGCTCGATACGGTGGAGAGCATCTGGCGCGTCATTATTTCCACGTTCACTTACGTGCAGGCGCCATACTCGGTACATGCGGATATGTCCGGCGGTGATGCCGGCGTGCGCGATTCCGCGCGTTTCCATTTCGGTTTCACGGTTCCGCTGGTGGCGCATTCCGCTGCGGGCGCAGTGATTGCGGCGGTTTCGGCATCGCGCGGGGATCTCGGACTGGTGCCTGCAAAAAGTGTTGCGAGCGCCGCCGCCTGGTGGACCGCCCTTGAAAACGAGAAAGCGCCGAAGATCATCGCACGCGTTCCTTTTGTTGAAAGAAGCAATCATCCGGCGTCGTTTCCAATGTTCGTGGTGTCGCGTCCGGTCGAGGCGGCGGTGATGGAAGTCGAGACATGGAGCGTGCGGGTGGCCGGATGGAGTCCCGCCGTTTCGCGCGCCGTGTCGGCGATGGCGGAAGTGCTGGCCGTCCCCGACGCGCTGGACGGCGCGGCTTTGCTTGTATCGCTGTCACCGGGGCGGAAACTTGCGGAAGTCACGGACGCATTGGTTAAAGCGGGTTCGACCGTGCGCGCGACGGCTCTCGTCGGCGGCCATGCGAACCGCTATACCGTCTGACCGCAAACGGATCTGAACAATGAGTGCTTCCGAACGTCCCGCACCGCGGGCAGGAGTTATGGACATCAACGCCTATGTGCCGGGCCGCAGCCATGCGCCGGGTGCAGCCAAGGTGCACAAGCTCTCGTCCAACGAGACGCCTTTAGGCCCAAGCCCGAAGGCGATCGAGGCGTTTCGCTCGCTTGCGGACAAGCTTGAACAATATCCGGATGGCGCAGCGGCGGCCTTGCGCGAGGCGATCGGCAAATCATTTGGCCTCGATCCGGCGCGTATTGTCTGCGGCTGCGGTTCCGACGATCTGCTGAATTTGCTTGCGCACGCATATCTCGCGCCGGGCGACGAAGCGGTGTTCACGCGGCACGGATTCCTCGTGTACCGGAACGCGACCCTGGCGGCCGGCGGCAAGCCGGTGGAAGTCGCGGAGACGAATTACACGGCGAATGTGGATGCGGTTCTCGCGGCGGTGACGCCGCGCACGCGGATTGTTTTCATCGCGAACCCTAACAATCCGACCGGCACCTACATTTCACATGCGGAGATGCGCCGGCTGCAAGCCGGGCTGCCGCCGCGCGCGCTGCTCGTGGTCGATGCGGCCTATGCGGAATATGTGCGGCGAAACGATTACGAGGCGGGGATTGAACTGGTCGCGACGTGCGAGAACGTTGTGATGACCCGCACGTTTTCCAAAATCTATGGTCTGGCTGGTTTGCGCATTGGCTGGATGTATGCGCCTGCCGCAGTGGTGGATGCGATCAACCGCGTGCGCGGGCCATTCAACGTGAACGCTCCGGCGATAGCTGCGGGTGTTGCGGCTGTCGGCGATCCCGCGCACACGGAAAAAGCGGTCGCGCACAATTCGCAATGGCTCGATTGGCTCACGACGGAAATCCGCAAGCTCGGACTGGAAGTAACGCCCAGCGTCGCGAATTTCGTGCTGATTCATTTTCCGAAAGAAAAGGGAAAAACCGCGAAGGATGCCGATGAGTTTCTAGTGAAGCGCGGTCTCGTGCTGCGCCGGCTCGAAGCCTATCACTTGCCGGATGCGCTGCGGATGACAGTTGGCGGCGAGGAAGCAAACAGGCTTGTGGTCGATGCCCTGAAATCGTTTCTGAACGGGGTAGCGCGTGGCTGAACCTGTTTTTGAACGGATTGCTTTGATTGGTGTTGGCCTAATCGGCTCTTCGATCGCGCGGGCAGCGCGGGCGAAGGGATCTGCACGCACCATTGTTGCAACAGCGCGTTCGGCAAAAACACGCGAACGGGTGAAAGAACTCAAATTTGCCGATCAGGTGGTCGAGACGAATGCGGCGGCTGTGAAAGACGCCGATCTCGTCATCGTTTCCATTCCGGTGGGTGCTTGCGGAGATGTAGCGAAGGAAATCGGACCCGCACTGAAGCCCGGCGCAATTGTATCCGATGTCGGCTCCGTGAAAATGGCGGTCATCAAGGATATGTCCCCGCATCTGCCGAAGGGCGTGCATTTCGTGCCGGCGCATCCCGTCGCTGGTACGGAATTTTCCGGGCCTGATGCTGGTTTCGCGGAACTTTTCGAGAACCGCTGGTGCATCCTGACGCCGCCGGAGGGCACCGATTCCAAGGCGACAGAGCGGCTGAAGAAATTCTGGGAAACGCTCGGCGCCAATGTCGAGGTCATGGACGCCACGCACCACGATCTGGTGCTCGCGATCACCAGCCACCTGCCGCATTTGATTGCCTACAATATTGTCGGCACCGCAGCTGATCTGGAGATGCATACGCGCTCGGAAGTCATCAAGTTTTCCGCGGGCGGCTTCCGAGACTTCACCCGCATCGCCGCCTCCGATCCGACCATGTGGCGGGATATTTTTCTCCACAACAAGGAGGCGGTGCTGGAAATTCTTTCCCGCTTCAACAACGATCTCGCGGAACTGGTTAAGGCGATCAAGACGAGCGATGGGCAGACGCTGTTCGACACCTTCACGCGCACGCGCGCGATCCGGAAGTCGATTATCGAGGTTGGTCAGGATACGGCGGAGCCGGATTTCGGCCGGCGTCATGGAACGGGTGACGAAGTCGTCATTCCCCGGCCCTATGCGAGCGATTGAACGGAAATTTCTCGCCAATGCCCATTTCGACTGAAGACAGCGATCTCTGGGTGTTCGGTTACGGCTCGCTGATGTGGCGGACCGGGTTCGATTACATCGAGCGGCGGCAGGCGAAACTGATCGGCGCGCATCGCTCGCTCTGCGTCTATTCGCACAATCACCGCGGCACGCCGGAGAAGCCGGGTCTGGTGCTCGGTCTCGATCGCGGCGGGAGCTGCCGCGGCGTTGCGTTTCTGGTCGAAGCGAAGAACGCGAAATCCACGCTCGCCTATCTGCAAGAACGCGAGCTGATCACGAAGGTTTATCATGAGGCGATGCGGCCGGTGGATTTGCTGGATGGCCCACGCCAAAGCGTGCGCGCGCTTTGCTATCTCGTTGACCGCTCGCACGTTCAATATGCGGGAAAGCTGTCGCTGGAGTCGCAGCTCTCTCATGTGCGGCAGGGGATTGGAAAATCTGGCGCCAATCCGGATTATGTAATCGAAACGGTCAAACACATGCGTGAGCTTGGAATCCGCGACCAGGCGCTCGAATGGCTGGCCGCGCGGCTGGACCGCGTCAGGCCGCCTGACGATTGAGGAATTGCAGCGCCGGCGTGAATTCGATGAGTGCGGCAAGATCGCGATAGGCTTCCATCACTCCATCGACGCCGCCTCTAACGAGATGGATATGAACCTCGTCGGTGGCGTAGGGAGCGGAATTGGCCCGGTGGCCGGGGGCCGCGCCAATAATGGCCGGACCCTGATGGGTATGACGGACGAAAAGAGCCACCGCGTCCTCATAGGCAGGCACATCGCCCACGGGGAAGCGGGTACAGGCATAACGCTGCCCCGAAATGCCCCGCCAGAAATGGAATTTGTCGGCGAGGGCGGGATCGCGGGTTGCCTGGAGCGGCCCGGCATAGCCCGGTTCGAGATTTTGGGTGCTTAGTTCGAGGGTCATTGTCCTAGCCCGGCGGTCAAATGCGTTTGAATCACAGGAGAACAAAACTAGAACAAACTGGGACTTTGTCAAGCGGGAAGGGTTAGTTTCCCGCCATTCCCTCGAAAACGCAGAAAATGATGGTTAGTTCCGGCTTGGCTCGGTCTCACAAAGGGCGAGCAGCCGGTTGCTGGCTGTTTCGATTCTGTCCTGAAGCACTTTCAAAAATTCTTCCGCAGGAAGCCCGGGAGCGATGGGCGGCAGGAATTCGACGCGGATTGTGCCGGGACGGAATTCCCAGCTTCGCCTCGGCCAGTAACAGCCGGTGTTCAATGCCACCGGCAGGCAGGAAACGCCCAGCTCGCGATAAAGATGGGCCACGCCGAATTTGTAATTCGGATCCGCGCCTGGCGCGCGCCGGGTGCCTTCCGGAAAAATGATGATCTGGCGGCCTTCGGCGATTTTTTCCTTCGCCCGCTCGGTCATGGCGACCAATGCCGCCGACCGCTTGCCGCGATCGACAGGTATCATTTGGGATTTTTTCAAGAACCATCCGAAAAACGGCAGCCAAAGAAGCTCGCGCTTCAGTACGAAGGTCGGATCGGAAAAGAGTGTTGGGAGAACGAAAGTCTCCCAAACCGACTGATGCTTGGATGCAATCAGCAGCGCTCCCTTCGGAACGCGATCAAGGCCGATCAATTCGTAGCGGATTCCGCAGATCACGCGCAGCAGCCACAGGCTCGAGGCGGTCCACGACCGCACCATCACCCAGATGAACCGCCGCGGCAGAAAGAACAGCGGCAATCCGATCACGATGTGAACGGCGATGTTCAGATAGAAAAGAATATTGAAGATGCTTGCGCGGATGAGCTTCACGTCAAACCGTTCCGTTGGAAATTGTGATGGTCAGCTTTCGCCGCTGAGAATGCGTCCGAATATGTTCAGGGGGTCTATGCGTACCCGAACATAGGCGAAAATATATTTCACGTATTCGACGAACAGAAGTCTTGCTGTCGCAGGGTCGGACCACCATGGACTGTCACGCATTCTTTCGCTGATGACCGCGTGCGGGATCAGCTTCACGCCGGGCAGTTCTTTTTCGATTTCCATCAGGGCGCGTGGCATGTGCCAGCCGGAAGTAACCAGGATCACCGATTTGAATTTGTTGTCCCGTACCCAGCGGGAGGCCTCGAAGGCGTTGCCGATCGTGTTCTGGGCGCGGTGGCCAAGCACGATACAGCAGTCGAACAGCCGCTCGAAATCAGGGTTGGATTTCACCAGTTCGGCGCGGGAGGTGTTCGGGTTCACGCCGGAAATGAGAAGCTTGCCGCCATAGCCGGCGGCGAGCAACTCGACCGCATCGACGATGCGGGAGGCGCCGCCAGTCAGCACGATAATGGCATCGGCCTTCTGCGTCAGCTTCTCTTCTTCACGGGGAACCGCATTTGCGAAAACGGCAAACCCGATGCCTGCCAGCACGGCAATCACCGCAGCGAGAAAAGCTGTCCGCCGAATCCATCGGCCGGCGCACTCCATTCCCCTTGAAAGGGTACCTGATGCCGGTTCGCCATTGCTGCTTGCGGGTGATGGCACGTATTGCACTCCCTGAACCCATTTTATCGCTTACATGCCGCGAGTTTGAGTCCCTAATCGATCGAGCGGATGGTCCGGTAAACAGTAAAACGGGAGGTAAAAGTCGTAATCAGCACGACCAGCAGGACCACAGTGAGGATGCCGATATAGCCCGCCGGATGCAGCACGAATTTGCCGAACAAGATGGCGGAATTGCCTGCGCCGGGCATCCAGTTCAGGAAGTCCGGAGTAACCGCAGCCAAGGCGAATAAAGCGCACCCGGCCGCTCCCCCGGCGGCTGCGCCCTTCAGGCCCGCCAGCAAAAAATGCCGCTGAAAAACGTTCGCGATGTAGGAATCGCGGGCACCCACGAAGTGCAGTACTTCGACAATGGCGCGATTGCCGGTCACGGCACTTCGTGTGGCGAAAACGACCGAAAGAACAGTCGCCGATAAAACAAGAAACAGGATCGCTGCTCCCGCCAGTAAAATGCCATCTGAAAACGCCGACATACGGGCGGTCCAGCCGCGGTGGTCGTCCAGCGTTGCAGTGGGGACTTGTTCCTTAAGCGCGGCCTGAAGTTTCGAAATATCCGCTTCCGCGTCTTCCACGACGCGCGCGACAATCAATCTTGGAACCGGCAGGCTGCCAAGATCGAGGCCGCGGCCGAGCCAGGGTTCGAGCAGGCTCCCCGTTTCCTGCGCGTTTAGAATACGAATATCACTGATCCCCGGAAAATTTTTTGCAATGGCGGCAGCTCTTGCAGTCTCGTCTTCGATGCTTTTCCCATCATGGGCACGAATCTGAATCGTAATTTCCTGTGACAGGTCCGAGCGCCAGTGACTCGCTGCGTCGCGAACAAGCACAATTGATCCCACCGTCAGCGCTGCGAGAAAAGTCATGATTGCCACAACGGCAATCAACGCGCGTCCGGTGACGGTGTCGTTCGGAATGATCGGAGCGGTCTCGCGCACCGGCGCCGTTTCGGCGGGACGCCGTTTGATTTTGCTGCTACCGGAAGTTTTTTTGCGGGGCGCGCTAGTCGTCATAGAGGCGGCCCTCGTTCAGCACGAGCCTGCGCGCATCGAACTGCTCCATCAGCGAAAGGTCGTGAGTTGCAATCATGACGGCAGTGCCGGCTTTGTGCAGTTCGGTAAACAGATGCAGAAGGCGTTTTGCGAGAGGCGGATCCACATTTCCGGTCGGCTCATCGGCGAGTAAAACTTCCGGCCGCCGGATGAGTGCACGCGCGATGGCGACGCGCTGCTTCTCGCCGCCCGACAGCACCGGCGGCAGAACATGCAGCCGTTCGCCGAGTCCAACCCATTTCAAAAGCTCGATTACTTCCGCGCGATAGGCGCGTTCTTCGCGACCGAGAATCCGGAGTGGGAGCGCCACGTTCTCGTAGGTCGTGAGATGATCGAGCAGCCGGAAATCCTGAAAGACGATGCCGATCTGCCTCCGCACGCTGGCGACCGTGTCGGAATCCAGCATCGAGACATCGTGGCCGAACAGCGTAATCAGGCCGCGCGTGGGACGCAGCGAAAGAAACAGCAGTCTCAAGAGGCTCGATTTGCCCGCGCCCGATGGCCCGGTCAGAAACTGGAACGAGCCTTTTTCAATGCCGAAGGTAACGTCCCTCAGCACTTCTGGACCCATGCCGTAGCGGAGGCCGACGTTTTCGAATCGGATCAAGCGTCCCTCGGGCGAATCGACCGCCGCAATCTACCCCCAGAAAGCGGCCTGAAGTGGAGTCGTGGACCGCGAAAGTCGCTAAATACAGGCCGAATATGCCGGATCAGGCGTTTTTCCAACATGGTTATCCAATCGTTAACGGATGGCACGCAACACTTCCGCCAGATTGCAGAAACCGCCAGAGCGTCATGCAGCTTGCCTGTCCTTCCTGTCAGACCGCCTTCAATGTGAGTTCGGCCGCGCTCGGCGCGGAGGGCCGCAATGTGCGTTGTGCCGTATGCCGCAATGTCTGGTTTGCCTCGCCCGCCGACGCGGTGCCCGAACTGGAACTTGCGGTGGCGGGAGCGCCTGAAGTTCGTTTGCCGGAAGAACCGGCGCTGCCCAGCCTGATCCGCGAACCCGATCCGATCGAATGGAACGATGCTCCGGTCATCGACGTATCCGCTGCTCCGCCGCTGGCACCGATGATGCCAGCCGGAGCTAGAACCGCCGGGTCTGCGCCAATAAAATCCGTCAGCCGCAACAAGTCCGCAAAAAAGAATCCGGGCGGCTCCAGGCTCGTCACGCTGACCGCGGTCCTTGCGGCAATCCTCGTGGTGGCGATCGGGTCAAGAACCAGCATCGTGCGCGCGGTTCCCGATCTCGCCAGCCTCTACAGCGCGATAGGCTTTCCGGTGAATCTACGTGGGCTCGAGTTTCACGAAATCAACACCGCCGCCGAAATGCAGGACGGTATCACTGTGCTCGTGATCGAAGGCGAAGTCGTGAACGTCACGCGGCAGCCGGTGGAACTGCCAAGGCTGCGGCTTTCCATTCTGGATGCCAAGCAGCGCGAACTTTATTCCTGGACTTCGATGTTGCCCCGTTCAATCTTGGCGGATGGCGAGCGAATCGCTTTCCGCAGCCGGCTGGCTTCGCCGCCGGCGGAGGGCCGCGAGGTGCTCGTCAGATTCCTCAGCCGCAGCGATCTCACTTCGGCTCGCTGAACGAGGTAACCAATGGCACGTATCCTGATTGCCGAAGACGAACAGCCCGTCCGTGAATTGCTCGCCCGCGCGCTGAAGCAGGACGGGCACGAGATTTCAACCGCTCCGGATGGAGCCGCGGCACTCGATACGTTGGCAGAGGAAGGGCCGTTCGATCTCCTGCTCACCGATATCCGTATGCCGATCATGGACGGAGTGGCGCTTGCGCTGTCCGCGTCGCGGGATCATCCGAATCTGGTGATCGTGCTGATGACGGGTTACGCGGGAGAAAAGGAGCGCGCGCAGGGATTGAACGCGCTCGTGCATGACGTAATTCTGAAACCGTTCACGCTGCCGGATATAAAACAGGCGCTGAAGGAAGCGCTCGCAACGCGCAAGGCGCGCCCGGCTTTCGCCTGACCGATCAGAAATCGCGCAGCAGCCGCTCGATATAATCGAGTTCGAGTCTCGGGCGGAGTTGTTCGCCAAGACGCTTGCGCAATTCCTCAAGCACCCGGCGCGCGCGCTGGACATCGATTTCGTCCGGCACCTTCACAGTGAAATCGTCCCCATATTCCCGCGAGCGGATCGGGCGGCCCAATGGGTCCGTGCGTTCGGCGGATTCGGCTTGCGGACCTCCGGGCTCGCCCGGCCCTTCGCCCTGACCGCCCTGCATCTGCTGCGCGAGGTTTTGCGCCCCGCGGCGCAGATTCTGCAACGCGCGGCCTTGTCCTTCCACCGCGCCTTCGGAATCGCCGTCGCCGAGCGCGCCCTCGGCGTCGCGCATCGCACGTTCCGCCTGGCCCAGCGCCTGTCCAGCGTCGTCGCCTTCGCCCTGCTGGCCTTCCTGGCCCTGTCCTAGCTGACCCTGTTGTCCTCGCTTTAGCTGTTGGAGCATCTGCTCAAGTTGCTGGCGCAGATTCTGCTGATTGCGTTGCAGGTCGCCCATGCTACGGCGGCCCCGCTCGTTTTGCCCTTGTTGGCCTTGCTGCCCCTGTTGACCCTGCTGGCCTTGTTCGCGATTGCGGCGATTGTTCTGGCCGTCGCGTCCTTCGCGGAAAGTGCGGTCGCGCAGGCGTTGCTGTTCCTGAATCATGCGGCCCAGTTCGTCCAGCATTCCCTGTTCGCCGCCGTCCTGGTTACCGCGCGCTTGCCGGTTGCGCGAAAGATTGTCCAGCATCGCCTGCATTTCATCGAGCAGCTTGCGGGCGTCGTCACGCGATCCCTTGCGCGCGAGTTGCTCGATCTTGTCGAGCATGTTGCGCAAGTCCTGTGGGCGAATCGCGCGCATGTTGCGGTCGAGCGGACGCGCGTCGGTATTGCCGTCCCGCTTCAATTGCTCGGCCAGCGCCTGCATGAAGCGGTCCATGGCCTGACGAAGATTATCCATCAGGCGTTTGATCTCGTTGTCGTCGGCGCCGCGTTCCAGCGCCTGACGAAGTGCTTCCTGCGCCGCGCGCAGGTCGCGCTCCACGTCCGAAAGCGTGCCGTCCTCGATCAGGACCGCGATCTCCCAGAGATAATCGACAACGTCGCGAAGCTCGTCATCGGTCTTGGCGATATGCAGACGGGTGGCCGCGGTGCTGAGGCCGAGGAAGATCGAGGATTCAGGCGTGAAACGCTCGGGTGCGATCAGCAATGCCGTGAGCGCCTTATGCACATCTTCTCGCGCATTGGCGTCGAATGCCAAAACACGCCGTTGTTCCACCAGTGCTCGCGCTAGCGGCTTGCTGAAAGTGCGTTCGGGCAACTGCACCACCTGCGCTTCACTGAAGCCTTCATTACCGCCTTCGTCCTTCGCGGCGAGAACGATATTAGCGGTAACACCGGCCCACGGATGTTCGGTCAAATCCTTGCTGGTCTGACCTGCTCCTGCGCGGGCGCGCGTCTGTGGCAACGGCAAGGGAAAATCGGGCGGGCTGACAAGCGGTCTTGGCGCAGGAGCGCCGGCACGCGGAAAGTCAACCTTGCGCGTAAAGCGCGCTTCCGCCGAGGACACGCCATAATCGTCCTCGACCCGGTAAGCGAGGGAAAGCGAACTGCGCCCGATGACTTGCGGCTCGCGCGCATGCGCAATGACCGGAGGACGGTCGGGGATCGCGCCAAAATTCCAGGTCGCGCTTCCCGCAGGGAGATTGCGGATCGTGACGCCGCCGTGATCGGTTACCTTGAATTGCCGCTCGACGCCGGCTTCGGCGGACTTGCCCTGGGCTTCGACTGCTTCTTCTGCAAGTCCACCCGAGGCGGACAGATCGATGGAGTTCACACCCGTCGCGCGTATCGTCAGCAAGCTTCCGGCCGGAACCGAAATCGAGGCCATTTCGCCGGGTGCGGGCGCGTCATGACGGATTCCCGGAAGCAGGACGGGTGGACGGCCGGTGTAGGCCGGCGGCGTCACCCAGGCATCGACCCGGTAAAGTTTTGGCGTGAGCGCGCCGGACCAGTCGAAGGCGGCAGCAATCCTGCGCCCACGCTCCCCCTCCGCCATGAAGAAAGTGGCGACGCAGGCAAGCAGAACGAATGCCCGGATTGCGAGCGGGTCGCGCGTGGCGAGACTCGGCCTGGGCCAGCCGGCTTTCAATCCCTCGGCAGTCTTTGCGATCCGTGTCAGATGCGCGCGCCATAAGGTATCCGCGACCGGATCGTCACTGCCCGCGGCGATTGAATCCGCCATCGCGGTCGCAGGACGATGATTGCGGCCGGAAACATCATCGAGCCTGCGGAGCGCATCCTTGTCCTGCGGAATGCGCAGCCAGATCACGGGAGTGAAACAGGCAAGCAGGATTAGTGCGAATACCGCGAACCCGATGATCCGCGCGAAAGGCGGAATCGAAATCCAGAGGCCTGCCCATGAGACGGCCAGAAAAATTCCCGCAGCCACGGCAACCGATGCGAACAGCGGCCAGACTTTCTCCCACAGCAAAGCCTGACGGGCGCGCAATATGACGACGGCAAACATGCGCCGCGTATTTTCGGCAATTCCCTGAGCGGGATCGTTAGGCTTGCTGTTATCGGGCATAGGGTTCAAACCGGAATGCTCCTTTCGCCCCAGTATTTCAGTCTAGCACGGGCGCATTTAAGCCAAAGAGAGCTATGGAAAACTTGGCGTGAACGTGACGATTTGCGCCGGTCAGGCCGTGAGCCAGGGCGGCAGCCGGTCGAGCGCGATGATTGTCTCGGTTTCAAGCCGTTCTCTAACAACCGCGAATTCCTTGCCGCTGACCAGCACTTCGGGAACCAACGGGCGGGTGTTGTAGGTGGAGGACTGGACCGCGCCGTAGGCACCGGCGGTCATGATCGCGAGTAGGTCGCCCTCTTTCACAGGCGGCATCTCGCGGTTGAGGGCAAGAAAATCACCTGATTCGCATACCGGGCCGACGACATCGGCGATCGCCGGCTTTGCACCCGTCTTGGGCAAATGGACCGGCTTGATGTCGTGATAGGCCTCATAGAACGTTGGCCGGATTAACTCGTTCATCGAGGCGTCCACGATTACGAAGCGCTTTGCCTCGCCTTGCTTCACATAAATCACGCGCATGACGAGGATGCCGGCATTGCCGACAATCATCCGCCCCATTTCGAAAATCAGTTTCAGACCGAGCGTCTTCGTGTGGCGCTTGATGACATCGGCATAGGCGGACGGCAAAGGTGGCTCTGGCTCGTTCGGATTATACGGAATCCCAAGGCCGCCGCCGAGATCGATGTGATCGAGCTTGTGACCATCGCCCATCAGGTCGCGTGCGAGTTCGGTGAGCAGCGCGGTGGCGTTGTCGACCGGCGTCAGATCCGTGATCTGGCTGCCAATATGCGTATCGACTCCGGTGATGCGGATGCCAGGCAGCTTTGCCGCCATCTTGTAAACATCGCGCGCGCGCGAGATCGGAATGCCAAACTTGCTTTCTGACTTTCCTGTGGCGATTTTCCTGTGGGTCTTCGCATCCACATCCGGATTCACGCGCACGGAAACTGGCGCCTGCTTGCCCAACGACACAGCGACTTCGGACAAGGCCAAAAGTTCAGGTTCGCTTTCGACGTTGAAGCAATAAATTCCGGCCTTCAGCGCGGCAGACATTTCTTCCTTGGTCTTGCCGACACCCGAGAACACAATTTTTTCGGGCGCGACGCCAGCCGCAATCGCGCGCTGCAATTCGCCACCGGATACAATGTCCGCGCCGGCGCCGAGACGGGCGAGGGTGGCGATCACCGCCTGATTGGAATTTGCCTTCAGCGCATAGCAAAGCAGCGAAGGCACATCCGCGAATGCTTCGGTGAACACGCGATAGTGCCGCGTGAGCGTCGCGGTCGAATAGCAATAGAATGGCGTACCCACGCGCTCCGCGAGCGCGGTCAGGTCCACGTCCTCGGCGAAAAGGACGCCGTTTCGGTAATCAAAATGATGCATCGTGTTTGAAAATCAGAGAAGGCTGTCGAGAATAAACGGCTTGTCCGGCGTTGTCGATTTGGTGCCGGCTTTGGCCGCGTCAGGATTTCGTTTGTCGCGCGCTTCCTTTTTCTCCCTCTGCCATTCGAGCGGAACCTGGGGTGGAAGGAGAGAAAAACTTTCACCGGACTGGACCGAACTCTTTTCCTGCACGGTTTTGACGCCAGGCGCGTCCGGGGTGGCACCGGTCAGATTGGCAGGGCGGGGCGGTTCCAGCGATGACTTTATTCCGCACCCCGCAAGCAGGATCGACATCGCGGCGACCAGCGCTGCGGTGTGCGTGATGGGAGAACGGCGGCGAGAGGCGGTCACAGTATTTCCCCGGATTTCGAGCGGAATATAGCCGAAACTTGTGGCGGCGCGAGGGCAGGAACTCTTCTATTTAGCCAGCTTTTTCAGCCATTTACCGGCCTGCGAGCGGACATTTTCCGGAGCGGTGCCTCCAAAACTCTTGCGGCTTCTGACCGAACTATCGACTGACAGAACAGAAAAAACGTCCTTCGTGATCCGTTTGTCGGCGGCCTGCATGGCCGACAGCGGCAGCATATGCAACTCGACATTGGCCTTCGTCGCCTTCGCCACGATCTTTCCCGTGATCTCATGCGCTTCGCGGAACGGTATCTTCAGCCGCTGCACCAGCCAGTCGGCGAGATCAGTGGCGGTGGAGTAACCGGCGGAGGCAAGCGCCTTCATGCGCTTCGCATCAGGCTCCAGATCTTTCACCATTTCCGCCGTTGCGTTCACGACCAGCGAAAGCGTGTCGAGTGCGTCGAACACGCTCTCCTTGTCTTCCTGCAAATCCTTGGCATAGGCGAGTGGCAGTCCCTTCAGCACCACCAGCAACTGCATCAGCGAACCGATGATGCGGCCCGCTTTCCCGCGCACGAGTTCAGCGGCGTCGGGATTGCGCTTTTGCGGCATGATCGAGGAGCCTGTGGTGAAGCGGTCGGAGAGCTTTACGAGGCCTAAGGATGGCGATGTCCAGATCACGATTTCTTCGGCGAAGCGCGACAGATGCGTGGCCGCGATCGCCGCCGCCGCCAGCGTTTCGATGGCGAAGTCGCGGCTCGATACCGCATCGAGCGAATTCGCCATCGGCCGGTCGAAGCCGAGCGCCTTCGCCGTCATGTCACGGCTGATCTTGAACGAAGTCCCGGCGAGCGCCGCCGCACCAAGCGGACTCTCGTTCATGCGCTGCCGCGCATCCATCAGTCTTCCGCGGTCGCGTGAAAGCATTTCGACATAGGCGAGCAGATGATGGCCAAAAGTTACCGGCTGCGCCGGCTGCAAATGGGTAAAGCCGGGCATCACCACATCGGCGTGCTTCAACGCCTTCTTTGCGAGTGCGAGTTGCAGCGAAGCGATGTCCTTGTCGAGCCGGTCGATTGCGTCGCGCACATACAGCCGCAGATCGGTCGCGACCTGATCGTTGCGCGAGCGAGCGGTGTGCAGGCGGCCCGCTGCGGGACCAATGAGGTCGCGAAGCCGGGCTTCGACATGGGTATGAATGTCTTCCAGCGCCGCCGAGAACTTGAATTTTCCCTTTTTGATCTCTGACAGAATCGTGTCTAGACCACGGCCGATCTTCCTCGCATCGTCCGCCCCGATGATGCCTTGCTTGGCAAGCATGGAGGCGTGGGCCTTGGAGCCCGCGATGTCCTGAGCGAAGAGGTGGCGGTCAAAATCGATCGAGGCATTGATGGCCTCGAGGATTGCGTCGGGCTCCTGCCCGAACAAACCGCCCCACATGCGCTTGGTCATGACTTCCATCCCGAAAAGGAACGACGATTGATGAACACGCCGTCCCCGAATTCCGCCGGCCCGGCAAGCAGCCGGATGCCGATGACCCGGCTCCTGCTGATTGCCGCGCTGTTGGGCGCGGGCGCCGGGCTCGCGGGGATATACGGGATCGGTGCCCTGAAGCGCAATGGAACAGCCAAGGTGACTGATGCCGCCTGTAATGACGCGGTTAATCTGGCCAAGCAGCTAAATCCCCTGGCAAAGGGAGAAGTGGCGGCACTTACGCCTGCGGCCGCGCCGCGCCGGGTGCCGGAATTATCGTTCCTCGACAGCAACGGGAAGGCCATGAAGCTCGCGGATTTCCAGGGGCGAACGGTCCTCATCAATCTATGGGCGACCTGGTGCGTGCCTTGCCGTAAGGAAATGCCGGCGCTCGATGAACTTGAAGCCAAACTGGGCGGGCCGGATTTCTCGGTTATCGCCATCAATATCGACACCGGCGACCGCGAAAAGCCGAAGAAGTTTTTAAATGACATCGGCATCAAGAAGCTCGCCTATTACGAAGACCCGCAGGCGGGTGTTTTTCAGGAATTGAAGCGCAGCGGTGGCGTGGTTGGCTTGCCGACATCCATTCTGGTGGACAGAAAAGGCTGCGAGCTTGGCGTGCTTTCGGGTCCGGCAGAATGGGCAAGCGAAGACGCGCTGGCTTTGATCCGGGCAGCGGCGAAATAAATCCGGTCAGGCACTCGTGTCAGCGAAAGCGCCGAGGCCTCCGATGGTGCTGCCCCCGATACTGCCGGTGGCGGCCTTTAGCTTCGCCTGCGCTTCCGCCTGAATGCGGGCGAGTACCTGCTTCACGATGATCTCGTTCAGACCTTCGCTCTGTGCCTGCTTCGTTGAGAAGATCGAAGAACCATAGCTGTTGATATTGCTGACAATCGAACTCACAGCCTGACGGTTCTGACGGCTCATATTCGATCCGTGCGACCGCTTGTAGAACGATCCCGAGACGTAACCCGCGTTCATGCCATGATGTCCACGGACTGGCCGACGCCTGCTTGCACGGTGGCGGTCATCTGCTTCATGCTTGCTTCGGCGGCGGCGAGCAAATTCGTCACGATCGTCATGTCCGTGATCTGCTGGCTCTGCATCAGCCGCGCGGCAAGCGCCATCTGCGCCTGTCCCATGCGGGCGGAAATCATGCCGGAAGCGATGGCTGCGGGGTCCATCCGGCCAGACTGCGCAAACGCGGTTAAAAAAAGGTGATCGGCAGGGTTGCGCCGGAAACGGGTGGCAAAAGCGGCCTATTTGGGCCAAGAGAATGCGAACTGACCCGCCAGGCATTCCATGTCCAAAAATCTCCGCATGACCACAAGCGCATGGCTCTGGCTGCTTTTGCTTTCGGTTCTGTGGGGCGCCGGGTTCTTTTTCAACAAGTTGATCGCTGTAGAAATACCTTCTCTGACGGGCGCGCTTGGCCGTGTCGGGTTTGCAGCGGTCTTTTTGCTTCTGGTCGCGGGTCTCATGAAAACTTCGCTTCAGGGACCCTTGCGTTCCTGGCGCCCGGTACTGGTGCTCGGTCTGCTTCAGAATGTTGTGCCGTTCAGTCTTATCCTGTGGGGACAGATTCACATTGCGAGCGGCCTCGCGTCCATCATCAACGCAACGACTCCTTTGTTCACCATCCTGGCTGCGCATGTCGCAACCGATGACGACAAGCTGACGCCTGCCCGGGTTGCCGGGCTGCTTGCCGGTTTCGCTGGGGTCGTGATCATGATCGGGCAGGATTTGCGTCAGGCCATGGACGTGAATGTCCTGGCGCAGCTGGCCTGTCTGCTTGCCGCCTTGAGCTACGGATTATCCAGTGTTTTTGCGAGAAGGTTCAAACGCGAAGCGCCTTTGGCCATCGCGTCTGGGCAGCTTGTTGGTTCTACATTAATGCTTATCCCGCTTGTCCTGTTGATCGACCAGCCATGGAATTTGCCGATGCCCTCCTCGACGGCATGGTTGGCGATTTTCGGCACCGCGATTTTGTCCACGGCGCTGGCTTTCATCATTTACTTCCGTGTTCTCGCGCAGGCCGGAGCCACGAATACGATGCTGGTGACATTCATGGCGCCGGTTTCAGCGATCCTGCTTGGCGCTGTTGTTTTCGGTGAGCGGCTCGCGCCGCATCATTTTGCGGGCATGGCTGCGATCGCGCTGGGTCTCGGGCTGATCGACGGCCGTCCGGCTCGGTTCATGGCAGGTTTTTTCCGGCGATAGGCTATCTCAAGAACTTATTGCGCGAGGGTTGACGCACGAATTTTCATCTATATACTAAACCATATGGTTAAGTATAAAAACGCAGCATTGGACCGCACTTTTTCGGCGCTTTCGGATTCCACGCGCCGGGCGATCCTTGCACGTCTCGGCACCGGCAGCGTCTCGATCAGTGAACTGGCGAAGCCGTTTCCGGTATCGCTGCCCGCGGTCATGAAGCATCTCGACGTGCTCTCGGATGCGGGCCTGATTTCGCGCGAAAAGAATGGCCGCGTCGTCGCCTGCCGCTTGAAGCCGGAGCCGATGCAGGAAGCCATGAACTGGCTCGCCTATTACGAAAAATTCTGGACCGAGCAGCTCGATCGCTTGGCCGCGTTTCTGGAGGAAGGATCATGCCCGCCGCATCCGGGACTAAGCCAAGTCTTACCCTCAAACGACGCCTCAACGCGGCGCCCGAAAAGGTATTCGCGGCGTGGACGGACCCGGGGCAGATCATGAAATGGTTTGGACCCGGCGACTGCGACAAACACCACGCCGAAATGGATCTGCGCGTAGGCGGCAAATATTCGGTTGCCTTCCGCACGCTTGAAAACGGGGAAGACCATAAGGTTGGTGGCGAGTACCGCGAAATCATTCCAAACGAGAAACTCGTTTTCACCTGGGCCTGGCAAAGCACGCCGGAACGGGAATCGCTCGTCACTGTTACCATCAAGCCGGATGGCGCTGGCTCGATCCTGACTCTTCTGCACGAGCAGTTCTTCGACGAAGCCGCCGCCACCGGTCACAGCCGCGGCTGGAATGCCTCGCTCGACAAAATGCAACAGATGTTCGCCTGAGTATGGATCAAATTGGGTGCCATTCTACGGTCATATAATTCGCGATCATCACACCGAGATTTTAAGCCAACGAGAGGAGAAGAAACATGAAATACGTTGATGGATTTGTTGTGCCGGTGCCGAAGAAGAAGCTCGGCGCCTATCTGCGGCTGGCAAAGCTGGCCAGCAAGGTCTGGATGGATCATGGTGCGCTCGACTACGTCGAGGCTGTCGCCGACGACGTGAAGAAGGGAAAGTGGACCTCGTTCCCGCGCAGCGTGAAACAGAAGGGAAACGAGACGGTGGTTTTCGCGTACGTCGTTTACAAATCGCGCAAGCATCGCGATGCCGTCATGAAAAAGGTGATGAAGGACAAGCGCCTCGCAGCCTTCATGGACCCGAAGAAAATGCCGTTCGACGGCAAGCGCATGATCTGGGGCGGGTTCAAAGTCCGCGTCGCGGTTTGATCGAGAAAAGAGGAGAGAAAAATGTATAACCTAAACCCATATCTCACCGTGAAAGGCGCTTCCGACGCGATTGCTTTCTATCAAAAAGCTTTCGGAGCCAAGGAAGTGGAGCGCATGCCGGCGCAGGACGGTAAACGCCTGATGCATGCCGAAGTGGAGATCAACGGCGGCAAGGTGATGTTGTGCGATGACTTCCCCGAACACAGCGAGCAGTGCGGCGGAGCGCTCGCGTTACCGAGCGTGGAGAAACCGGCATCCGTCGGCATCGCGTTGCATTTCAAGGCTCCCAAGGATATCGACGCCGCCTTTCAACGCGCGGTCGATGCAGGCTGCCGGGCCGTGCAAAAACCGGAAGACACATTCTGGAAAGCGCGTTTCGCGATGGTGCTCGATCCGTTCGGTCATCGCTGGATGCTGAACGCGCCGCTATAAATGCGTGGGGGGAACAACTCCCTCAGTTCGCGGATTGCAATAGTTGAGGGGCATATCGAAGGAGCAAGTCATGTTGGGCCAGACCCAGGCATTCAGCGGTTTCGCCGCGAATGACATCCAGAAAGCAAAAGATTTTTACGGAAAGACGCTCGGGCTTCAGGTTACCGAGGATCACGGCATCCTGCATCTGAAGCTTGGCAGCGGCGCCGAGGTCATGGTCTATCCGAAACAAAATCATACGCCTGCGACATTCACCGTGTTGAATTTTCCAGTCGAGAACGTCGAAAAGGCAGTCGGCGATCTGAAACAGCGCGGCGTGAAATTCGAGAACTACGACATGCCAGGACTGAAAACTGATGCCGATGGAATTATGCGCGGCAACGGACCGACGATTGCCTGGTTTAAGGATCCGGCTGGAAATATCCTGTCGGTGCTGGATGCAAACGGGAAGATGAACTGACGCTCAGCGCGTCGGTACCGGCTTCTCGCCGCGGTAGTCGTAGAAACCGCGTTTGGTCTTGCGGCCGAGCCATCCGGCTTCGACATATTTCACCAGCAGCGGACACGGGCGGTATTTCGTGTCCGCGAGACCTTCGTGCAGTACCTGCATGACCGACAGCACGGTGTCCAAGCCGATGAAGTCCGCGAGTTCGAGCGGGCCCATCGGATGGTGGGCGCCGAGCTTCATGGCGGTATCGATTGCTTCCACGTTGCCGACGCCTTCATACAGCGTGTAGATGGCTTCGTTGATCATCGGCAGCAGAATCCGGTTCACCATGAAGGCGGGGAAGTCTTCCGCCACGGCGAAGGTTTTGCCTAGCTTCTTCACATAGTCTTTCGACACCTCGAAGGTGTCGTCGCCGGTGGCGATGCCGCGCACGAGTTCGACCAGCTCCATCAGCGGCACCGGATTCATGAAGTGAATGCCGATGAATTTTTCCGGGCGGTCGGTGGCGGCACCCAGCCGCGTGATCGAGATGGAAGAGGTGTTGGAAGCGAGCAGCGCGTCTTTCGGCATCATCTGCGAAAGCTCGATGAAGATCTTCTTCTTGACCTCTTCTTTTTCGGAGGCCGACTCGATCACGAGATCGCAGTCGGTGAGATCTTTGAAGCCGGCCGCAGGCGCGATGCGGGCGAGCGCGGTTTGCCGGTCGCCTTCGGAAATCAGCGTCTTCGTGACCTGGCGTTGCATATTGCCGTTGATGGAGGCCAGGCCCGCCTTGATGCGGTCTTCGGAAATATCGTTCAGCTTCACGTCATAGCCCGCGAGCGCGCAGACATGAGCGATGCCGTTGCCCATCTGGCCCGCGCCGATCACACCGATTTTTTTCAAGGCTTTCATCGCGCGGGCTGCTCGCTATTTGCTGAGTTCTTTTTCGAGTTCGGGCAATATCGTAAAGAGATCGCCGACCAGGCCGTAATCGGCGACCTGAAAGATCGGCGCCTCTTCGTCCTTGTTGATCGCAACGATCACCTTGGAGTCCTTCATGCCGGCCAGATGCTGGATCGCGCCGGAAATGCCGACCGCGATGTAAAGCTCAGGCGCCACGACCTTGCCGGTCTGGCCGACCTGCCAGTCGTTCGGAGCATAGCCCGCATCCACCGCGGCGCGCGAGGCGCCCATTGCCGCGCCAAGTTTGTCCGCGACCGGCTCGATGTATTTCGCGAAGTTCTCTTTATTGGCCATGGCGCGGCCGCCGGAGATGATGACGCGCGCGGCGGTCAGTTCCGGACGATCGGATTTGGAGAGTTCTTCGCCGACGAACGAAGAGAGCGCCGGGTCGCCTGCGCCTTCCGCGTTCTCGACAGACGCCGAGCCGCCTTCGCCCGCCGCCTGAAAGGTCGAGGTGCGGACGGTGATGACTTTCTTCTTGTCTGAAGACTGCACGGTCTGGATCGCGTTGCCGGCATAGATCGGACGCTGGAAGGTGTCCGCACTCTCGACCTTGGTGATTTCCGAAATTTGCATCACGTCGAGGAGTGCCGCCACGAGCGGCATGACATTCTTTCCGCTAGTCGTGGCCGGAGAAACGATCGCGTCGTAGTTGGCAGCCAGCTTCACGATGAGTGCGGCCATCGGCTCGGCGAGTTTGTTTTTATAAACTGCGTTATCGGCGAGCAGAACTTTCTTCACGCCTGCGATTTTCGCGGCGGCATCGGCAACGGCTTTTGCGCCTTCGCCTGCAACGAGCACATCGACATCGGCGCCGAGCGCGGCCGCCGCGGTCATCGCCTTCAGCGTCGCCGGGCTCAATACCTTGTTGTCATGTTCGGCAATCAGGAGTGTTGCCATGATCAGATCACTCCCGCTTCATTCTTGAGTTTATCGACGAGGCTTGCCACCGAATCGACTTTCACGCCGGCCTTGCGGCCCGCGGGTTCGGAAGTCTTGATCACTTTCAGGCGCGGCGCGACATCGACGCCGTAGTCGCCCGGTGTTTTTTCGTCGATCGGCTTCTTCTTCGCTTTCATGATGTTCGGGAGCGAAGCGTAGCGCGGCTCGTTCAAACGCAGATCGGTGGTGACGATTGCGGGAAGTTTCAGCTTCACGGTCTGCAAGCCGCCATCGACTTCGCGCGTGACGTTCACGCTGTCGGACTCGATCGCAACTTTCGACGCGAACGTGCCCTGCGGCCAATTCAACAACGCAGCCAACATCTGGCCGGTCTGGTTACTGTCATCGTCGATCGCCTGTTTGCCGAGGATCACGAGGTTCGGCTTCTCGGCGTCCACAATGCCTTTGAGAATCTTTGCAACCGCAAGCGGCTCCACCGCGCCGTCGCTCTTCACTAAGATGCCGCGATCGGCGCCCATGGCGAGCGCGGTGCGGATCGTCTCGGATGCCTGCGCGGGGCCGATGGAAACGGCGACGATTTCGGTCGCCTTGCCGGCTTCCTTCAGACGGATCGCCTCTTCGACGGCGATTTCGTCGAAAGGGTTCATCGACATTTTGACGTTTGCGAGATCGACGCCGGAGCCGTCAGGCTTCACACGCGCTTTCACGTTGAAATCGATAACACGTTTTACTGCGACCAGAACTTTCATCCGCGCCCCATTTGTTGCGGTGCGGCGGGCAAACTATGGCTCGCCCTTGGGCCTGTCAACGCGAACAATGACCGTCGGCGCGTCCATTTGCGCAACCGGCGCTTCGGTCGTGCCGGTCTCGACTGGCTCGACCGGTGAGATGGTCGCTGCGTCACCCACTGCGGCGATTGTGTCCGGCTCGCCCTTGAAGAGGCCGACTTCAGGCCGGCGCATCATCACGACGAGGATGATGCCCGCTGCGAAGCCACCGATATGCGCCCACCAGGCGACATTATCCATGCCGCGCGCGGTCGCCATGACGATGTTGAAGATGAGATAGATGCCGAGCACCCAGTAAGCGCGCAGCTTGAGCGGAATACGCGTGAAGAACAGCACCCAGACTTTCGCGCGCGGGAACAAGATGAGGTAGGCCGCGAGCAATCCCGAAATCGCGCCGGATGCGCCGATCAAAGGGGTCTGCGAAG
>CAZUJE010000039.1:0-22715 GCA_964620215.1 uncultured Hyphomicrobiales bacterium
CGGTGATCGATGGACCGACCCCGGGAATCGTCTGGAGACGCCGGGCGAGCTCGCCGTCGAGGAGCCCCGCGACACGGCGGTCCGCGACCTCGATCTGGCGCTCGAGCAGGTCGTACTGGTCGAGCAGCAAGCCGACCTCGAAGGTGACCTCGACGTCGAGCTCGGGGACGGCAATCGAGTCGGCTGCCGCGGCCTGGAGACGAACTGGCTCGGGACCGATGACCAGGGCCGGGATGTGGTGGCGCGGCTTCTGTACGGATTCCGCATTTCGGTGCTGTTCGGCCTCACGCTCACGATCATTTCCTCGCTGATCGGCATCGTGGCCGGCGCAGTGCAAGGCTATTTCGGCGGCTGGACGGATTTGCTGTTTCAGCGCTTCATCGAAATCTGGACCTCGGTGCCATCGCTCTATCTGCTCCTCATCATTTCTTCGGTGCTTGCGCCCAGCTTCTTCGTGCTGCTCGGAATTCTGCTGCTGTTCTCGTGGGTGGCGCTTGTCGGCCTCGTGCGCGCGGAATTTTTGCGGGCACGCAATTTCGAGTTCGTGCAGGCGGCGCGCGCGCTGGGCGTTTCCAACATCGTCATCATGTTCCGCCACGTGTTGCCGAACGCGATGGTGGCGACGCTCACCTTCCTGCCGTTCATTCTCTCCGGCTCGGTGATGACGCTGACCGCCTTGGACTTTCTGGGCTTCGGCCTGCCGCCCGGCTCGCCTTCGCTTGGTGAAATGCTGGCGCAGGGCAAATCGAACGTGCAGGCGCCGTGGCTCGGCCTCACCGGATTTTTCACCGTCGCGATCCTGCTGTCGCTCCTGATTTTTATCGGCGAAGCGGTGCGCGACGCTTTCGATCCGAGAAAGACCTTCACATGAGCGAGCCGCTTCTCAGGGTTGAGGATCTCTCCGTCGCCTTCAGGCAGGACGAGCGTGACAATCTCGCGGTCGACCGGATTTCGTTCGACGTGAAACCCGGCGAGACGGTGGCGCTGGTCGGTGAATCCGGTTCTGGCAAATCCGTCACGGCACTTTCGATTTTGAAACTGCTGCCTTATCCGGCCGCGCATCATCCAAGCGGCCGCGTGCTGTTCAAGGGCCAGGACTTGCTGCCGATGTCCGAGCGGCAAATCCGCAAGGTGCGCGGCAACGACATCACGATGGTGTTTCAGGAGCCGATGACCTCGCTCAATCCGCTGCATATGGTGGAGAAGCAGATTGCGGAAGTGCTGGGGCTGCATCGCGGGCTTTCAGGCATGGCCGCGCAGGAACGGGTGATCGAATTGCTCGCCGAAGTCGGCATTCCGGAGCCGAAGACGCGGCTCCGCTCCTACCCGCACCAGCTATCCGGCGGCCAACGGCAGCGGGTGATGATCGCGCTGGCGCTCGCCAACGAGCCGGATTTGTTCATCGCCGACGAGCCGACAACCGCGCTCGACGTAACCGTGCAGGCGCAAATCCTGAAATTGTTAAAAGAGCTTCAGTCGCGCCTCGGCATGGCAATGCTGTTCATCACCCACGACCTCGGCATCGTGAAGAAAATCGCCGACCGCGTCTGCGTGATGCAAGGCGGCCTCATCGTTGAAAAAGGCACCGCGTCGGAAATTTTCACCGCACCCAAACACGCCTACACGCGCGACCTGATTGCGGCGCAGCCGAAAGGCGAAGCGGCGAAGCCGCATCCGGACCAGCCGGTCGTCGTCTCCACCGACAATCTCCGCATCTGGTTTCCGATCAAGCGCGGGCTGCTGCGGAAAACCGTCGGCCACATCAAGGCCGTGGACGGCGTCTCCATCGAAATCCGCCGCGGAGAAACTTTGGGAGTCGTCGGCGAATCCGGCTCGGGAAAAACGACACTTGGCCTTGCGTTGTTGCGGCTGATTTCCAGCGACGGCCGCATCGTATTCATGGGCAAGGATGTGCAGGGGCTGAGATTCAAGGAAATGCTCCCCATCCGCTACGACATGCAGATTGTTTTCCAGGATCCGTATGGCTCGCTCTCTCCTCGCATGTCCGTCGCCGACATTGTCGGCGAAGGGCTGGAAGTGCATCAGCCAAAACTCACCGAAGCGGAACGCGAAGCAAAAGTGATGGCGGCGCTGCAAGATGTCGGCCTCGATCCCGCTACTCGGTTCCGCTATCCGCATGAATTCTCCGGCGGCCAGCGCCAGCGCATCGCGGTCGCCCGCGCCATGGTGCTGGAGCCCTCTTTCGTCGTGCTGGACGAGCCCACGAGTGCCCTCGACATGATGATCCAGGCGCAGATCGTCGATCTCCTGCGCGATCTACAGAAGAAACGCGGGCTGACCTATATGTTCATCAGCCACGATCTGAAGGTTGTGGCGGCGCTCGCGAGCCATGTGGTGGTGATGCGCGCGGGCAAGGTAGTCGAGCAGGGACCGGCGAAAGAACTTTTCACCAATCCGAAATCGGATTACACGCGCGCGCTGTTCGCCGCCGCGTTCAATCTCGACGCGGTCGCCACCGGAGCCGTGTCGCAATAAATGTCCACGATCCTGCTTGCGATCACCGGATGGGAGCCGGAAGCATGGCTCTCTCGTTTTCGCACGCTCGGAAAGAACCACAATATCCGGATGTATCCGGAAGCCGGCGAACTTGCCGACATCGAATATGTATGTGCGTGGAAACCGCCGGCCGGCCTGCTCGCGAAACTGCCGAATCTGAAAGCGGTTTTTTCGCTCGGCGCCGGCGTCGATCATCTGATGAACGATCCGGCGCTGCCCAATGTGCCGGTGGTGCGCATCGTCGATCCTGATCTGACCAAGCGCATGTGCGAGTACGTCGTGCTGCACTGTCTGCTGCACCAGCGGAAGATGAAGCTCTACGGCGACCAGCAAGCAAAGAAAATCTGGCATGAGCATCCTGAACGTCCCGCCAGCGAAGTGCGTGTGGGGCTATTGGGCATGGGCGTGCTCGGACAGGCCGCCGCCGCCGCACTCGCCCCGCTCGGATTCAAAGTCACCGGCTGGAGCCGCACGAAGAAGTCCGTGCCGGGCGTCGAGACATTCGGCGGCGGAGCGGAATTGCCGCGCTTTCTGGCGCAAACGGATATTCTCGTTTGCCTGTTGCCGCTCACGCCCGCCACGCGCGGAATGTTGAATTATAATTTTTTCAAAATGCTCGCCCGCGACGGTGTCCTCGGCGGGCCGGTGCTGGTGAATGCCGGACGGGGCGGTTTGCAGGTGGAGAAGGATATTCTCCGCGCGCTCGGCGACGGCACGCTGACCGGCGCCAGCCTCGATGTATTCGAGCAGGAACCGCTGCCGCAGGAGAGCCCGCTCTGGGCGCATCCGAAAATCTATGTGACGCCCCACAACGCCGCCCAGAGCGATCCCGAAGCCCTCACGAAATATGTGCTGGATCAGATCGAAGCGTTCGAGCGCGGTGAGCCGTTGAAAAACCTGATCGATCGCAAGCTCGGCTATTAAACCCGCCGCACCCCGATAATTTTCGAGCCTGTCTTCTCAATGCGCCCCACCGCCTCCGCCAGCGGCTCCTCCGCCACCCTCATATGGAATGCGTTGGCGTGCAGCAATTTTCCCGGCTCGGAAATAATTCCGATGTGGCCCTTCCAGCAGACAAGATCGCCACGCTTGAGCGCGGCAAGATCATCGAACAGCACGGGCTTTCCAAGACCTGTCTGCATGTCGCTGTCGCGGGGGCATTTGATGCCCGCGGCTTGCAGCGAAACCTGCACCAGCCCCGAGCAATCGATTCCGAGCGTGGATTTTCCGCCCCAGAGATAAGGAACGTTCAGAAACTTTCCCGCGGTCGCGGTGAAATCGGAATCGGTTTGTCCGATCTCCTTCAAAAACACCGAAGGAATAAATCCGTTTTCCGCGATCAGAAAATTCTGCTGCGTCCGCTCGACAGCAACCCGCGCGCCCATTGGCAGCGCCATCTGCGGCGGCGACTTGATGTCGGACTGGGAAAAAATAAATCCGCGCGGCACACTCACATAATGCGTCGGCTTCTCTTTGTCCGCCGCGATCAGATCGTTCGCCGGCATCCAACCGACATAGCCGTCCGTTTCCAGTTGAACCCGGCACCAGCCCTCGTCATTCGTCTCGTACACTTTCACGAGTTCGCCAAAGAGCGCTTCCGTATCCAGAGGAGCGTAATGCGCGGGCTCGCGCCGCACCGGCGAGATGCTTCCGATCACGCGCTTCAACACGCCCGTCACACCCGGCCGCGCCGGATCGAGCCGCCAGTCGAGGCTCATCGCAAATCCTTCGCCTTCGCGACGATCAGGTCGCCGAGCTTTTCCACATAGAGCGCGCCCTTCACCGTGCGCTGCACGACGACATTGCGGCGGTCGGCCTGGTCGCGGCGGCGGGTGAGCAACTGCATTCTTCCCATCGTATCGAGCGCGCGGGTAATCACGGGCTTCGTGACGCCGAGCTTCGCCGCCAGCCCGCGCACGGTGTGCGGCGGCGGCTCCAGATAGACCGTGAGCAGGACGGAAATCTGGCGCGCGGAAAGATCGCCATCCTCGTCACGCACGAGCGCAAACGACAGGTCGTGATACAGCTTCAGCGCCTGTGAAGGGCGCAGGTCGAACGACACTTTCCGCCTCCAGAAGAATCGTTACGGAGCCGGATTGTTCTCCTTTGCGGCGGGAGTCGCAATCAGCCGTAGCGGTCTTTCAACAGCGCATAGAGCGCGCGGATGGTCTGCGCCTCGCCGCCTTCCGGGCGGCCGGGCTTCGAGGATGGATTCCAGGCGAACAAATCCAGATGCAGCCAGCTTTTTGATTTCTCGACAAAACGCGACAGGAACAGCGCCGCCGTGATCGCTCCCGCGTGCGAGCCGCCGCTGATGTTATTGGTGTCGGCGATCTTGGAATCGAGCAGCGCCTGATAGGGCCGCCATAGCGGCATCCGCCAGGTCGGGTCCGCCTCCGCCTTGCCGAAGCGCGCCAGATCGGCCGCGAGCTTGTCATCGTCGGTGAAGGCGGCGGGCAGTTCGGGCCCGAGCGCCACGCGGGCGGAACCGGTGAGCGTCGCGAAGTCCACCAGCAACTCGGGAGATTCTTCGTCGGCCAGCGAAATAGCGTCGCATAGGATGAGCCGGCCCTCTGCGTCCGTGTTGCCGATCTCCACGGTGATGCCCTTGCGGCTCTTGTAGATGTCGCCGGGGCGAAACGATTCGTCCGACACGGAATTTTCCACGGCGGGAATGATGACGCGCAGGCGAACGGGCAAGTCCGCGCCCATCATCATCTGCGCGAGGCCGAGCGCGCTGGCGGCACCGCCCATGTCCTTTTTCATGAGCAGCATCCCGGCATCGGTTTTGAGATTGAGCCCGCCGGTATCGAAGCAGACGCCCTTACCGACCAGCGTCACCTTCGGATGCGTTTCATCGCCCCAGGCGAAATCGATCAGGCGCGGCTCGTCCTCGGCGGCGGCGCCCACCGCATGAACCAGCGGAAAATTCGCGGCGATCAGTTTCTCGCCCACAATGGAGCGGAATTTCGCGCCGAAACGTTCAGCCACTTCTTTCGCAGCGGCTTCGAGCTGGGACGGGCCGAAATCGTTGGCGGGCGTGTTGACGAGATCGCGGACGAGGAAGATCGCTTCCACCATGCGCGACAATTCCGCGCCGTCGGCGTCTTTTGGAAGCTCAAGCTGGACCTGTTTCGCTTCGGATTTCCGGTAGCGCGAGAATTTGTAGGTGCCGAGTGCAAAGGCGAGCGCGGCGAGCTTTACATTGTGAGGCGCGGTCTCGAAGCGCCAGATTCCCGCAGGCAAAAGCCCCGGCAATTTTCCAGCGAGAAAAGCGTCCGCGTTGCGAGCCGATTTTCTGTCGATCCCGAACAATGCGCCCGGAATTTTTCCGGCTGCATCGGGCAGCAAAAGAAAACTGCCTGCTTCGGCCTTGAAGCCGGAGGCTTCCGCATAGGCTCGCGCGGATTCCGGAAGCTGCTTCTGTATCGCGGGCCAGGAATCGGCGTCCACGCACCAGACGGGTTTTGCACCCTTCGCGCCGTGCGCCGAAAAAGCCGGATGAAGTTTGGACAAGGCAAATCTCCGCAAATCGGCTGATCTTAACCGGACATTAGGGTTAACGATGTATTGATACTTGCGCCGGTGAGCAAATTTTTCCCGGCAGGAGCAAGTCATGGGTATCCTTCGCATCAACAGAATTCAGGTTTCAAAGATCGCGCTGGCTGCGGTGATCGCCGCTTCGCTTGGCGGCTGCGTCACCAACCGGCCTGCCGTCACCGGCTCGATCAGCGGCGCGCAGCGCCCGACCGAGGCCGACTGGCGGAAGCAGGTCGATCAGCTCGCGAACCAGTACCGCGACCAGCCGAGCGACCCGCGCATCGCGGTCGCCTATGCGCAGGCGCTGCGCCAGACCGGGCAGCGCGCGCAGGCAGCCGCCGTGTTGCAGCAGGCGTCCTTACGGAATTCCAAGAACCCCGAAGTGCTCGGCGCCTATGGCCGGGCGCTCGCCGATGTCGGCCAGTTCACCCAGGCGCTGGAAGTGCTGAGCAAGGCGCATACGCCGGACCAGCCGGACTGGCGCGTGCTGAACGCGCAGGGTGCCGTCCACGACCAGGTGGGCAACCATGCCGAGGCCCGGCGTTTCTACGAGACTGCGCTCCGCATCGTGCCGAACGAGCCGGTGGTGCTTTCCAATCTAGGCCTCTCCTATGCGCTCTCGAAGGATTTGATCCGCGCCGAGCAGGTGCTGCGCCGCGCCGACGGGCCGAACGCCGATCCGAAAATCCGCCAGAACCTCGGTCTCGTCCTCGCCCTGCAAGGCAAGACCGAAGAATCCCAGCGCGTGACCGCGGGCCTGATCTCGCCGGAACAGGCGCAGCAGAATCTCGCTTACTTCCAGGAAATGATGAAAGACCCGCCCAAGAAAAAGACGGCGGCTCCCAGGAAGCCCATCGACCTGAAGAAGGTCGCGGCGGCGGACTGAGAATTTCGGGAACGGGAATTTAAAGCGCGCCTTCGGGCGCGCTTTTTTTATTTCAGGGATTGATCGCCATCACGCGGATGGCGGCGGGTCCGAGAATTACCACAAACAGCACCGGCAGGAAGAACAGGATCATCGGCACGGTGAGTTTCGGCGGAAGCGCTGCCGCCTTCTTTTCCGCTTCCGACATGCGCATGTCGCGGATTTCCTGCGCGAGTACGCGCAAGGCCTGGCCGAGCGGCGTGCCGTAACGCTCAGCCTGTACAAGCGCGGTACAGACCGCCTTCACGCCGTCAATGTTCGTGCGCAAGGCGAGATTGTCGTAGGCAAGCCTGCGATCCTGCAAATAAGACAACTCCGCCGTGGCGAGCGTGAGTTCTTCCGCCAGCGGAATCGACTGCGTGCCGATTTCCTCCGATACCTTGCGAAAGGCCGCATCGATCGACATGCCGGATTCAACGCAGATCAGGAGCAGATCGAGCGCATCGGGAAACGCGCGCCGGATCGAAAGCTGGCGCCGCGAAATCATGTTCTTCAGGAACAGCGCCGGCGCCCGCATGCCGATCCAGGCGGCGCCGATCGACATGGCAAGCTTGATGGTGGCCGGCTGGTCGATCCTGATGATGAAGAAAAGATAGATGATCGCGATAAAGAACAGCGCAATCGGCATGATGAGCCGGAAGAACAGGAACGTGACATACGGTCCATGCCCGCGATATCCGGCCTGCACCAGCGTCGCGCGCATTTCCTCTTCGCCGAGATGCTTGCGCAGATTGAGCTGCTCGACGATGGCCTGCATATACGCCTTCGGCGTTTGCCGCAGCGTAATGCGTTCGCCGCGCGCCAGCCGTTCGCGCTCGCGCGCCCGGATCTTGTTGCGCTCGATGGCGACCGATTTCATCCGGCGCTCGAGATTGTCGCCGAACACATAGGGCATCGCGATGGTGAGCACCGTCGCCATCGCGGCGACCGCCGTGAGCAGCGTCACCATGAAGCGGGTGTTGTGAAGATGATCGATGATGAGTTCGGTCATCGCATCATCCTCAGAAATCGAAATTGATCATTTTGCGCATGACGAGCGTGCCGCACATCATCCAGGCGGCGGAGCCGACGAGCAGCATGCGGCCCTGCGGCGTCGTCCAGAGCAGCTCGATATAATTCGGGCTCGTCAGATAGACGAGGAACATGACCGCGGGCGGCAAGGCGGCGATGATGATCGCGGAGGCTTTCGCTTCCGTGGACATCGCCTTGATCTTGGCCTTCATTTTTTTGCGGTCGCGCAGCACGCGCGAAAGATTGGCGAGCGCCTCCGAAAGGCTGCCGCCGGCTTTCTGCTGAATCGTAATCACGATGCCGAAGAAGTTTGCTTCCGGCAGCGGCATGCGGTCGTAAAGCCTGCCGCAGGCCTCTCCGAGCGGCACGCCGACGGCGGCCGATTCCGCGATAACACGGAACTCCGTTTTCACGGGCTCTTGTGTCTCGGTTGCGATGATGCGGATGCAATCCCCGATCGGAAGGCCGGCCTTCACGCCGCGCACGATCACATCCACGGCGTTCGGCAATTCGGTCGTGAACTTATCTTCGCGCTTCTTTTTCAGATAGGACAAAACCCAGCGCGGCAAGCCAAAGCCCGCGGCGAAGCCAATACCAGGCACCGCATAGAGCGGAGCGCCGGTGAAATAGGCGATAAAGGCGGCGAAGAAACCAAGCGCGCCACTCATCATCAGAAATGTCTTCTTGTCGATGCTGAGGCCGGCCTGCGTGATGCGCGCCGAGAGCGGCGGGTTCTTCCGCGACTTCTGCCGCTCCTCAAGTTTCTTCAGGGAATCTTCCACCTGCGCGCGGCGGGAAGTCGCCGGATCGGCGGTCTTGCGTTTCCGCTTCTCCTCGATCTCGGCGACGGTGATGTCCTTCATCCGTTTCTCGGCGCGGCGTTCGCCGGACAAAAGCGGATAAATGAAAACGTAAGCGACGCCGCCGACCGCGACGGTCGAAAGCAGCGCGATGACGAGCGGGCTCATCCGCGCACCATTTCGTCGATGCTTTCGGAAGCGTCGAGCGCGGCCGCGAGCCTCTGTTCCTCGCCGTAATAGCGCGCGCGATCCCAGAAACGCGGATGGCCGATGCCGGTCGAGCGGTGGCGGCCGAGAATGTTGCCGTTGGCGTCTTCACCGAGATATTCGTAGACGAACAAATCCTGCGTGGTGACGACTTCGCCTTCCATGCCGATCACTTCGGTGATGTGCGTGATGCGGCGGGAGCCGTCGCGCATACGCGACGCCTGCACGATCACGTCGACCGAAGAGACGACCATTTCGCGGATCGTGCGCGGGGGCAGCGAGAAGCCGCCCATGGTAATCATCGATTCAAGACGCGAGAGAGCTTCGCGCGGGCTGTTGGCGTGCAGCGTGCCCATCGAGCCGTCATGGCCCGTGTTCATCGCCTGCAACAGGTCGAACGCTTCGGGTCCGCGGACTTCGCCGACGATGATGCGTTCGGGGCGCATACGCAGACAGTTGCGGACGAGGTCGCGCATTTTCACTTCGCCCTCGCCCTCGAGATTCGGCGGGCGGGATTCCAGGCGAATGACGTGCTGCTGCTGCAACTGCAATTCGGCGGCGTCTTCGCAGGTGATAATGCGCTCTTCCTCGTCGATGTAGCGGGTGAGGCAATTCAGCAGCGTCGTCTTGCCCGAGCCGGTGCCGCCGGAGATCAGGACGTTCACGCGGCAGCGGCCGATGATTTTCAGGAGATCCGCGCCGGATGGCGAGATTGAGCCGTATTTGACGAGCTGTTCGAGCGTGAGCTTGTCCCGCTTGAACTTACGAATGGTGAGTGCCGGGCCGTCAATCGCAAGCGGCGGCACGATCACGTTGACACGCGAGCCGTCCGGCAAGCGCGCGTCGCAAATCGGGCTTGCTTCGTCCACGCGGCGGCCGATCTGGCTCACGATGCGCTGGCAAATGTTGTGAAGCTGCTGGTTATCGCGGAAACGGATTCCGGTTCTCTGAATTTTACCCGCGACTTCGATGTACACCGTGCCGGCGCCATTCACCATGATGTCGGCGATGTCGTCGCGCGCCAGCAGCGGCTCCAGCGGGCCATAGCCGAGCACGTCGTTGCAGATGTCCTCGAGCAGTTCTTCCTGCTCGGAGATCGACATGATGACGTTCTTGATCGCGATAATTTCGTTGACGATGTCGCGGATTTCTTCGCGCGCCGCCATCGGGTCGAGCTTCGAAAGCTGCGTGAGGTCGATCGCCTCGATCAGCGCGCCGAAAATCTGGCCCTTGGTCTCGTAGAAGCTTTCCGAACGGCGGCCTTCGGCCACGCTCTGTGGAGCGGCGGGCGCTACCGGCGGAGACGGCATGGTGTTCTGCTTGATCTCGGCGAACGCCGAATTCGAGGCAGGCATCTGCGGTTTGGACTGCGCCGGCTGCGGACGCGGAGCCTCAGCCGGGCGAGCCGCGGGGGCCGCTGGCTGGGGACGTTGCGCTTCGTTTCCTTGGGCTCGCTTGCCGAACATACGCCTGTTCCTGAACGCGCTTCGTTACTTCTTCAGCCCACGCAATTTTGCGAGCAGCGGAGAGAGGAAATCGGTTTTTTCCTTCTTTGCTTCGGCGCGTCCGGTCAGCTGTTTGGCCACGCTGAGAAATGTCTCGGAGATTTTGCTCGCCGAATTCACCTCGGCGATCATCTGGCCGTTGTTGGCGGCGGTGCCGAAAATCTGCGGGTCGAACGGGATCGAGGCGATCGGCTGCGCTTCCAGCGCCTTCGCGAAATCAACCGCGCGGACTTCCGGCCGCTTCGGCATGCCGACCTGATTGAGGAGATACATCGGCTGCTTGTCGTTCGGGCGGGCGCTGCGCACGAAGTCGAAAAGATTTTTCGCGTTGCGCAGGCTCGCGAGATCCGGCGTCGTGACGAGCAACACTTCGTCGGCGCCGATCAGCGTGCGTTTCGCCCAGGCCGTCCACAGATGCGGAAGGTCGAGCACGATATAGGGAATCGAGCTGCGCATGGCGTCAAGCACCGGATCGAACGACTCGCTCGCGAAATCGTATTCGCGCTCGAGCGTCGCCGGTGACGCGAGCAGGCTCAGATGGTCGGTGCATTTCGACAGCAGCCGGTCGATATAGGCGCTGTCCACGCGGTCCGGCGAGAACACCGCGTCGGCGATGCCTTGGGGCGGATCCTGATTGAAGTCGAGACCGGCGGTGCCGAACGGAAGATCGAGATCGGCGATCACCGTGTCGAGCGCCAGATCGCGCGCGATCGAGAAGGCCACGTTATGCGCGACCGTCGAAGAGCCGACGCCGCCCTTGGCGCCGATCACGGCAAGCACGCGGCCGACAGGCTCGGCGTCGGGCGCGCTGAAAAGATTGGAAACGGAGCGAATGACATCCAGCGCCGACAGCGGCGACATTACATAGTCGCTGATGCCGCGGCGGACGAGTTCGCGATAAAGAACGATGTCATTGAGACGGCCGACGATCATGACCTTGGTGCCGGCATCGCAAACATCGGAAAGGCGATCCAGCCCGTCGATCAGGTCGGTGCCGTTGCCGTTGTGCTCGATCAGGATCACGTTCGGAGTCGGCGCGCCGTTATAGGCCTCGATGGCGGCGACGATGCCGCCCATCTGAATTTTGACATGTGCTTTGCCCATGCGGCGGTCGGCGGAAGCCGCCTGCACCGCATTGGACAATTCCGGCGTTTCGCAGAATGCCTGGATCGAGATGCGCGGAATCGCGGCGATGAAACCTTCACCGCCGCCCGTCTGCGCACTTGATTCAAGTTCGATGGCTTGCGCGAATTTATTCATTATTTGCCGCCCACCGTGCTGACTTTGCCGTCGGTTGCGCTGTTGTAGATCGACGCCGGATCCTCACCCTTGCGATATTTTTCCATGACGGTCTGGCGGCGCCCGGCATATGCCGGCGTTTCCGGACGCGGCTGGATCAGGTCTTCCGGATTGGCGACCATCGTCGCGAGATTTCTCTGCGCCGCGCAGCCGAAATTCCAGTACGGCCGGTTGTCGATGCTGGGCGCCATCCCGGTCAGGCTCGGTGTTGGACTGACGCCGAGATCCTCCGGCCATTCTCCGCAAGGGCCGGCGGTGGCTTCGATCCGCGTATAGGAAATCCGGACCGGGCCAAGATCGCTCGTTTGCGGCGGCTCGTATTTGCGCACGCGGACGGCGCGCGCGGGCACGCCGGTGGCGCGCAGAACGCTTTGCGCCTCGCGCACGGCATATTGCGCCGCGCGCTCGTTTTTCGTGCCGGTCGGCACGTCGATAACAATAATTCCCGTGCTTTCGCGGCGCCAGGCACCGCCGAGCGCCGTCACCTGCGCGCGCTGCGAGGCAGTCATTTCGCCGCGGCCCGAACCGACAAGCAACTGGACCGAGCGTTCGTTTTCATCGAAACGGATCGGATGGCGCTCGCGGTAATCGACCGGGAAGAAACTGTTGGTCACCACGGGAGAGGTCGCGGTCTTGCAGCCAGCCACGATGAGCAGCGTGGCGAAGCACAGAGGCGCGGCTAGTTTGGTCGTGAAGGACTTGGACATATTCGCTCCTCAGCGCCTCAATCGAGAATGAATCCGTAATTGCCGTGATAGGCCCGCTGCGGCTTCACTGCGCCGGTGCCGCCATAAATGCGGTTCAACTGGCCGAGCAGAACCGTCGATGGGTCCGCGGGATCGGCGAAGCCGTCGTCGGGACGTGCGATTGCGCTCGGCGCGCTCGCCTTCACGACATAGGGCGTCACCATAATCATCAGTTCGGTTTGTCCGCGCTGGTAGTCGCGCGAGCGGAACAGCGCGCCGAGAACCGGGATGTTCATCAGGCCCGGCACGCCGTTGATGTTCTGCTTGGTCTGTTCCTGAAGCAAACCCGCCATCACGAGGCCGCCGCCGGACGGAAGCTCGACCGTGGAACTGGCGCGGCGTACACGGAGCGATGGAATGTTGATGCTCGAGAAGCGGATCGCGCCTTCGGTTGAAAGTTCGGACACCTCCGTGCCCACTCTCAGGCTGATGCGGCCTTCGCCGAGAACGACCGGCGTGAACTCAAGTCCGACGCCGAATTGCTTGAACTGAATCTGGATTTGGCAGCCACCCGCGGGATCGCAGGTCTGGCCGGCGGGGATCGGAAACTCGCCGCCCGCAAGGAACTTCGCGGATTCGCCGGAGATCGCCGTCAAAGAAGGCTCCGCCAGCGTGCGCATCACGCCCGCCTGCTCCATCGCCTTCAGCGTCATGGTGATGTGGTTGCCGTTGCCGAAATTCGCCGTCACCGGAACCTGCGTCGAGGAAATCGACTGGTTCTGCACGGTGAAAGGATTGTTCAGGAAGAAGTTGGTGGCCGCGCCCGCGATACCCGTGCCGATGGTGGCGCTGCCGATATTGACGGCGCCGTTCAGGTCGACGCCCATCTGTTTCAGGATGTTGCGCTGAACTTCCGCGACCGTGACTTTCAGGAGCACCTGCTCCTTGCCCTTGATGGTGAGGCCGTTCACGACCTTGTCCTTGTCGCCGACGAGACGGCCTGCCGCGTCCACCGCGGCCTGCGCCTCGGCAGCACCCGCGACTTCGCCGGAAAGGACGACGCTGTCGCCCACCGCATCGACGCGGACGGAGGATTTCGGATTGAGACGGCGAAGGGCTTCGCGCACGCCGGTGGCGTCGCGGCCGACTTCGATGTCATAGGCAGCCATCTGGCGGCCATCCCCATCGAAGAAAATCACATTGGTCTGGCCGGGTGCGACGCCGATCAGATAAGCGCGCCGGGCCGAGCGCACGACTGCGTTCGCAATGGCCGGATTGGCGACCAGCACGTCCTTCGCATCGCGCGGCAGATCGACCACCTGCGTCTTGCCGATTCCAAGCGCGAGGAAGCGGCCGGAAGACTGCGGCGCGGATGAGCGGATCGACCCCGTCTCGTCGGCGCTCACCGGCTTCGATGTCAACGCGGCAAGGACGAACAAAAGCGCCGTCGCGGCTGCCACCTTCAGAATCGCTATGGAAGACTTCGGCATGTTGACCCCTTCTTCGCCGCGTCTATCGAGCGGTTTGCGTTGTCGTGACGCCGAAGCGCACGACGTTGACTGAACCGCTGGCTTTTTCGTTTTCTTCTTCCGGCTTCGCCTTGCCAGCATTCGCCGGCATCGCATCGGCGAGGCTGCGCAGCGCAAGCGAAAGCGTGCCGCGCTGGCGTGAGAGCGCGAGCGTCTCGGACTGACGGGCGGATAATTCGAGCGTGGCGGTTTTTCCGACGACGACCTTCTGACCGTTCTTTTCCTCAACGGTCTGGTCGATGGCGAGCACGCGCACATTGCGCAGTATCGTCTCGCTCAGGAAGCTGTCCGTCTCGCGGCGCGTTAGGATCACGTCGACGCGGTCGTTCGGCAGAATGAATCCGCCAGCACCGCTCTCCGCGGAAATTTCGGTGGAGATCGCGCGCATGCCGGCCGAAAGGATCGCGGACATGAATCCGGAGCCATCGGCCTTGACCAGTTTTTCCTCGCGGATCGGTTCGCCAGGAACGAACGGCGCGCGCGCGACGGAGCCTTTCAGGTCTTCCAGCGCGTTCGGGCGTTTCGCCTTGGTGATATAGAGCGGTCCGGCGGCTTTGCTTGGCCACGGCGCCCAGGTGACATCCTCGGGCGACACGGAGCGGCCGACCGGGATCTCGCTTTTCGCGACAAGAATTTCGATCACGTCCTGCGACTGGACGATCGTCACCGGAGCGGGCGGCGGCTCGCCTCCGGAAAGCATGAAGGCTAGACCGCCTGCGCAAAGCGCGATGGCGAGAACGATTATGCGGGCCGGTTTCATACGCTCACATCCCAGAATCGAACGGAGAACTGCTGTCAGCGCGGATTGCAGCAGCCAAACGTCAAATTATGGTTAATGAGGCGTAATCGAATTTAGCGATCCGCCTGGAAATGCCCGGTTTTCAGGACAAAGCCCGCATATAGATCGTGTCGGGATAAACCAGCAGGCCGGCCACCGCGAGGGCGATGCCGTAAGGGATGCCGGTGTCCACGTGATGCAGACGGGCGATCCAGGGCTGACGGGCGAGGAATGCCGGCAAGGGCAGCTTCCGCGCGTACAAGAGTCCGAGCGTGAGAATGCCGCCGGCGAAAGAAGCGATCAGCAGATAATCCATCAGATGCACGAAGCCGAGCCAGAGCGCGGTGGCGGCCGCGAGCTTGGCATCGCCCCCGCCGATCCAGCCGCGGGCGAAGCAGAAAAACGCCACCGCCAGCACCACAAGGCTCGCCAGCACATGCCGGCCCACATCGGCCAGCGGCATGCCGATCACAAACGCCACCACGAAAAAGGCCAGCGCCAGGCCGAGCGAAAGCCGGTTGGAGATGGTCATGGAAACCAGATCGCTCGCTGCCGCATAGGCCATCGCAGCGGGAAACAGCGCCAAAACCACCAGTTCGCGGATCATTACCTTCTCCGTTCACGCCTTTTCCGGAACGAAGCTACCCGGGATCGGTGAATCAAAGGGAAAGGGCGCGGGGAATTACCCCCCGCGCCCTTTGGAAGATGTTGCGGAAGTCCCGGTTTCCCGGCACTTCCGCAAAATGGTTCTTCGACGCTTACTTGAGGGCGCCTTCGACCTGGGTGAAGGTCGAGTTCAGTTTTGAACCGACATTGGTCGCGACCGTGATGATCGCAATCGAGATACAAGCGGCGATGAGGCCGTATTCGATGGCCGTTGCGCCGGATTCGTCACGAAGGAATTTGCGGAAAGTCATGTGTCATAGTCTCCCTGCTTGGCCGGTGTTCCGGCTTGCAGGACGGACCCTATCGACAGCGAATTATGATCCGATTGACTGAAACGGAACTTTTTTAACGACCCCAGCCGACAATTCATCTGGAAATTGTTTGCAATTTTCCCGCTTTCAAAAAACATTTCATCAAAGCAAAAGGCCCCGGTGATGCCGGGGCCTGTTGTATTTCGTGTGACGGAATCTGTCTCGATTACTTCAGAGCGGTCTGAACCTGCGTGAAGGTCGAGTTCAGCTTCGAGCCGACGTTGGTCGCGACAGTGATGATCGCGATCGAAATGCAGGCGGCGATCAGGCCGTATTCGATGGCCGTGGCACCGGATTCGTCACGGATGAAGTTACGAAGAACCATTGACACATCTCCCAAGGTTGCCGGGGTTTTTCCCCCGGTTAGTGGCCATGGAATACCGCACCCCTCTAACGATTCGATGTATCGAATGCTGAAAATTTTAAATACCGGACGAATTTTCAAACATCTTGAATCAAATCTTACAAAACAAAATGGCCCCGCGGAGCGGGGCCAATCGCAAAAGCAGGAAGTTAAAGGCGCTTATTTCAGCGCGCTCTGTACCTGCGTGAAGGTCGAGTTCAATTTCGAACCGACGTTCGTCGCGACAGTGATGATCGCGACCGAGATACAGGCGGCGATCAGGCCATATTCAATGGCGGTGGCGCCGGACTGATCGTTGACGAACCGGATGAACATCTGCATGGCGAACTCCTGTACGCATCTCTCTGTGCAGGGTCCGGAGAATTCTTCCTCCGGACTTCCTTGCGGGGAAACTAGCCGGAACCCATTGCAGCGCGGTTAAGTGGATCGAATAAAGTTCAACAGTGCCGCTTCCCGTAAACCAGGCGGAAACCATCATGGACAGCCGCCGCCGTTTTTCCGGTCGAACAAATCGGGAAATTTGCCGCTTTACCGGAACCAGCCGGGCGTTGGCATTTCGTTCACCATTTTCCGCGAAATTAGGAACGGTATCGGTGAAGTAGCGTCACCCTGTTGCGTGGCCCCATCCGGCCTAAAAGGAAGTTCGCCGTGAAAGCATTTGTCCTGCGTAGCGCTCTGGCCCTTGTTTGCGTAGCCGCCGCGGCCCATGGCCCGGCCTCTGCCGACACGATTTCGGTCATCCTCGACCAGGCCCGTATCGTCCGGATGCCGGAAAAGGTCGCCACCATCGTGATCGGAAACCCGCAGGTGGCCGACGGTTCCTTGCAGGCAGGCGGTCTTCTTGTGGTCACCGGAAAAGGCTATGGCCGCACCAATATCATCGCCCTCGACAGCCGCGGCTCGGTGCTGGCGGAACACAGCATCAATGTCGGCGCTCCCAAGGAAGGCCTGACGGTCTGGCGCGGCGTGAACCGCGAAACCTGGAGCTGCGCGCCCCGTTGCGAGCGCTCGATGATGCTGGGCGACGCCAACGACTTCTTCGAGAGCACGCTGAAACAGGCCGAATCCCGCAACGGCTTCTCGACGCCGACACCCGGAAACTCCTCGAAATAAGCGATAGTCCCGCCGGATGCGGCGGCATGGTTGATGCAAGGTAAACATTTGCCCGTTTGCCGGTCGCCGCTTCGCAACGGTTCGTCAAACCGTATCGGGTACAACCGCGTCAGCCAAAACGCAGGGAATGGCGCGAATGATGAACATCGTCCAGAATTTCGTTCCGCGCTTCGTCGTGCAGAACCGCGCTTGCCGCGGCTTCCGCCGCATCAGCGTGCAGTTCGTCCGCCGCAAGGATGGCGCGACGCTCATCGAATTTGCGATTGTCATCATGCCGTTCCTGGCGCTGCTGTTCGCGATTCTGGAAACCGCGCTCGTCTTCTTCGCCGGTCAGGTGCTGGAAACCGCCGTCACCGACGCATCGCGTCTTGTCATGACAGGCCAAGCGCAAAAAGGAGGGCTTACGCAGGCGAATTTCAAGTCCGAAATCTGTAACCGGCTTCACGCGCTGTTCGACTGCACGGGCGGAATCAAAGTCGATGTCCGCGTCGCGCCTTCCTTCGGCGGCACCAACATGGGCAAGCCGCTCGACGGAAACGGAAACGTCGATACGTCCGGCTTCACCTGGCAGCCCGGCACGCAGGGCTCCATCGTGGTCGTGCGCGTGGTTTATGAATGGCCGACCTTCGTCCGCCACTTCGGGCTGGACATGGCCGACCTGCCGAACGGCAAACGGCTCCTGATGGCCACTTCGGCTTTCCGCAATGAACCGTATCCGAACTGAGGCCGTCATGAAGCACAAGGGCATCATCCAGGCGATTCGCAATTTCCGCCGCGACCATCGCGGCGTGTCCGCGGTCGAGTTCGCGGTTCTGCTTCCGATCATGCTGACGCTTTATCTCGGCGGCTCGGAGATCACGCAGGCGATCACCATCAAGCGCAAGACGACGCTGGTCACGCGCGCCATCGGCGACCTTGTCGCGCAGGATGTGAGCATCACCAACGCCGAGATGAATCAGGTCATGTCCGCCACCACTTCGGTGATGGCGCCCTATGCGACCGGCACGCTCAAGATCAAGGTGTCGAGCGTCACAATCGACTCGAACGGAAATGCGAAAGTCGCCTGGAGCGATGCCTTTCAGGACACCGCCCGCAGTGTGAATGAAGTAGTGACGCTGCCGACCGGCCTCAATATCGCCAACACCACGCTGATCTGGGCCGAAGCCACCTACACCTACACGCCCCCGATCGGCTACGCGATCACCGGCCCGATCACGATGACGGACAAGCTTTACCTGCGTCCGCGCCTCGTGAACTCGATCTCGCGCGTCGCGTCGTAAACTCAGATCTTCTGATTATATTCGCCGACTTCCGGGTATTCGCGGATCGCGCCGTCGATGGCGGCGAACATTTCGCGCATCCGGGCTTCGCTCACCGGGCTTTCCACCACCACCACAAGCTCCGGCTTGTTGGATGAGGCGCGCACCAGTCCCCACGTTCCGTCTTCGGCCGTGACGCGGACTCCATTCACGGTGACGAGATCGCGGATCGGCTGGCCGGCGACTTTTTCGCCTTTCGCCTTGGCCTGCTCGTATTTTTTCACGATTTTATCGACGATCCCGTATTTCAATTCGTCGGCGCAGTGCGGCGACATGGTGGGCGATCCCCAGGTGCGCGGCAGCGCCTTGCGCAGATCCGACATTTTCTTTTCCGGGTTGCGGTCGAGCATGTCGCAGACCGCGAGCGCCGAGATCAGGCCGTCGTCATAGCCCCGGCCGATGGGCGGATTGAAGAAGAAATGCCCGGATTTCTCGAAGCCCGCGATGGCTTTCAGCTCGGTCACCCGGCGCTTGATGTAGGAGTGGCCGGTCTTCCAGTAATCGGCCTTCACGCCGTTCGCTTTCAGAATGGGGTCGGTAAGGAACAGGCCGGTGGATTTCACGTCCACCACGAAAGTGCTGTTCTTGTGCAATGCCGACAGATCGCGCGCGATCATCACGCCGACCTTGTCGGCGAAAATCTCCTCGCCTTCATCGTCCACCACACCACAGCGGTCGCCGTCGCCGTCGAAGGCGAGGCCCACATCGGCCTTCGTACGCAGCACTTCGTCGCGCAAGGCATGCAGCATTTTCAAATCTTCAGTGTTTGGATTGTATTTCGGGAAGGTGTGATCCAGTTCGCAATCGAGCGGGATCACTTCGCAGCCAACGCCCGCGAGCACCTTCGGCGAGAACGCGCCCGCCGTACCGTTGCCGCAAGCCGCGACCACTTTCAGTTTGCGCTTCAGTTTCGGACGCTTCATCAGGTCCGCCATGTAGGTTTCGGCGAAGCCCTGCACGAATTCATAGGAGCCGCCGTCGCGCGGCTTTCCCTTGCCGCCGAGCACGATCTCTTTCAGGCGTCCCATTTCGTCCGGCCCGAATGTCAACGGGCGCGCGGCGCCCACCTTCACGCCGGTACAGCCGTTTTCATTGTGCGAGGCCGTCACCATCGCCACCGCCGGCACGTCGAGCGCAAACTGCGCGAAATACGCCATCGGCGTCACCGCGAGACCGACGTCTTTCACTTTCATGCCGCCCGCCATCAGGCCGGTGACAAGCGCCATTTTGATCGAGGCCGAATAGGACCGGTAGTCGTGCGCGACGACCACCTCGGGCTTGATGCCGAGTTCATGGAAGATCGTGCCCATGCCGAGCCCGAGCGCCTGCACGCCCATCAGGTTCAGTTCCTTGCCGAACAGCCAGCGCGCGTCGTATTCGCGAAAGCCGGTGGCTTTCACCATCGGCTCGGACTCATATTCGAATGTATTGGGCGTGAGAGCGGGCTTCGGCGTTGGAAACATCGGGAATCCATGGCGGCGGGATGGCCGCGGACGCCACATAGCATGAAACGGGGCGGGAAAAGGAAGCGGCCAAGGGCCGCTGAAACCGCGGCTTTAACGCTCGAGAACGAGCTGTCCGCGCTGGACCTCGACGCGGGAAAGCCGCTTCAGGAAGCTCATGCCAAGGAGATTGGTGCCGAGCAGTCCCTGATCCATGACGAGGCCTTCCACATCGCGGATCGTGATGGTGCCGAGACGCACGGACCGCAATTCGACGCGCTTTGCCTTGGCGATGCCGTTGGCGGTGCGGACCTGCACATCGAACTTGTCGCCGGGAAAAATCAGGCCAAGCGCGCGGGCGTCCTCATAGCGGAGCGCCACCTGCGTGGCGCCGGTATCGACCAGCGCGGAGAAGCGGCGGCCGTTCACTTCGATGTCGGTGTTGTAATGCCCGCCCCGGCCGGCATCGAGACGCATGACGCCGCCGTGATCTCCGCTGCCGGATGGGGAGGTTTTATCCGCGCGCGCGACCGAGGCGGAATTGTTGCTCCCCACATTCTGCAAAAGGTTGGGCGCGAACAGCGCGATCGCGACCGTCAGACCCACCAGAAAAAGAACGCTCTTCAGCATCCGGAAAATTTATCCGGAGGAATGTAAACGAGGGTAAATACCGCTTGCAGTTTTTCCGCGTGGTGAATTGCCGGAAACGAAATCGATACAATTTTAAGTACCGCGCGGCTTGGCGCGTCTGGTCGGTGCCGCCGCGCGCGGATCCTCCGGCCATGGATGTTTCGGATAGCGCCCGCGCATGTCGCGGCGGACATCCGCCCAGGAACCGCGCCAGAAGGCGGGCAGGTCTTTCGTTACCTGAATGGGGCGGCCAGCGGGAGAAGTGAGCGCAAGAATGAGCGCAACTTTTCCGTTGGCGATTCTCGGATGCTGGTCGAGGCCAAACAGTTCCTGCACTCGAAGCTGCACGGTCGGCCCTTGCTCGGCGGCGTAATCAATCGGAATGTTCGAGCCGGTCGGCGCGATGAAATGCGTCGGCGCATCTTTCTCAAGACGACGCATCAGGTCGTGCGGCAGCAGATTGTGGAGCGCATTGGCAAGATCGTCCGCATTGATCTGCGACAGCGAAGTGCGATTCATCAAAGCAGGTGCCAGCCATTCCTTTACGCCTGCTTGCAGATTTCCACCGGACAAATCCGGCCACGGATCGCCGTTCTGTTCGCGCAGATAGCGCACGCGCTCCAGCAATTGTTTCTGATGCGCGGACCACGGAAGCCGCTCCAGTCCCAGACGCGCGATGCCTTCGGCCAGCGCCTCGGCGGATTCCTGTCCGGTTTCAATCGGCAAGGGCTTTTCAGAAAGATTGATCGCGCCGAGGCGGCGGACCTTGCGCGCACGCAGCGAGGCGCTTTTTTCATCGAAGGCAAAATCGGTCGCATCTTCAATATGCGAAGCGAATTCCGCCTCGATGTTCTGTTCGCTGATTTTTGCCGCGAGCAGAATTCGCCCCTCGCCTGCCCTGCCGGTGATTTCGGCAACGGCCAGATATTTTTCTTTTGAAAATGAATGCGCGGCATCGAGCTTCGCCCCGCGTCCGTTCACCAGCAAAAACTCGCCCTGCTTGCCAGTGCGTACTTTCGCGACCCGGTCGGGGAAAGCGAGGGCCAGTAGTTTTCCGGCATGGGAAGGCGAAGTATTGCGCTGCTTGCCACCCGCCTGCTCGGCCCAGTTTTTCGCGAGGCGGCGGGCTTCCTCCGCGCGGCGGGATTTGTCCCTGCGAAAATTCTCGACGCGATGGGAAAGGTCCAGGTCGTCGCCGCCAAGGTTTCGTTCGGAAACAACCGTGGCGATTTCCGCCGCGAGCAGCGCCTCGTCTTCCTCCGCAGCGCCCACAATCATCGCCGCCAGACGTGGTGGAAGCGGCAGTTTTGCGAGCTTTTTGCCGCGCGCCGTCACGCGGCCTTCGACATCCAGTGCATCCAGTTCGCGCAACAGATTGCGCGCTTCGGCAATCGCGGGTGCAGGCGGCGGATCGAGCCAGGCAAGTTTGGACGGATCGCTCACGCCCCACACCGCGAGATCGAGGATCAGGCCGGACAAATCGGACTCCAGAATCTCCGGTGTCGCGAACGGCACGAGCGCTTGCGTTTCCGGTTCGGTCCAGAGCCGATACGCAACACCCGGTTCGATGCGGCCCGCGCGGCCGCGGCGCTGATCGGCAGAAGCGCGCGACACGCGCACAGTCTCCAGCCGCGTCAGGCCGAGTGCCGGTTCAAATTTCGGCACGCGGGAGAGGCCGGAGTCGATCACGATGCGAACGCCCTCGATGGTGAGCGAAGTCTCCGCAATCGAGGTCGCCAGCACGATTTTTCTTTTGCCCGGTGCGGCGGGCGAGATCGCGCGGTCCTGCGTATCCGCATCGAGCGCGCCGTATAAAGGAACAACGTCCACATTCGAATCGCGGATGCGCTCATTAAGTTGATCCGCCGTGCGGCGGATTTCGGCGGCACCGGGCAGGAATGCGAGTACCGAGCCCTGCTCGGCCTCCACCGCGCGTAAAATTGCGTCCGCCATCTGCCGCTCGATATGGGTGCGCGGGTCGCGGCCGAGATATTTCGTCTCGACCGGAAACGCGCGGCCCTTGCTTTCAACGACCGGCGCGTCGCCCATCAGTTTCGCAACCCGCGCACCATC
>CAZUJE010000040.1:0-21991 GCA_964620215.1 uncultured Hyphomicrobiales bacterium
GAATATTTCGAAGCGCTGATGAAGGCGTTCGAGAAGAACTTGCAGGACCACATCGCGGTTTACGGCCCGGATAACGACAAGCGTCTGACCGGCAAGCACGAAACAGCGCCCTGGAACAAGTTCAGCTATGGCGTTGCCGACCGCGGCGCGTCGATCCGCGTCCCGCACAGCTTCGCCAACAACGGCTACAAGGGCTATCTCGAAGACCGCCGCCCGAACTCACAGGGCGACCCGTACCAGATCGCTTCGCAGATTTTGAAGACGATCTCGTCGGTCGCGGCCGGCGCGAAGTCGGCAGCCGCGTAACCATCAAATCGTAAAGGCGAGGGGGTTCTTAGAACCCTCTCGTTTTTCACCAACCGGCGTCGATCTGGATTTCAGAACCTGGATCGAAGTCACGGGGGAGGTACTTGGTCGTCCCTCCCCCGACCCTTTGCGCAGGGATGCTTACTCGCGCCGCTTCGACTTCAACGCCGCCAGCCTCCGCAGCGCGTCCTCGCGGCTTTCGCCTTCCTGGTTTTCCGCGCGGCGCGTGAGCCAGCGATAAATCTCCGCCAGCTGGTCCTTGAGGCGCAGATCGCGGCGGACGGTGCCTTGCGTTTCCATAATCGCAATCTGCTCGATCCAGATGAGCTGGCGCAGATCCATGCGGGGCGAATTAAGATCGTCGGGAGGCTCAAGCGAAGCCACGACATTGCCGGTCCCGGCGGCTGCTTGCCAGCGCGTCAGCCCGTCGAAAATCGCGTTTTCGCGCAAGCTGAGTTCCTCGCCGTCCTTCTTCGCGCTCAATTCCTTCAGGCGCATCAGAAGCAAAGGCTCAACGAGCCTGGCGATGTCCTGTTCAATTCCGGCTTTCTCAAGCGCCTGCTCTGGGGTGAGTGTCTTTGTCTTTTCCGCCGCTTCCAGCCGCGAGGAGCGCACGAAAAGCCGGTAAAGCTCCGCCCGGCCGGATTGATCGAGTTCCGCCTGTTTCTGCTCGGCGAGCCGGATCAATTCGCTAGCGGCATCTTCGAGCTTGGCGAATTTTTCCCAGTCAGCATTCTCGAACAGACGATCACGCGCGGCCTTTTCCATTGCCGTGAGGTCGGCGAACAACTGCTTGCGGGTGTCCGCGTGATCCTGCGCCAAGGCGGCGTTCGCGAAAACAGCGGCAAGTGTGGCGCAGGCCAGAAAACGCCAGAACATGGAAATTCCCCCGCACGGTCATACACCAAGGGCGTGAATCGCGGGAGGGAGCTTTGACGCAGGGGCAGGCGGAATTCAGGCGCGCTTGCAGCAGTTATTGTGCTTCTTTACCTTGCGACTCGGGGGGTCGGGGAAGCATGAAAAAGGTCGTCTGCGCGGCGCTGGCAGCTATCGCTTTATCAGCGCTTCCGGCAGAGGCGCAGCAGCCAACAGGCGCGCCCCTGTTCAACTGGACCGGCTGCTATGTCGGCGCCCAAGCCGGTTACAGTTGGGGCGATGTGGATGCGCCCGACAATGGCGTAGCTGCAACACCCCCAGCGTCCGCAAGGCCTAAAGGCCCCGACTGGGGCGGCCGCTTGGGCTGCGATATATCACTCACGCCAAACTTCGTTGTCGGAATTCATGGGGAGTTCAGTTACAGCAGTGCTGATGGCTCTCGATTTGTGGACCATGGACTCGGGAGCACTAATTTTGAAACAAGGCTGAAGTCCTACTCGAGCGCCACCGGACGTATGGGATATGCGGATGGTCCCTGGTTGATTTACGGCAAGGGCGGATTCGCTTGGGCCAGCAATCAGTTCCACCACTTCATCAATGCGGGCGGCACCATATTGAACTTTGGCGGCGAGGATACGCTCAAGGGTTGGACCGCCGGCGCCGGGGTTGAGTACAGAATTGCAAAGAACTGGACACTGTTCACGGAGTACGGCTACTACAATTTCGGGACACAATCGGTCGCTGTTGCCGGCACAATCACGGTCGGCGGTGTCCTGCAGCCGCCGATCTCCGATACGGCACAGTACAAGCAGAATTTTTCCGTTGTAAAAATCGGCGCGACCTACCGCTTCGGCGCCAACTAGAACCCGGCGCTGAATTTCAAAATTGTAAGAGTGCTGGTTACGCCCGCTTGTTGCGATTTGTTTGGCGGGCTTGCGGTTTGGCCGCGCGGGTTTTGGTGCGCGCGAGCTTCTTCCGGCGCGGAGCGGGTTTCCTCTCCAATGCGTCCTTCCCGAAACGCACCAGCGAGAAATGCCCGAGCGGCGGGACGGGGCTGCGTTCAAGCAGGCGGATGCCGGGCGTCCGCTTTGCCCAGTTCGTGAAAATCTTGAACGGAAATTCGGAGCGCCAGCCAAGTTGCCGCGAAATCGGCATGAACCATTTCTCGAACGTCTTGCGCGGGCCTTTCTCGGCACCGACACGGCTGATCAGCACGATTTCGCCGCCGGGCTTCAGCACGCGGGCGAATTCATTCAGGCATTGGATGGGATGCGGCACGGTGCTGACGACATGCATCGCCACTACTACGTTGAAGGACTCGTCCGGAAAGGAGAGGTTTTCGGCGTCCATCACCGCAAGGCATTCGACATTGTTCAGGCCTAGCTCGTCGACGCGCTCCTGCGCCTTGCGCAGCATCGGCTCGGACAGATCGACGCCGGTAATTTTTGTCGTGCGCTTGTAGTCGCCGAGACATACGCCGGTGCCGATGCCGACATCGAGCACGCGCCCGCCGATGCGCTCGGCGGCTTTAATCGCCTTATTGCGTCCGTTCTCAAAGATCGCGCCGAAGACGAGGTCGTAAACCGGCGCCCAGCGGGCATAGGCTTTTTCTACGGTGGTTTTGTCGAGATCCGCGCGCATGTTTTTGCCCCGTTAGCAATGCGAAACTACATCATCGCTTTAATCAAGATTCTGTGACGGTGCGATGAACTTGCGCCTGTTCGGCGTCGATTGCGGGGGATGAGATTTTGCGGAAGTGTCCGGTCGCGACCCGCTTGGCATGGCCGAGAAACTGCCGCGCGCTTTTTTCCCAGGAATATTCCAGCGCGAATTTCCGGCATTCCTGACGCGGGATTTCCAGCGCGCCGAGACAGGCCTTGCGCAAATCCGTATGCAGCACGCCGATGGGGTGACCGGCGATCACGTCCATCGGCCCGGTGACGGGGAACGCTGCAACCGGGACGCCGCTCGCCAGCGCCTCCAGCTGAACAATGCCGAACGTATCGGTGAGGCTCGGGAACACGAAAACATCGGAGGCGGCGAGATGGCCTACAAGCTGCCCGTTCTCAAGCTGACCCATGAATTTCACTTCAGGGTAGCGTTTCTGCAAATCAGGCAGCGCCGGGCCGACGCCGATCACCATCTTGGTGCCGGGCAGGTCGAGCGACAGGAAGGCGTCGAGATTTTTTTCGACCGCGACGCGGCCGACGCTCGTGAAAATCGGGCGCGGGAAGTCCAGTTCCAGCGCGCGCTCCGGCGCGAACAGGCCGGTATCCACCCCGCGCGTCCACATGCCGAGATTGGTGAAACCGCGCCGCTCGAACTCCTCCCGGAGCGAATTCGTGGACACCATTGTGACCGTCGCCGCCGAATGAAACCTGCGCAGCGCCGCGTAGCTCCACGACTCCGGAATTGGCAAACGCGCGGAAATATATTCGGGAAATTTGGTCGTATAGCTCGTGGTGAAGGGAATTTTGTTTCTGATGCAATAGCGCCGGGTCATGAAACCGATCGTGCCTTCGGTCGCGATGTGAATCGCGTCGGGCGCTGTCTGCTCGATCCGCCGCGCGATCTCCGAAGGGTTCGGGATCGCGAGCCGCAAACCCGGATAGGTCGGCACCGGGAAGGTGACGAAATCGTCATGCGTCAGAAACTGGATGTCCGCGCCTTCTTTTTGTGCGAAGCGCGCGAGCGAATTCAGCGTACGCACCACCCCGTTCACCTGCGGATGCCAGGCGTCGGTCGCTATCAGAACACGCATCAGCAAGGATTCCGGCGGATGATTCCCATGCGCCGGACCATTGTCTTTTGCTGTTTCACTTATGTGACAAACCCGCGTTTGATCGATGAATCCTCCCGCAAAGCGGATTAATACGCGGCGTCAAATGGTTGCAGGCACACGCGCGCGTCTGCCGCGGCCCTTGTAATAAATCTGTTGCAACGAACTGGGACTTTCCTCCGGCGAGTCGCGAGGGAGAAGTCAGCCTTGAGCGCGCGGAAGTTTCAGAAGCGGCTGGCCCATCCGGATGCGGGTGCCTTCTTCAATGCCGCCGCAAAGTTCGAAACCGTCCGGCGCGAAAACGATAATGGTGGAGCCGTGCTCGAACCATCCCATTTCCTGTCCCTTGGTGAAGGAAGCGTCGCAGCGGATCACGTTGGGACCGGGATAGTTCAGGTGCAGCAGCACGTCGAGAAAATGCAGACGAATGCTTGCCACCAGCACGGCGGCGACCGGGACGAGCGTAAGCAACTGGCCGGCGGGCAGCCGGCACTCCAGCACGGCGCGCTCGTTCTTGCAGAAGAGTTTTTCCACGCGCTTCAGCGCGATGGGATTAACGTTCCAGGTGTCGCCGGAAATGTAGGTGACGCGTCCGACGCGAAGCTCGGAGGGTGCGTGGAAGCGGTGATACATGCTGGAGGTGAGCCGCAGCGTTACGAAGCGGCCGCCGCGATAATGTTCCGCGAGTTCGGGATAAGCGATGAGGTCGATCAGCGGGTAGGAGAAACCCTTGGCCTGAATGACGGTGGTGTCTTTGAGCGTGCCGGATGCACCGACAATCGCGTCGCAGGGGCTTGTGAGGATTTCCGGATCGGTATCAACCCTCCGCGCGCCGTCCTTCAACTCGCGCGTGAAGCAGTCATGCATGCTGGTGAATTTCGTTTTCTTCGCCTCGCTGAGATCGAGGTCGGAAAAAAGTTTCCAGATGCCGATGGAAAAATCCCGCACCAACGGATTCTCGATTTTGCTGAACCAACCCATGAAGCGGGTGACCAGGCGGCGCGGAATCCGGTTGGTGAGCAGGAAGTTCAGGTCTTCCTGCTGGGTGAAACGGGCGATCAGCGCGCGCACGGTCATATGAAACAATCCCGGTAAGAGGTTGACGGACAATGGATATTTCGGCTGCAAAACTGGCGTTTTACGGCATGGGCGGCGCCGCTGTTTCGGCCTCGCTCTGGAAGCTGAAAACGCGGCTTGAGCTCTCGCAGGCGAAGCATCCTTCGCTCGCCGGACACTCGCGCATGTCGCGGCGGATTGCCGGCCTGATCCCGTATTACGAATACGATGAAAACACTTTCTTCAGTTCGGACGGAGCGCCCGCGGAAACCGCTTTGCTCCGCCGCGAAGGCTTCATGCGCCTCGCTGCGATCTACAAGGAACGCTACGCGAAGACGCGCGAGGTGACGAAGCAGGTCGAGGACAGCATTTCGGATTTGCAGTTCATCGGCAGCTATCGGGTTCCGTTTCAGTACAGCCGCTATGCGCGGCAGCACCTGAAGGCGGGATCGTTCCTGCAATCCTCTTCCGGCGTCACCGTCACCGATCTTGACGAAAATGTTTTCTACGATCTCACCGGCTCTTACGGCGTGAACGTGCTCGGTTACGATTTCTACAAGGGCTGCATGGAACGCGCCCAGGAGAAGGTCCGCGATCTCGGGCCGGTGCTCGGCAGCTATCATCCGGTAGTCGTTAGCAATGTCGAGCGGCTGAAGAAAATCTCCGGCCTTGACGAAGTTTCCTTTCATATGTCCGGGACCGAGGCCGTCATGCAGGCGGTGCGGCTCGCGCGCTATCACACGAAAAAACGCCGCATCGTGCGCTTCTGCGGCGCCTATCATGGCTGGTGGGGCGAGGTGCAGCCGGGCATCGGCAATCCGGTGCCGGCGCGCGACACCTGGACGCTGAATGATATGTCCGAGAAAGCCTTGCGGGTGCTGCGGCGGCGCCGGGATATTTCCTGCGTGCTGGTGAACCCGTTGCAGGCGCTGCATCCAAATGCGAGCGCACCGGGGGATTCTTCTCTGATTGACAGCGGACGCGGCGCGCATTTCGACAAGGAAGCCTATGCGGCCTGGTTGCGCGAGCTGCGCAGCATTTGCACCGAGCGGAATATCGTTCTCATTTTCGACGAGGTGTTCGTCGGCTTCCGGCTGGCGATGGGCGGCGCGCAGGAATATTTCGGCGTGCGCGCCGACATGGTGACGTATGGCAAGACGCTCGGCGGCGGTTATCCGGTCGGCGTCATTTGCGGGCGCAAGGATTTGATGAAGCGTTTCCGCGACGACAGGCCGGCGGACATCTGCTTCGCGCGCGGCACGTTCAATTCGCATCCCTATGTGATGGCGGCGATGGGCGAGTTTCTGGATGCGCTGGAGACGCCGGAAATCGCTAAACTCTACGGCGATCTCGACCGCACCTGGAACGGCCGCGCCGAACGGCTGAACTGGCGGCTGCACGAGGCGGGCCTGCCGGTAAAGGTCGCGAACCTGTCCTCGATCTGGACGGTGCTCTACACGCAACCGAGCCGCTACAACTGGATGTTTCAGTTTTATCTGCGCGCTGAAGGGTTGGCGCTTTCGTGGATCGGTACGGGCCGCTTCATCTTCAGCCTGAATTACACCGAAGAAGAATATGAAGCGGTAGCGGACCGCTTCGTCGCCGCCGCGAAGAAAATGAAAGAGGACGGCTGGTGGTGGAGAGACACAGCGCTGACCAACAAGTCGATCAAGCGCCGTGTCCTGAAGGAGATCGTGAAGCAACGGTTCTGGCCTAAGTCACGCTGACCTAGGCGCTCTGAATCGCCGGCTCTTCCTCGTCTTCATCGCCATCAATGCCGTGATGGACATGCTCCATCGGATCGATGAGTTGGCCCTTCCAGAGCAGCCAGTACGGCGACTTCCAGTAGATCTTCACGTCGTGGAAAGGGTCCGTGAGAATCTTGAACGCCCAGGCAAGTCCGGCCTGCACGCCGTAGATAAAGAAGAGATGCACGGTTCGGAACAGCACGCCGCCAATCGCGAGGAACAGCCAGATCAGGCCGGTGTGGCGCGCGAATTCCCAGAACGACGCATGCGGCTTGAAGATGCCGAGCAGCGTCGGATCGATCAGCAGCAGGGCAGGCGAGAGCACCCAGATCGTCATCAGGACAACCTTGCGCTGCAAATTGTAGCCTACCTTGATTTCTTCCTTGTGGTCGTGGGTCGCGTGATTGACGTGGTCGTAGCTGTGCGGCTCAAAGAAAAAATGCCCCGACTGCCGGCTCGTCATCGAGATCAGCCAGCCAATCAGGCCGGAAATCGCCGGATCCTTGAACAGCATGACATAGGCGATCAGAAAGCTGACCGCGATCACGAGATGCAAGGACTGGTTGATGCGGCTGTGATGATAGTAGCGGTGATCGTCCCACCGCTGAATTCTAAGCGTCTCGAAAAACCCGGCCATTCAAGTGCCCTCCGATTCTGTGTAGATAAATTACGGAAGCCACAAGACGGCTGGACGACACGGATGCGACTCTTCCTTGACTCCGCTGCGCGCGAACGACGCAGCCAAATGATTCCATGACGGATTGATGACTCTGCCTTTGGCGGCCGGGATGCAAAAAAGGCGGAGCTTTCGCCCCGCCTTTTTTAATTCCCTGACTCGTTGAACAAAGTTTAGCCCTTCGTGGCCTTCCAGCTGCCGCCGTCCTTGATGGTACCTTCCATCGTAGAGCCGCTGACCTTGCCGGTATATTCCTTGCCGGCGGCGGTGAAGACGATTTCCTCGCCCTTCATCTTGGCGCCATCGGCGATCGGGGCCACGACGTTGCCCGTGGTCAGCGTGCCGGAGAGCTTCTGATATTTCTGCGTCAGCTTGAGTTCGCTGTCGCCGACCTTCCAGGTTCCTTCCACCTTGGCCGGAACCATCCAGTAATGCGCGCGGCACCAGGACGTGCAGCCCTCGTTGGCGGAGAAGGATTCGTCCGCGTCCCAGTCGCCCATGTCGAAGGAGTTGGAAACGACGCGGGTGCCGGGTTTCATGTCGAGAATGATCGGGCGGAGCTGGACGTTCAGGCTCGGCAGCAGGAACATCGTGAGCACGGTCGCCTGCGTGAAATCTTCCTTGAAGATGTCGCCGTTGATGAATACGGCGTTCTTGGCGCCTTCCTTCTCCGCGTTCTTGCGGGAGAGGTTCACCATGTCCGGGTTGTATTCAATGCCGACCGCCTTGGCGCCGCGCTTGGAAGCGGTGATGACCGTGCGGCCGTCGCCGGAGCCGAGATCGATCACATAATCGCTGGCCGTGACCTTCGCCATGTCGAGCATCTTGTCGACGAGTTCCTGCGGGGTCGGCACCCAGACCACGTCCTTGCCGGCCTGACCGACGGAGGGCTGGTACTCTTCTTTCTTCACTTCCGCGGGTTGCGCGAGCGCAAAACCGGCCGCAATCACGCTGGCTGCGCATGACACGGTCAGCGTACGAAACAACGAACTCTTCATTCCATTTCTCCAATGCACAGGCGATGTCTTTTTAGCCGGGACGGTCGCGCTGGTCTTCAGGTTTGTCAGGGCGGGACTTTCGGACCCGAAACTAGCATGGAAAACGGCGGAAGTTCATCCGGGTTCCTGTTCGCAATTTGGTGAAGACGGGCGCGAGGAATTCCCTTCCAAACACCGATTACCGGCATTTTAACGGCCCTTGCTGCGGCAAGATGCGGGATATGCTCGCAGGCTCCCATCCATACTTTGCGGGCCTATTGGATGATTGATTGATGAAAAATCCGGCGGGGCCGGGATTGATCCGGCTGATTGGAATTATTCTGTTGCTGACCGCGCTGCCGGTTCCGGCGCAGGCCGCAGTTGCGCTCGATGGCGCGAAGATGGGCTGGCTGTGGGCGCTGCCTTTCACCGGCCTGCTGCTGACGATCGCGACCGGGCCGCTGTTGTTTCCCCGTTTCTGGCACGAACATTACGGGAAGATCGCCGCCCTCTGGTCCACGCTGATGCTTCTGCCGCTGGCCACGGTCTATGGACCGCCCGCCGCGTTCGACGGACTGATTCACGCGCTTGTCGGCGAGTATCTGAGTTTCATCGTGCTTCTGTTCGCGCTCTACACGGTCGCGGGCGGAATTCTGGTCACCGGTAATCTGCGCGGCACGCCCGCCGCGAACAGCTCGATCCTCGCACTCGGCACCATGATGGCAAGCATTGTCGGCACCACGGGCGCGGCCATGATCCTGATCCGCCCGCTGATCCGGGCCAATGAAGCTCGCCGCCACCGGGTTCATGTCATTGTGTTCTTCATCATTCTGGTGGCGAATATCGGCGGAGCGCTGACGCCGCTCGGCGATCCGCCGCTGTTCGTTGGCTTCCTGCGTGGGGTTGATTTTTTCTGGACCACGCAGAATTTGTGGATGCAGACGACACTTGTGGCGGCGATCGTCCTCGCCGTTTTCTTCCTCACCGACACGGTGCTGGCAGGACGCGAGCGCCGCAATATCAAGCCACAGCAAGCGCCGTTGAACCTTCGTATTCGCGGCAAGATCAATTTCCTGCTGCTCGGCATGATTATCGCGGCGATTTTGCTGTCGGCGGTATGGAAGCCGGGGATCGCTTTCGACGTCCGGGGTACTCTCGTGCAGTTGCAGAACGTGGCGCGCGATCTGGCGCTCGTGCTGATCGCGATCCTGTCACTTTGGCTCACGCCCAACGAACACCGCGAGTCGAACGGGTTTACCTGGGAACCGATCCGCGAGGTTGCCATACTGTTCGCGGGAATTTTCGTGGCGATCATTCCGGTGCTTGCCATGTTGCAGGCGGGCAGAAACGGGATGTTTGCATTTTTGCTGCATGCGGTAACGCTGAAAGACGGGATGCCGCATGAGGCGGCCTATTTCTGGCTGACAGGAATTCTGTCCGCGTTTCTCGACAACGCGCCGACGTATCTGGTTTTTTATGAACTTGCGGGCGGCAATGCGCAGGAACTGATGGGTCCGCTTGCGGGCACGCTGGCCGCGATCTCGATGGGCGCGGTTTACATGGGTGCGCTCACCTATATCGGGAACGCGCCGAACTTCATGATCTACGCCATCGTGCAGGAGCGGGGAATCAAAATGCCGAGTTTCTTCGGCTATTTCTTCTGGGCGGCACTGATCCTTGTCCCGCTTTTCCTGCTGCTTACCTTCCTGCCGATTTCTCCGATTTTGAAATTTTCCTGATTTCAGTTTGAGACGGAAGCAACAATCGGCGCGGGCGTTACATCCACGCGCTTCTTGTGCGGGGCGTCGGCATTCCATCCCAGAATGAACAGCATGGCGAAAAAGCCAATCACATAGGCAATGACGACATGCCAGCCGTGGCGCAGCCACAGCCCGACGGATTTCGCCTCCGGATACATATTTGAGAGTGCAACGCCCGCGCTCGATCCGAACCAGATCATCGAGCCGCCGAAGCCGACGGCATAGGCGAGGAAGCCCCAGTCATAACCGCCTTGTTTCAGCGCGAGCGCTGTGAGCGGGATATTGTCGAACACCGCCGATACGAAGCCGAGGCCAAGAGCGGTCTGCCACGATGCGAGCGGCAGTTTTTCCACCGGCATCATGGAAGCGCAGGTGACGAGCGCTAACAGGAAAATCGTACCCTTCGCCGTCTCCGGCATGATTTCCCAGTCGGGGCGCTTGTACGGCGCGGTCGCGAGAATAACCGCCCAGACAGCGAGGCCAATGACAGGGATCATGTCGAGAAGCGCCGGAAATTTCAGATTGGCGGTTACGTTTGCGAGAATCGCCACGATCAGGATCGCTGCGACAATGGCCACGCGCGACCATTCGATCTTCAGTTTCTTGCGCGCTTTTTTCACGATAGGCGAAAATCGATGCTGTTGCATTGCCGCCGGAATGCCGAAAATAACGATCGCGAACGCCGCGCCGACAAAGGCCTCCATTACGCTCAATGGACTGACGCCATCGATCCACATCATTGTGGTCGTGGTGTCGCCGACGACGCTGCCGGAGCCGCCCGCGTTTGAGGCGGCGACAATGGCCGCGAGATAGCCGATGTGAACCTTTTTACGGAATACATGCCGCGCCATCGTGCCGCCGATCAGCGCCGCAGCGATATTGTCGAGGAAGCTGGAAATCACAGCGACGATCACCAGCAGCACAAAGCCGCCCTTCCAGTCGTCAGGGAGATAGTTCGGCATCTCGTCCGGAATTTTGCTCTGCTCGAAATGCCGCGAGAGCAGGGCGAAACCCATCAACAGGAGGAACAGATTGGCGAGGATGACCCACTCGTGTTGCATATGCAGCGCGAAGCCGGTGAGGCCGGCGCCGAATTTGAAGCCGGTGAAAAGAATTTTGTAAATGCTGATCGCCGCGAGGCCGGCGAGACCGACCGCCAGCGTGTGATGGTGAAAGAGTGCGACACCAAGCAGCGTCAAAGCGAACAGGATGAAATCGACCGGGATGCTAAATACGGAAGGGGCTTCGGGCGCGGCTGTTGCGGTAGCGGCAAAAGCATTCACCGAGCCCAGAAAAACCACACATGCCGCGAGGGCAAACAGCTTCAAGTAACGGATGAAAAATTCAGGCTTCGCCCCTTGCACGCGCATCGATTCCCCCTAGCGAGCCAGCCTGATTTCTGCTGATTTCAGCGTGGCTTGGAACTCGGCATTCCCCGCTTCGTCTTAACTTGCCCGGCCACTACCCACAATTGGAAAAAATACCGTACAGCCCGACTTTCGGCTGAGCCACAAGATTGAACTTCCCGTCCGGTGGTGCGGGGGCTGCCTGCGTTTACCAATCGAGCGGTGAATTCTGGTACTTTCGGCATCAGTTTCGGCACAAGGCTGTGCCGGCGGGAAAATAAATGCGGACATTGTCAGGTGTGCCTGTAAGCCGGATCGACGCCGCGCTTGAGTGGTTTTCAGCGAGCCATCGCCGCGCGGCACTGGCATTGTTCATTGTCGCGCTGATTTGCCTGCTGCCGGGTTTTGCCTCGCTGCCGGTCACCAACCGCGACGGCGCGCGCTATGCGCACGCAACGAAGCAGATGATGGAAACCGGAGATTATGTGGACATCCGTTTCCAGGACGCGCCGCGCTATCAGCGCCCCGTAGGCATTCACTGGATTCAGGCGGCCTTTGTCGAGACAGCGGAGGCGATCGGCATCCCCAATGCGCGCGACAATATCGCCGTCTATCGTGCGCCCTCGCTGATCGCTGCCTTCGCCAGTATTTTTCTGACCTATTGGGCAGCCCTCGCTTTCGTCTCGCGCCGATATGCGTTGCTCGCGGCCCTTGGACTGGCGACATCGGTGTTGCTTGGAGTCGAAGCGCGGATCGCCACCACGGATGCCTGTTTGCTGGTGGCCGCCATCGCGGCCTTCGGGCTGCTCGGGCGCGTCTATCTCAACCGCGACCTGCCGCTCGCCCAGGCGCAGGAATGGAAAATCGCGGTGGTATTCTGGATTGCGATTGGCGCATCTATTTTGCTGAAAGGACCGATCCTTTCGCTGATCGTGGCGCTGACAGTGGCCATGCTCGCGGTCGCGGACCGCAACGGCTTCTGGATCTGGCGGCTGAAGCCGGTTCTCGGAATCCTTTGGCTAGTTTTGCTTGTGATCCCTTGGTTCGCGGCGGTTTACTGGCGCGCCAATGAGGATTTCCTCGGGCAGTCTGTGGTCCGCGAACTGGTCGACCGTTTCCTCGATCCGGCGGAAGGCATCTTCGCCCCGCCCGGATATTTCTGGCTGATCTTCTGGTTCGCGTTCTGGCCGATGGCGATGCTGGCGCCGATGGCGACCAAATTCGGCTGGACCAACCGTTTCGATCCCAAGGCTCGTTTCCTGATTGCTTGGATCGTGCCGGGTTGGATTCTATTTGAACTCGCGGTCACCAAACTTCCGCACTACGTGCTGCCGCTCTATCCCGGTGTCGCGATCCTGATCGCGCTGGCGCTCGAGCGGCGCGCGCTGCTCGACAACTGGACGCGGGGAGTCGGAATCCTGTGGCCGGTCTTCACCATCGGCACGATGGTCGCGGCGGTATTTCTCGCTTACTCGCTCGATGGAAAATTCGGCAAGGCGTTCTGGCCGGCGATCATCGTTGCGATCGTATTCAGCGGCTATGCGTGGTGGCGGCTTTTGTTCCGCAATGTCGAGCAAGGGCTGGTGCTTGCGATGATCGCGGCGGTCGCGAATGCGCTTGCCCTTTATACTGTGCTGCCGAGAGTGCAGGGGTTGGCGCTGGCACCGAGGCTGGTGGCGGCGGCACAGTCGGCACCTTGTCCCAATCCGCAGCTTGCATCGGCGGGTTACACCCAGCCGAACCTGTTGTTTTTAGGCGGCGGTGATACCGCGATTGTCAGGGGAGATGCCGCCGCGGAATTCCTGAAGCTCGGCGGCTGCCGTGTCGCCTTTGTCGAACAGCGCGAGGAGCGCGCCTTCGCGGACCGCTCGGCGGCCATCGGCCTGAACACCGTTCGCATCGGTTCGGTCTCCGGCTTCGACTACTCGCGGATGCGGCGGGTCTCTTTTCTGGTTCTGGCGGCGAAAGAAGGCGGCTGACAAAAGCCTATTCCCGTAAAAATCGCGCTGCTTGCGGCGCTTTTGATTGCCGGGTAAGACCCCGCATCTTCAATCCCTTACGAGAATTCGCTCAAGGCTCTCCCGGGCCGTTCGAGAGGTTCTGTGTCCAGATCGGAATCCGCAACTCCCGTCGTTTCCGTGATCGTGCCCGTGCACAACGAGGCCGGTAACGTTCCCGCATTGGTGGATGAGATCGGCGCGGCGCTGAAGGGGCGCGAGCCGTTTGAAGTGATTTTTGTAAACGACGGCTCTTCCGACGATACCGGTGCCGCGCTTGCAAAACTCGCCGCGACACGGCCCTGGCTGCGGCAACTGAAACACGCGCGAAGCTGTGGCCAGTCGGCGGCGATCCGGAGCGGTGCGTTCGCGGCGCGAGCGCCGGTCATCGTGACCATCGACGGCGACGGGCAGAACGATCCGGCCTTCATTCCGAAGCTCTATGACGCGCTGATCGCCGGAGGCCCAAATGTAGGCCTCGTCAACGGACGCCGCACGGCCCGCAAGGGCGGCTTCAAGCGGTTTCAGTCGGCCATCGCAAACTCCGTTCGGGCATTCATCCTGCGTGACGAGACGCGGGACACCGGCTGCGGGCTGAAAGCGCTCCGTCGCGAAACTTACATACGCTTGCCGTATTTCGACGCACTGCATCGTTTCACGCCCGCGCTGGTAAGGCGCGAGGGTCTGGAAATCCGCTATGTCGATGTGGTGGACCGCCCGCGCCTGCACGGGCGAAGCCACTATGGAATGTGGGGCCGGCTCTGGGTCGGCATTGTCGATCTATACGGTGTGTTCTGGCTTATCAGGCGGCGCAAGCGGGTGCCGGAAGTAACGGAGGTTGGGCGTGACATTTGATCTGCATCGCATCCTTGGCGAATTCCTGTACGAGGTTTTTGTCGTGCAGTTCGACTGGTGGGTGATCCTCGGCTTCGCCGCGCAACTGATGTTCACCGGCCGTTTCGCGGTCCAATGGCTGGCGAGCGAGCGGCAGGGGAAAATGGTCATCCCGATCGCGTTCTGGTTTTTCTCCATCGCCGGCGGGTTGCTGCTCTTCATCTACGCCATTCACCGCAAGGATCCGGTGTTCATCGCGGGACAGGGGTTCGGCGTGTTCGTCTATGCGCGTAACCTGTATTTTGAACTGCGCGACATGGGCTACATCAAGGGAAAGCCTGCTCGCGCCAAATCGAAGCAGCCCGTGCGCGTGAAAGTGGCAAGCGTCAGGAAGCGGAAAGCAGTTTAAGGCCGGCTTGCAGGTCCGCGATCAGATCGTCGGGATCTTCGAGCCCGATGTGCAAACGCACAGTCGGCCCGCCGGGATTCCATTTCGTCGCCGTCCTCAGCTTCGTGCAATCGAATGGGATGGCGAGACTTTCGTAACCGCCCCAGGACGCGCCGATGCCGAACAGCTCCAGACTCTCGACGAAATGCGAGACGGCGGATTTCGGATAATCTTTCAGCACGATGCTGAACAATCCGGACGCGCCGGAAAAGTCGCGTTTCCAGATCGCGTGATCGGGGTGCGTATCCAGCGCAGGGTGCAATACGCGCGTGACTTCTTTCCGCTTCGCAAGCCAGCGCGCGACTTTCAGCCCGGACTCCATATGCCGCTCCAGCCGGACGGCGAGGGTGCGCAGGCCGCGCAAGGACAGGAACACATCCTCCGGTCCCGGATTGATGCCGAGCGAGCCATTGGTTTCCTTCACACACGCCCAGAACTCTTCGGTGGCGGCAATCGTGCCGATATTCACGTCCGCATGGCCGCCGAGATATTTAGTGCCGGCCTGAATCGAAATATCGGCGCCATAGGCTAAAGGCTTGAAATAAATGGGTGTTGCCCAGGTGTTGTCCATTACCACCGCGGCAGCATGAGCCTTCGCCGCTTTCGCAATGGCGGGTACATCCTGCATTTCGAAACTGAGCGAGCCGGGCGACTCCAGAAAAACGGCGCGGGTGTTTTTCTGGAACAGCTTTTTGATGCCTGTGCCGATGCGCGGGTCGAAATAGGCGGTTTCGACGCCGAAATTTTTCAGAATCGTATCGCAGAAATGGCGGGTCGGGCCGTAGGCGGAATCCGTCACGAGCAAATGATCGCCTGCTTTCAGTACCGACATCAGCGCCACAGTGATCGCCGACAAACCTGAAGGCGCGAGTGCGGTGCCGGCACTCCCCTCCAGGCCGCTGATCGCTTCGGCGAGAGCGTCCGTCGTCGGCGTGCCGCGCCGTCCATAGACGTAACGCATCGACTTGCCGAGATAATCGGCAACCGTCGGCGCCAGCACCGTAGAACCACGGTAAATCGGCGTGTTGACGAAGCCTTCGAACTGAAACGGGTCGCGGCCCGCGAGCACTACTTCCGTCGCCGGACGGTAGGTGCGCTTTGGGATGCTCTTGTCGCGCTTCTTCATGGCCTCTCCGCTCAGCCGCCCACAAGACATTTCAGCATGTTTGCGTCAAGGCAAGCCCATCGCAAGCACTTGACCGCAAAGGATGTTTGGCCTGTGATAGACTTCAAACCGGCATTTCGTGCCGCTACATTTCAAGCATAAGACATCCGCCCAGATACAAGGACGAGTTGCTGTCATGAAAAAACTTATCTCCATTTGTCTGATCGCCGCCGGTATGACGGCCTTCGCCTCCAGTGCCTCCGCGCAGGCGCCCGACGCAAAGGCAAAAGGCACGTTCGATCAGGTGAAGGAGAAGGGATTTTTACAGTGCGGCGTTGGCCAGGGGCTGCCGGGTTTTTCCTCGCCCGACGATAAGGGAAACTGGACCGGCATCGACGTGGATCTGTGCCGCGCAATTGCAGCGGCGATTTTCAACGATCCCACCAAGGTAAGATTTTCACCGCTGACGGCGAAGGATCGCTTTACCGCATTGCAGTCCGGTGAAATCGATGTGCTGTCGCGTAATACGACCTGGACGCTGTCGCGCGACACCTCGCTCGGCCTGAATTTCGCGGGCATCATTTATTACGACGGACAGGGCTTCATGGGCCGCAAGGCGCTGAAAGTATCGAGCGCCCTTGAACTCTCCGGCGCTTCGGTCTGCACGCAGACCGGGACTACCAACGAACTGAATGCCGCCGACTTCTTCCGCACGCGCAACATGAAATATGAGGTGGTTGCCTTCGCGACCGCCGACGAAGCCCTTAAGGCTTATGAGTCCGGCCGCTGCGACGTGTTCACTAGCGACGTTTCGCAACTCTATGCGCTACGCCTGAAACTCGTGAAGCAGGATGAGCACATCATTTTGCCGGAAGTGATCTCGAAGGAACCGCTCGGACCGCTCGTCCGCCACGGCGATGACCGCTGGCTCGACGTGGTGAAGTGGACGCTGTTCGCGATGATCAACGCCGAGGAATATGGGGTGACTGCGAAGAACGTCGACGAAATGACCAAGTCGCCCAATCCTGAAATCAAGCGTCTGCTTGGTTCGGAAGGAAATTTCGGCGAGAGCATCGGCCTCACTGCCGATTGGGTGGTTCGCATCGTCAAACTCGTCGGCAATTACGGCGAGGTTTACGAGCGCAATGTCGGTGCGGGCTCAAAGCTCGCGATTGATCGCGGCCTGAACCGCCTCTGGAACAAAGGTGGCCTGCAATACGCGCCTCCGGTCCGCTGATGGGCAAACGGTTGGCGGCCGTTATCGAGAAACGCCTGAAAGAAGGGCCGGCCGCAAATGCGCGCCGGCCCTCGGCTTTTTCGGAAGTGCTCTGAATGGCAATCCCCGCCGCTAATCAGCCCCCGCGCGTTTCACTGGCTCGAAACCCGCGCGTGCGTTCGGTGGTGGTGCAGGTGCTGTTGCTCGCCGCGCTCGTCTGGCTCGGCTGGTGGCTCGCGCGCAATGCGCAGGCAAATTTGGCCGCGCAAAGGATTGCGACCGGTTTTGGCTTCCTGAATCATACGGCCGGTTTTGCGATCACACAGACTCTGATCGATTATAATGAAGCCAACAACTATTCCCGAGCGTTTCTGGTCGGCCTGACGAATACGCTGCTGATTTCGTTCGTTGGCATCGTGCTCGCGACCATTCTTGGTTTTTCCATCGGCATTGCGCGGCTTTCCAGCAACTGGCTGCTGGCCCGGATCGCGGGCGCCTATGTGGAAGTGATCCGCAACATTCCGCTCCTGTTCCAGATTCTGTTCTGGTATCTCGGCGTTCTCGCGGCTCTTCCGGGACCGCGCCAGAGTTTTTCGCTGCTGGATCTTGCGTTCCTCAATGCGCGCGGGCTGTTCGTGCCAAAACCGGTGTTCGAGCCGGGCAGCCTGATGGTGTTTTACGCGTTGCTGGCGGGCATCGCGCTTTCGATCCTGCTTCATTACATAGCGCGCTGGCAGAAAATGCGATCGGGCGTTTCGTTTCCGGCCGGAATTCTGTCCGCCGTTATCATGGCCGGATTTCTGCTTTCCGCTTTCATCTGGGCGGGCGCGCCCGTCAGCTTTGATCTGCCGGCGCTGCAAGGCTTTAATTTCGCCGGCGGTCTGCGGGTCAATCCGGAATTCGTGGCGCTGCTGATTGCGCTCGTCACCTACACGGCGGCGTTCATCGGCGAGAATGTGCGCGCCGGGATTCTCGCGATTCACAAGGGCCAGACCGAAGCGGCCTATTCCCTTGGCTTGCGCAACGGCCCGGCACTGCGACTCGTCATCATCCCGCAGGCGCTGCGCGTGATCACGCCGCCGCTGACGAACCAGTATCTGAACCTCACCAAAAACTCCTCGCTGGCGGTGGCGGTCGGCTATCCCGATCTGTTCGCGGTGTTCGCGGGTACGACTCTCAATCAAACCGGCCAGGCGATCGAAATCATCGCGATGACGATGGCGGTCTATCTCGTGATCTCGCTCGCCACTTCGCTCCTGATGAATCTCTTCAACCGGCGCATGGCACTGGCGGAACGATGAGCCGTACCGGCACCAGCATTACCTATGTGCGGTCCGAACTGCTGCCGGACCTGCCGCCGCCGGCGAATATGGTCGGCGTGATCCCGCTGTTGCGCCAGCGCCTGTTCTCGAGCTGGACGAATGTTTTTCTGACGTTTCTGAGTGCCGCGATCATCGCGCTGATCGTTCCGCCGCTGATCCGTTTTTTATTGATCGACGCGGTCTGGACCGGAACCAGCCGCGATGCCTGCATCAGTTCGAGCGGCGCCTGCTGGCCGTTCATCTGGGCGAAGTTCGGCCAGTTCATCTACGGATTTTATCCCGCTGAACTGCGCTGGCGTCCCAATCTCGTATTCGCGGCCGGTGCGTTGTTGCTGGTCCCGTTGCTGATCCCGGCAGCACCGCTGAAGCGGTTGAACGCGGTTTTGTTTTTCGGAATTTTCCCGGTGTTCGCCTTCGTGATGCTCACCGGCGGCGATCTGGATCTGCGGCGTTTTCTGCTCGGACGTTTTTTCGACTTTCGTATGCTGACCGGTACAGCTTATCTCGCGGGTTTAACCTATTCATTCTGGGCTGATTTCACGGCGACCTCTCTGCTTATTCTGGTGCTGTTCAGCCTTTTCGCGGCATCGATCGGCGCATCGGTACGCACAGTTTTCTCCATGACATTATTCGTGCTGCTTTGTGTTGCGATCGTGCTCGTGACCGTCGATGCGAATTTTTGGCTACAGCCGGTGCCCACCCGCTCATGGGGCGGCTTGCTGGTGACGCTTGTTGTTGCGGTGACGGGCATTGTCACTTCGCTGCCGCTCGGAATCCTGCTGGCACTCGGCCGCCGTTCGGAAATGCCGATCGTGCGGTTCGCGAGCGTTGTCTTCATCGAATTCTGGCGCGGAGTACCGCTGGTAACCGTGCTGTTTTTTGCGACCTACATGCTGCCGCTGTTCATGCCGGAAGGCGTGAATTTCGACGGGCTGCTGCGCGCGCTGATCGGTGTGGCGCTGTTCTCCGCCGCCTACATGGCTGAAATCATCCGCGGCGGGTTGCAGGCAATCCCGAAAGGCCAGCATGAAGGCGCGGCTTCCGTCGGTCTCGGCTACTGGCAGACCATGGGCCTGATCGTGCTGCCGCAGGCGGTTACCATCGTGATCCCCGGCATCGTCAACAGCTTTATCGCGCTGTTCAAGGACACGACGCTCGTTTTGATCGTTTCCATTTTCGATCTGCTTGGCCAGTTGCGCGCGGCCTTCACCGATCCGAACTGGGCTTCGCCGACAACGCTGTTCACCGGCTTTGCATTCGCGGGCATCATCTACTGGGTGTTCTGCTGGAGCATGTCGCGTTACGCGCTTTATCTGGAGCGCCGCGGCGCGCGAGGGCAACATTGATGAGTAAAGACGATAAATTGCCCGGCTCCGCCGTCGAAATGATCGCCGTGAACAAATGGTTTGGCCATTTCCATGTGCTGAAAGACATCAACCTGCAAGTCGCGCGCGGCGAGCGCATCGTCGTGTGCGGGCCTTCAGGATCGGGAAAGTCCACGATGATCCGCTGCATCAACCGGCTGGAGACGTTTCAGAAAGGCCGCATTATCGTGAACGGCGTCGAGCTGGCCGAGGATTTGAAACGCATCGACGAAGTGCGCCGCGACGTCGGCATGGTGTTCCAGCATTTCAATCTGTTTCCGCATCTGACCGTGCTGGAGAACTGCACGCTGGCGCCGATCTGGGTGCGCAACATGCCAAAACGCGCGGCGGAAGAAACCGCCATGCATCTTCTACAGCGCGTTCGCATTCCCGAGCAGGCGGACAAATATCCCGGCCAGCTATCGGGCGGCCAGCAGCAGCGCGTCGCCATCGCCCGCGCGCTTTGCATGAATCCGAAAGTGATGCTGTTCGACGAGCCGACTTCCGCGCTCGACCCTGAGACGGTGAAAGAAGTTCTCGATACGATGATTATGCTCGCCAATGACGGCATGACCATGATCGTGGTCACGCACGAAATGGGGTTTGCCCGTCAAATCGCGAACCGGGTCGTGTTCATGGATGCCGGGCAGATCATCGAAGTGAACGAACCCAAAGAGTTTTTCGCCAATCCGAAGCACGAACGCACCAAACTTTTCCTCAGCCAGATTTTGAACTGAGCTTGCCGGGTTCCGGGGAATCCAGCACCATCCCCGCGGGTTGGGGAGGATGGCATGAAGATAGTTCTCGATCTTTCGAAGCTGCGCGAAGAAGGCAAAATCAATCAGGCGGAATACGATAAGATCCTGAAGCTGGCCGGGGAAAGCACCGGCTCGCTCGCGATCAATATCCTGATTGCGTTCGGCGTGCTGTCGGTGGCGGGCGGATTGCTGGTGTTCGTGCCGAATGCCTATGGCTCGCTGACCATCGGCGGGGTGCTGGCGGCCTTCGGCCTCGCCATTCTCTACGGCACTTCCAAAGCATGGGAACTGCTCGGCACCATCTGCGTGCTGGTCGGCACGCTGATGGCGTGCGGCGGGCTGATCGCGCTCGGCGAAGGATCGTTGCATTCGCTGCTGGTCGTGGCGATCGTTCTCGCCGGCGCCGGCGTCATCGCGAAAAGCGGATTGCTGGTCGGCTCGTCGGTGCTGGCGCTCGCCGCGTGCCTTGGCGCGCGGACGGGCTACAGGATGGCGACCTATTCGCTCGCGATCCACGAGCCGACGCTGACGATCATCTGCTTCAGCGTATTGGCGCTGGTGACATTCCTGATCTCGAAGCAACTGAAGGCGGATTACGAGCGGCTTGCGATCATGGCCGCACGCGTATCCGTGTTCATGGTCAATTTCGGCTTCTGGATCGGATCGTTGTGGGGCGACCGTCTTGGCAGCGCGGCGAATGCGGTGAAAATCCCGTCGGCCTATTTTTCAATCGGCTGGGCCATCGCGCTGGTCGCGATTGGTCTCTGGGCAGTGAAGGAAAACCGGCGCTGGGTCGTGAATGTCGCGGCGACTTTTGGCGCGATCCACTTTTATACTCAATGGTTTCACTTCTTCGGGCCGAACCCGCTCGCCGCCATCGGCGCGGGCCTGCTCGCGCTCGCCTTCGCCATCGGCATGTGGAAATTCAACCAGCGTTACGGAGGCGCGCAACCGGCTTAATGCTGGAGCGGGCCGTCCGCTTTTTTCCAGGCACCGACGCCGCCCTCGATATGCAGCGTTGAAATAAACCCGGCATCCTGCGCGGCCTGCACCGCCATCGCGGAGCGTTCGCCGAACGCGCAAAAAAACAGAATTCGTTTGCCGGAAGATTCCGCGAGCTGCCGCAGCTTTCCGCCGGGCGCGATATTGGCGACAAGGTCGCTGTAGGGCAGGTGCGTGGCGCCCGGCATGACGCCGTGCTTCTCGCGCTCGCCGGTTTCGCGCAGGTCCACGAAGACGAAATCCGGCTTCTTCAACTGCCCGATTGCGTCCGCGGCGGAAAGCGCCCAGCCGCGCCGGGCGATTTCTTCCTGATGCAGGCCGAGATGCAGACTGGCCTGCCCTCCCACACCCCTCCTTTTCGGCTAGGGTAAATTCAAATTCACTATAAGGACGGCATACTGCTCAGCGTCATTCTCCTGCC
>CAZUJE010000041.1:0-21155 GCA_964620215.1 uncultured Hyphomicrobiales bacterium
TCAAGCCGGAAGAACTCACGGCACTTATTCTTGACCGTCCGCGCCATGCCGAGATGATCGCGGCGGTGCGCAAGATTGGCGCTTCCGTGCGGCTCATCACCGACGGCGACGTGGCGGGTGTCATTCACACCGCCGATCCGGTGAATACCGGCGTGGACATTTACATGGGCATCGGCGGCGCGCCGGAAGGTGTACTCGCGGCAGCGGCACTGCGTTGCATCGGCGGGCAGATGCAGGGAAGGCTGGTGCTGGACTCGGAAGAAAAACGCGCCCGCGCCGCCAAGATGGGCGTCAGCGACCCGAAAAAGAAATACGACATGAAGGACATGGTCCGCGGCGATTGTCTTGTCGCGGCCACCGGCGTCACGACGGGTTCGTTTTTGCGCGGCGTGCGCTTCGAGAAGGATCGCATCCTGACGCACACGGTGGTGATGCGCTCCGTCACCGGCACCGTGCGCTGGATCGACGCCGAGCACCGGCAGCTCGAAAAATTTCACCTCGATTGACGCGAGGATGAACGCGCCCGTCATCAAGCCGATCGGCAAGGACGAGCGCGCATATTGGGAGCCGCTCTGGCAGGGCTATCTGCGCTTCTACAAGGCGCATCAGACGCCGGAGGAAACCGAAGTCACCTGGCTGCGCCTGCACGATCCGGCCGAGCCGATGTTCGGGCTTGGCGCTTACATCGACGGCAACCTTCTCGGCATCACGCACTATCTTTATCACCGCTCGTTCTGGACGATCGGGAATTACTGCTATTTGCAGGATCTGTTCGTGGCCGAGGAAGCGCGTAACAAGGGTCTGGCGCGGGCGCTGATCGAAACAGTCTGCGCGGAAGCCCGCCTTGTCGGCGCGGCGCGCGTTCACTGGCTGACGCAGGAAGACAACGCTACCGCGCGGGCGCTTTACGACAAGCTCGCGGACAAGAGTGGTTTTATTCAGTACCGGAAGATTTTCTAGCCGCTCTCCCCATTGGGAGATCGGATGACTAGATTGTTTATCCATGTCCGAATCTCGCCCCTTCCTGAACGTCGAAAAATCCGTCACCGGCCGCGTCTGGCGCGACCGGCTGGACGCGCGGGCGAATGCCACGGCGCTGGCAATCGCGCAGCGATATGGCCACGCCGAATTGCTCTGCCGCGTGCTTGCCTCGCGCGGGGTCGGACTGGACGAGGTGGAGACCTATCTCGATCCGACCGTGCGCGCGCTGATGCCGGATCCGTCCACGCTCACCGACATGGACAGGGCGGCGGCGCGGATTGCGGATGCTGTCGAACGCGGCGAGCAGATCGCAATCCTCGGCGATTATGATGTTGATGGTGCCACCTCGACCGCGCTCCTGACGCGCGTGCTGCATGCGGCGGGAGCCTCGCCGTTTTTCCATATTCCGGATCGCATTTTCGAGGGTTACGGGCCGAATGTGGAAGCGATCCGCAATCTCTCGAACAAGGGAGCGAAGCTCTTGGTAACGCTCGACTGCGGCACGACGAGCGGCGAGGCGTTGCTTGAGGCGAAAAAGCTTGGCCTCGATGTGGTAGTCGCGGACCACCATCAGGCGGGAGAGAAACTGCCCGAAGCAAGTGCGCTGGTGAATCCGAACCGCGAGGACGATCTTTCCGGCCTCGGCCATCTCGCGGCAGTGGGCGTCACCTTCATGCTGTGCGTGGCGCTGGTGCGGGAGTTGCGTAGCCGCAATTTCTGGAACGACGCGCGTCCCGCGCCCGATCTCTTGCGGCTGCTTGATCTGGTGGCGCTCGGCACGGTTGCCGACGTCGTTCCGTTGCAAGGGCTGAACCGCGCCTTCGTGCAGAAAGGTTTGATCGCACTGCGCGACCGCGAGAATATCGGCCTGCGCGCGTTGATGGATGCGGCGCGCCTCAACGGCCCGCCCATGCCGTTTCATCTGGGATTTCTGCTCGGTCCGCGCATCAATGCGGGCGGACGCATCGGCGACGCCACACTCGGCACAAGATTGCTGGTGACCGACGATCCGGCGGAGGCGGCGAAAATCGCCGCCGAACTCGACCGGCTCAACACCGAACGCCGCGAAGTGGAGAAGGCGACGCTCGAAGTGGCCGAAGCCGAAGCGATGGCAGCACTCGGTGTCGAGGAGCAGGGCGCGATTGTGATGGCGTCGGGCGAGGGCTGGCATCCGGGCGTCGTCGGGCTGGTGGCGGCGCGCCTGAAGGAAAGATTCAGCCGCCCCGCTTTTGCCATCGCCATGCTCGGCAACAGCGGCACCGGATCGGGCCGCTCCATTCCCGGCGTCGATCTTGGCCGCATCGTCCGCCGCGCCGTCGAGGAAGGATTGCTCGTGAAGGGCGGCGGCCACGCCATGGCGGCGGGGCTGACGGTGGCGCGGGAAAAACTCGGCGCCTTGCGCGCCTATTTCGAGGAGCATCTGAAGGACGCGGTGGAGAACGCCCGCGCCGAGGATCATCTGTCTATTGACGGCGCGCTGACGGCGGGCGGCGCCAATGCCGCACTCTGGAACATGATGGAAAGTGCCGGGCCTTATGGCGCGGGAAATCCGGAACCGGTTTTCGCGCTGCCTGCGCATCGTGTGGTGTTCGCCGATCCGGTCGGCGGCGCGCATGTGCGGCTTCGCTTGAGAGCCGGCGACGGTTCGCAGATCGGGGCGATTGCCTTCCGCACGCTCAACCGGCCTCTGGGCAATGCGCTCCTGGCCGCGCGCGGACAGCCACTGCATGTGGCCGGATGCCTCTCGCGAGATACCTGGCAGGGCAAGGAAAAAATCGAAATGCGGGTGCTCGATGCGGCGGGTGCCGAAGCGCTGAGCGCGCGCTAGACCCATTTGATCTTCTTGTTCGCGTGCGCGCCGTGCTTGAAAATATCGTCCCAAAGTTCGTCGAGTTTTTCGAGCGAGGCCGGTAGCGGCGGGGTCGAGAGTTTTCCTCCTTCGCTTTTCAGCAGTCCGAAATGTTCCAGCTTCGCGAGCGCGTCCTCGGCCTCGAAATTCACCTCGATGCCGAAACGCTCTTTCAGCCATGCCTCGATACGCGCATCGAGTTCCTGTTTCAAAAGCGGAATTTTCGCAGCGGACAGGAAATAATAGGCCAGCAGCGCCTCGCGCCATTCCTGCTGCTCGGCGGAGCCGACGATGTAGTCGAAAATGCCGCCGTTGTTGGCGATGTTGCGGAAATACACATTGTCGGCGACGGCCTTGTGATATTTCAGTTCCTGCCGCTGGTAGCGCACCCATTGCTGGAACAGGAATCCGCCGAGCGCGATGAGGCCGGATAATGCCGCGAAAGCCTTGCGGTGATCGTCGCCGGAAACGGCACCCGTGATGCCGAGATAAAATCCGAGCACGAGAAACAGCACGGCAACGGTCGGCACGATATTGAGCAGCAGCGGCACACCCATTGCCACCGCCGGCACGCCGAGAATGAGCTTGTCCTTCATGTTGAGCACCACGCGCACATTCGGGAACAGCATGTGCAGGTCAGGCTCGGCGATGTGGCGGAAAAACTTGATGAGCACGGAGCCCGGGCGGATCTTGCTGGTGGCGTAGCGCCTGAGCTGCTTTTTATCGTGCATTTCCTCCAGCGGCTTTGTCGCCACCACGAGGATCACGTTGTCGAACACATCCGCTTCGACCACGCGCTTGCGAAGGCCGAACCACTCGCGCAGCTCGAATTTTTCCCGATGGCGGCCGCGGCTGAAGAAACGCACCTCACGGAAATCTTCCGGCGCGGTTTTCAGCGCAATGCGCAGGATCGGGCGTTCGCAATGGGCCTGCTCGATTTCCTCATGGGAAATTTCGACGAAATTCGCGCCCCTGAGCACGTCGCCCAGCAGCTTGCTCATGTCCGCGTAGGCGGCTTCCATGGTCGTCTGATCGAAATATTCGTGCAGGTCGAGATCGGGATTGAAATAGTAATAGTCGTCCCGCAGCCGCTCGAGCCGGTCGAAATATTCGTAATGCAGGATCGCGCCAAGCATGCGGCTGAATTCGGAAAACTGCGCGCCGTCGAGATCGCCGCGCTCGATCAGGGCTTTGAGCAGGTCTGATTTGCGGACGGAGATGTAGGCCTCCCGCGCGGCGCCCGAATTCGTCTGGATATTGTCTGCCTTCATGCGTGCTCCCGGCCCGCACCCTTTTAACGCAAGCCATGCCGGAAAGAAGCCCCGGTTCCCGGCTTTGAACAGCCGGAATACAGGTTTCGCGTGTGTTTCCGGCGGCGGCGGGAATGATAGAATTGGAAAAAGTCCGGGGGCGGCAGGAAGCGGAATGTCCAAAAGCAACGGCGAACTGCCGATCCTCATTTCGGGCGGCGGCATTGGCGGCCTCGCGGCCGCCCATGCGCTTGCGGCCAAGGGCTTCGCTGTCCGCGTATTCGAGCAGTCGGAAGAATTCCGCGAGGTGGGTGCCGGTATCCAGCTCGGCCCGAACATTTTTCGCGCTCTGAAAAAGCTCGGCCTGAAGGAACAGGTGCTGAAAGACGCCTGGCAGCCCGGGGCCATGGAAATGCGCTCCGCGCTCACCGGCGAACTGGTGACGCGCGTGCCGCTCAACACGCCGGAATTCAGCGCGCGTTTTCCCGAGCCATATGCCGTCTCGCACCGGCACGACATCCATGCGGTGTTCCTGAACGCCTGCAAGAATAACAACAGGATTTCGCTGGAGACACGCCGCCGCGTCGAGGATTACGAGGAGACAGGCGAGGGCGTCGTCATCCGCCTGAATGGCGGTGAGGAAGTGAAGGGCCGCGCGCTGATCGGCTGCGACGGCATGTGGTCGAAAATCCGCAGCCGCATCGTCAACGACGGCAAACCGCGGGTGTCGGGACACATTGCGTATCGCGCCGTGCTGAAGCGCGCCGATGTGCCGGAAGATTTATGGAAGCCGGACATTGTGCTGTGGGCGGGGCCGCGCACGCATCTCGTGCATTATCCGCTCCGGCGCGGACAACTCTACAATCTCGTCGCTGTGTTTCATTCCGACCATTACGAGGAAGGATGGAACGCCGAAGGCGACACCGCGCTGCTTTGGAAACATTTCGAGGGTCAGCGGCCGGAAGTGTTGCGGATGCTGGAGCGGATCGAGACCTGGCGCATGTGGGTGTTGTGCGACCGGGAGGCGGTGAAAAATTGGGGGACGGGGAAAGGGACGCTGTTTGGCGGTGCGGCGGACCCGATGCTGCAATATCTGGCGCAGGGCGGTTGAATGGCGACGGAAGCGGCGCAGACGCTCGCGGAGGAAGCGGCGAACGCGCCTGATGATCTGGCTTCCGCGTTCAAGGCCTATCAGGACAAACGCTATCTGCGCACCGGGCGGGTTCAGTTGATGGCGCGGGTATATGGAGAATTTTATCACGCACGCGGCGTCACCGCCGAATTGCGCGACCAGATGCTCGCCCCGCGCACGCCGGAGCAGGCCTATGAAGCGGTGGAGTGGCTGTATAACGGCGGCTGATTAGTTGCCGCCCGGCTCCATGCCCTTCGACTTGATGATCGAGCGGGCGGTCTCATTGGTGAGGGCGGTGAGGAGCTGCATCGCCGCCATGGCGTCTTTCGTCTCGGTGTGAAGCGCGCCGGTATAGACCGTATAGACCTGGATTTCCTTCGGCAACGGGCCGACGAAGGTAACTTCCTTGACGGGAACGATCTCGCTGATCTGCTGCATTCCGAGATCGGCCTGTCCCGCAATCAGCAAATCCGCGACATGGCCGCCCCATTTCAGTTTCAGCTTCGGCTTGAGCTGCTCCGTGATGCCCCACTTTTCAAACAGCGAAGTGAGATAGATGCCGGTGGTGCCGCCACTTGCCGGATCGACATGGGCGACGGTTTTTGCGTCGAGCAAAGCCTTCTTGAAGGCATCGACCGTGCTGACGTCGGGCTTCGCCATGCCGTTGCGAACCATGATGCCGATGCCGACGCGGGCGAGGTCGAGCCGCGTATCCTTCGCGAGCTTGCCCTTCTCGACCAGTTCGTTCTGACCGCGTACGGACGTAACCACCACATCGTAGAAGTCGCCTTTTCCGACGCGCTCGGAAATCTGCCCGGCGGTGCCGTTGTCGATGACGAGCTTGTGGCCGGTATCCTTTTCGAAGCTCGGCTTCAATTCATCGACCACCGAGCGGAACGCGCCGGCGGATAAAATCCTGATCTCGGCTGCTTCAGCGGATGCGGAGAAGAGCAGGCCAGTCGCCAGCAACGCCGCCAAAGGACGAAGTCTCATGGCTCTCTCCGCTTTTCAGAATTTCGCGATTATCGCACGGTCGAAATCGGGAAGCAGTTTTTGCGTCCCGACATCAGGCAGTCTTCTTTCTTGGCGTTCTTGTGCATCGTGTCCATGAGCCAGACTGCGCCGCCGATGAACACAACGAGAAACAAGGCGACTGCGACCAGTGTGCGCGTGCTCACGATGTAATCATCCGGATCTATGAAAGACGATGGCGATTGGTAGGGGCGGGGACGCCGCGCGACCCAAGGCAAGGGGATGACCGCGGCACCCCGGCGGCCGGATTTGTCGAAAGCGGAATCGCCATGGAAACTTGCCATTCCGGTTCTCATAATACGGATGCTCCCGCCCCGACAAATCAGGCCGGGGCGGGCCGTTACGGCAATTAAAATTCCTTGCCGAGCCTCCGGTCAAGCGAATAAGGACCGCCGCCGCGCAAAAGGATGGCGAAGAACAGCAGCCCCCAGAAAGCCGGATACTCCCAGCCGCCCTTTACCCATGCGTAGCCGATGGGCAAATGCGACCAGACGATCACCGCGAATTCAATGCAGAGCAGGAGCGCGATCGGCCTCGTCAGCAGGCCGAGCATGATCATGACAGCGCCCACAGTCTCCAGAAAAAACACGACATAGGCGAGCAGCAGGGCCGGCTCGATGCCGCGCTTCGCAAGGCTGTTGGTGGCAAATGCCTGGATACCGACATTCATTACCTTCGGTATGCCGTGCGTAAGCAGAAAGCCGCCCGCGATCAGACGGACCACCGGCCACGAAAGAATTGAGACGTTATCGTAAAGCGGTTTCAGCCCTGGCAGGATCAGCTTCGGTTCCTTGCCTGTATCGCGATATGTCATTGGTATCCTCCCTTTCAGTAAGAGGATAACACTAAAGTCGAACGGAAATTCCGTGCGGTACGTTTTGGGGAATTAGTTGCGCGCTGCACCGCCGCCATCGCCAACCAGCGCAAATGGCGACCAGAAGATCGGATGCGCATAGGAGAACACGGGCTTGCTGCTGCCGGGGTCCACGATCCCGCCCTTCTGGATCATTTCCAGCATTGCTTCGCGCAACGCTTCGGCGCGGCTCAGTCCCGGCTGTTCCGCCTGGCGGCGGAAAAGATCAGTGGTGAGCTTGCGGGCGGACGTGGTTTCCACCGGCCAATGCGTCACCAGGAGCGCCCGCGCGCCCGCATAGAAGAATGCGCGGCCAAGCCCGGAGACGGCTTCGGCGTTGCTCGAGTCGCCCGAGGCGGTGTTGCAGGCCGACAGCACGACCCAGTCCGCGTCGAGTTTCAGGCCGAGAATTTCCTCGACCGTCAGCAGGCCGTCGCCTTGTACGCCTTCGATAGCTGGAGATGAAAGCGCCAGGGCAGGCTGCATCAGCCCGTCGAGTTCGCCCGGCACCAGACCGTGCGTCGCGAACATCACGACTTTGCGGTCGTCGAGCTTCATCGTGCGGACATTCTGTTTGCTCGCCTTGTCGCCGAGGATCACGTCGGCATCGCTGCCGCCGAGCACCTTCGCGATTTCGCGAACTTCGATGGCGGTGTCGGGCAGGCGCGGCAGCACGGAAAGATCGGCGGTTTCCATTTTCGATGTGGCGGGAGCCGCACGCAGCCGGACACTTTCAAGGCTTGCCAGCGCGCGCCTCTGTTCCCCGCGTGCTTCTTCAGCCTGTTCGGCGTTGAACCACGGATCGCCGAAGCCGATGAACGCTTTCCGGTTCGGCGAGGCGGCGGCGTTGCCGCGGAGACTCATGAGCGCCGCGACCGAAGGAATGTGCGTGACAGCGGTGTCGCGCACGAGGAAGGGCACGTCGCGATAACCAGCGAACGAACCTTTCGCCGCCTGTTCTTCCGGCTGCGCCGTTGGTTTCGTCACGAGCAAAGTAAACGGCAGGCGGCCCAGCGCACCGTGGCCGACCACGATCACATGCGTCGCCGACTGCCAGCCGCCGGCCACCGGTTCAAGAATCGACTTGTGCAGCTTGTGCGCGCTCGCGACATCGAAGGCGGGAATTTTGGAAATAGAATCGACGGCGGGATTCAGTGCCTTCAGGATTTTATCGACGGTCTGAATCGCTTCCGACTCGTCCATCGTGATCGGCGCGAAGGCGACAGTGCCTTCTTTCGGCACCGCCCAGGCATAGCCCTTGCCGCCGCTGTAATAGGTGACGACGAGGGACTCGTTCTCGCGCAGCCTTGCTTTGGCCTCGGCGATGCCCACGGGCTTCGGGTTCACGAGGGCGGCGTATTGCGGGAAACGTTTTTCGATTTCGCGGCGAAGCGTGCGGCGCGCTTCCTGGAATTGCGCGATGTCCTTGCGCAGGCTTGAGACAGAACCCGCGGTCTGATTGTCCGCCGCGTTCAGCTGCGCTTTCAGAAGATCGGTGAGGGAGGCGATCTGCTGGTCGGTGTCCTGCGTCTGCCGGATCAATTCGACGAGTGCTGCCTCGCCGCTGGCCGCGCGCGCGCTGGAAGCGGCAATCGCCGTATGCACGGACTTCGCATGGGCGACATCCGCCATCTTGAAAGCCTCGTCGGTGGCGTCGATGCCAAGCTTGGTTTCGGTCTCCGTGCCGCGAATGCGCGTGAGCAGCGTGAAATAGCTGTCGATGATTTCCTGCCTGCGGCGCTGGGAATCGACATCACCTTCTTCCTGCGCGGTTTGCACGGAGCCGCTGATGAGAACCGGAATCGCGGTGCGCAGCATGCGCGCCGCTTCCTCATCGCGGTCGGCCAGCACGAGTGCGGCGCCGAGGAATCCGCGCGCTTCCGCGACGGCGGCATCGTTCTCGCCATGCGTTTGGAATCTCTTTTTCGCGATGTCTTCCAGAATTGGAATCGCGGCCTGCACTTGCCCCGAACGGGTCATTGCGACCGCGAGCACCAGGTTTCCGTCGCGATAGCGTTTTTGTGCCGCCGGGTTCTTTTCCAGAATCTTGTTGATGTCGTCATAGATCGCCATCGCGCGGTCCCAGCGGCCCTGCGAGGCATGGGCGGCGGCGACGCGCTGCATCGCCTCCACGCGCAACTGTGGATCGACGCCGTTCTTCACATAAATATCGTCGGAAATTTCCGCGAGCCGCTGCGCGTCCTTGTAGCGGCCCTGCGCAAGCAGCACGTCGGAGAGCGTACCGACAATGCCGGCGACATTTGGCGCGGCGTCACCCTGTAACTTCAGGAATTCCAGTAGCGACTGACGGATTTCCACTTCCGCTTCGACGAGCTTGCCCTGACGTGCCAGCGAATTGCCAAGAAGCAGCCGAACGATCGCAAGATTCGATTCAACTTGGCCCGGATCGGGCAATTCAAACCAGACGGCGCGGTCGACCAGGGAGGCGTTTCCGAAGCGCAATGCATTCCGGTAGCGTGCTTCCGCTTCCGCGAATTTTCCAGTGGCGAAATCGATATCGCCTTGCCCGCCTTCGAGAGTCGCGCTCCAAGAATTGAAGTACATGCTGACCATGACTGGATTCTTGCCGCGCATCACAGCATTTTGCTGTTGCGCGCGGGCGAGCCACTGCCTTGCCTCGGCGACATTGCCTTGCTTCAGGTACATGCGCGACACACGCACATAGGCGCCCATCATGACGCCGCCACGGCTGACACTCATCGGCCCCTGAACTTCCTTCACGGTTGCGACAACCTGCTCGTAATTACCCGCGTCGGCTTCCGCATTGATGTAGCTCTGGAACATGCGTGCCGCGCGCTGAACTTCGGCTGGAATGTATTGGAGCAGCCACGCACGGCGTTCGGCATGGGACATGTTGGCGAAGAAATTACCGCCACCACCACCCTTGCCGAGCCCCTTGGCGGGGGCATCCGGTCCACGTGGATCGACCCACTTGCCTTGGCCGCCCGCTCCGCCGCCGCCCGTACCCGGTGCGGGTGTCGAGACATTCCGCATTGCATGCGGCTTTGCGTATTTCCACATCTCTCGCATGTCGGCGATGCGCTGCTGCGTGCGGCCAAGATCGCGCGCGGCCAGCCCGCGCTTGTTATAGAACTCCGCGGCGGCGAAACCGGAAATTCCGGCGGGCGCCGGCGCGTCGGCGATGGCGATCAGCTCTTTTACTTTTTTCGGATCCGGCCGGCTCTGCTCCAGGATTTTCGCGATGTCGTCGATCGAACGGGGAGGCGGTGCATAGGTCTTGCCGGTGGCGGTGATCTTCTTCGCCTGTTCGACGGTCATCTTGCCGGCGGGCTGTTGCTTGGGTTGCTGCGCCTGAAGCGATGTCACCAGCGCAATGCAGCCGGCGGCACCCGCCAAAAAGGCGGCCGCGCGCAGCATGATTTTCCCTTGGCGTGCATTCATCGCAGAATCCCCCATTCCGCGTGGATTGGCGCAATCATACAGTTTGCCCGCCGTCTCGCGCGTAAAAAATCCGATTATAGGGCTGTTCCCGGTGCACTGCGGAATGGTTGTTCCGGGCCTTGTTGCGCAAGTTTTGGGTCCATGTTGAGCTAGTTCCCAACAAAAAGCCGCTCCGCACTGTCTGGCTGGAGCGTCAGGGGGAGGATGACGATGTTGCGTTATTTGCTGCTGGCCGCGCTGGCCTTGCTCGGCGTTCCGAATGCCGCTGTCGCCCAGGAAGCGACGCTGAAGGCGATTTCCTCGTTTGCCGAAAAGACCTTTTATTCGCGCAATTTCGAACGCTTCATCGAGAAGGTGAACGCCGACGGCAAAGGCGTGATCCAGATCAACTTCCTCGGCGGGCCGAAGGCGATGCCTCCGTTCGAGGTCGGCAACGCGCTGAAGACCGGCGTCGTGGACATGGCGAACGTGACCGGCGCCTTCTACACGAACCTGATGCCGGAAGCCGACGCCTGGAAGCTCACCGAAAAGCCGATGGCGGAAATCCGCAAGAACGGCGGCTTTGAATACATGGCGAAGCTCTACGACCAGAAAATGAACGCGATCTTCCTCGCGCGCCACGTCGATAACAATCCGTTCCATCTCTATCTGACGAAGCAGATCGACAAGCCGGACCTGACCGGCCTGAAGCTCCGCATCACGCCGGTCTATCGCGATTTCTTCCAGACGATGGGAGCGACGGTGGTGCAGACCGCACCCGGCGAAGTTTACACCGCGCTGGAGCGCGGGGTGGTGGACGGCTACGGCTGGCCGATCACCGGCATCTTCGATCTCGGCTGGCACGAGAAAACAAAATTCCGCGTCGATCCCGGTTTCTACAGCGCCGAGGTGAGCGTGCTCATCAACAAGGACAGCTGGAACAAATTGAACGACGCGCAGAAGAAGGTGATCTCCGACTCCGCGGCGTGGCTTGAAGCACAGGCGCCCGACACGGTGAAGGAGAACGCCACCGACACCGAGCGTCAGAAGGCTGCCGGCATCCAGACCATCGAGTTCAAGGGAGCCGACGGCGCCGCGTTCCGTACCAAGGCCTATGAAGCGGGCTGGGCCGGGATCATCAAACAAAGCCCGGAACACGGCCCGAAAATCCAGTCGTTCTTCGCGAAATGAGCGGAGGCCGCAAGTAACGGGGAGGCGACATGGACCGTTTGTCCGCGGCCTATGGCCGTCTCCTCGACGCGCTTGTGGCCGTTGCGTGTCTGCTTCTGCTCGGAATGACGCTCATCATTGGCGCGGATGTTCTTCTGCGGAACACAGGCCGCGGCGGCGTGCCGTGGAGCAATGAAGTCTCCGAATACATTCTATATCTGATGACGCTTCTGGCGGCACCCTGGCTGTTGCGTATGAGCCAGCACATTCGCGTGGACATTTTGCTGCGCGCGCTGCCGGCGAGGCTTGGCTGGTACTTTGAATGGATCGGCGATTTGTTCGGCTTGCTTTGCTCGCTCTATTTCGTGCTCTACGGATGGAAAATCCTCGCCGCAAGTTATACGGCGGGATCGATCTCGATCAAGACGCTGGTCATTCCCGAATGGTGGCTGCTGGTGCCGATGCCAGTCGCATTCCTGCTGATCGCGATTGAATTTGTTTTCCGGATGCATCGTCTCGGCAAAGGCGAGCGCGCGCCGCGCAAAGATGCGGTGAGCCTGTCATGAGCTGGCAACTCGCCGCATGGCTGTTGCTTGGCGGCTCGACCGTGCTCCTGTTCCTCGGCATGCCGATCGCATTTTCATTTTTCGCGGTAAACATCATCGGCGCGTGGCTTTATCTCGGCGGCGATCCGGGGCTCGCGCAGGTGGTGCGCAACAGCGTCGTTTCGGTGATGAATTTTTCGCTGACGCCAATTCCTCTTTTCATTTTGATGGGCGAGGTGCTGTTTCACACAGGTCTCGCCGTCAAAGTGATCGAAGGGATCGAGCGGCTGATCCGGGACGTGCCGGGACGGTTATCCGTGATCGCGGTTGTCGCGGGTACAATCTTCTCGGCGATTTCCGGCTCGACGATTGCGACGACGGCGATGCTCGGATCGCTGATGCTGCCCTTGATGCTCGCGCGCGGTTATCACCCGACCATGGCCGTGGGTCCGATCATGGCGATCGGGGCGGTGGACATGCTGATCCCGCCCTCGGCGCTGACGGTTTTGCTCGGCAGTCTTTCGGGAATTTCGATTTCCAAACTGCTGATCGGCGGCGTGGTGCCGGGGCTGATCCTGTCCGCAGCCTTCATCATTTACATTATCGCGCGCGTGAAAATCACGCCGTCGCTGGCGCCGCCCACGCCCGTTGCCGAGCACAGAGGCTGGCGGCACTGGCGGTTGTTATTCCTGTACGTCATTCCGCTGGTGGCGATCTTCGTGGTGGTGGTCGGCGCGATGTCGGCGGGCTACGCCACGCCGACTGAATCGGCGGCACTGGGCGCACTCGCGACAATGGCGATGGCGGGAATATATGGCGTCCTCAGCGTCCGCGCGCTGATGAATGCGTTGCGCGGCACGGTCGCGATTTCCGGCCTGATCCTGTTCATCATCCTGGGGGCGACCACCTTCTCCCAGATCCTCAGCTTTTCCGGCGCGACCGATGGCATCGTCTCCGCGATCCTCGGGCAGGGGCTGTCAGTGCTAGCGGTTGTCGCCCTGATGATGCTGATCCTGATTTTTCTTGGAATCTTTATCGATCAGGTCAGCATGATGCTGATTACGTTGCCGGTGTTCATGCCGATCGTTTCCAAGCTCGGAGTCGATCCGATCTGGTTTGGTGTTTTGTTTTTGATCTGCATGCAGCTCGGACTGCTGCTGCCGCCGCATGGTTTGCTGCTGATGACCATGCGCGGCGTGGCGCCGCCCGAAGTCACCTTCGCCCATATTTTTCAGGCAGTGGTGCCTTATGTCATCATGAGCCTGTTGCTGCTGGCACTTTTGCTGCTGGTTCCGGCCATCGCAACATGGCTGCCGGCCTTGCTGATTGGATGAAGAAATGAACAAGACACCGATTGTCGCCGAGGTGCTGGCACAGGATCTCGCGGGCTATGGCGCGAAGAAATGTTTCGGCCTGCTCGGCACCGCGAATTTCCGCATCTCGCATGCGCTCGTTGAGGCGGGTGTCGAACTGATCTCCGCGCGTCACGAGGGCAATGCGGCGAGCATGGCCGACGCCTATGCGAAGGCGACCGGAGAGCTGACTTTGTGCAGCGTCCATTCCGGTCCCGGCCTCACCAATGCAATCACCGGCATCGGCGAGGCGGCAAAAAGCCGGACGCCGCTGCTGGTTCTTGCGGGCGACGTGCCCGCGGGTGCGGTGAAAAACAATTTCTACATGGATCAGGCCGCGATGGTGCTGTCCGTCGGCGCGGTCTCGGAGAAAGTCCACACGGTGGGAACCGCGCGCGAGGATACGCTGCGCGCCGCCACGCGCGCGTTGCGCGACCGGCAAACGGTGGTGCTGAGCTTGCCGCTCGATGTCCAGCACGCTCCGATTTCTTCCAATCTGCCCGCGCTGCAACTGCCGCCGCCACCAGGGCGGCTCTATCCCGACCCAAGCGCGGTGGCGCAACTGGCCGATGCGATAGGCCGCGCGAAGCGGCCGCTGATCATCGGCGGGCGAGGGGCGGTGATTTCGGGGGCGGAAGAGGCGCTGCTGAAACTCGGCGAAAAGACCGGCGCGCTGCTCGCGACCTCCGTCTGCGGGCACGGACTGTTTTCCGGCAACCCGTGGTCGCTCGGAATCTGCGGCGGTTTTTCGTCTCCGGCGGGCGACGAACTGATCCGCGAAGCGGACTTGATCCTGAGTTTTGGTGCCAGCCTGACGCAATGGACCACGAAGCGCGGCCATATCATCAATCCGAAGGCGGTCGTCGCGCAGATCGATGTGGAAGGCGGCAAGCTCGGCTACCAGATGCCGGTGAATATCGGCGTGCAGGGCGATGCGCGGGTTTCGGCCGAACTCTTGGCGAAAGAACTGGAACAGCGCGGCGGGCGGGCTGCTTCCGAGTGGCGCAACGACAAGGTGCGGGAGCGCATTCGCTCGCACGACAATCACCACGCACCCTACAAGGACGAATCGACCGGGCGCTTCATCGATCCGCGCACGCTGAGCAAGGCGGTGGATGAAATCCTGCCGAAGGATCGCGTGGTCGCGTCCGACTCCGGACATTTCTGCGGATGGGTGCCGCGTTTTCTGAAAGTGCCGAACGCACGCGCTTCATGTCTCAGCCATTCGTTTCAGTCGATCGGGCTTGGGCTTGCCTCCACCATCGGTCTTGCGCTCGCCAATCCGGGCAAGCTCGCCGTGCTCGGCGCAGGGGACGGCGGATTCCTGATGTCGATTGCCGATCTGGAAACGGCGGTGCGCCTCGGTCTTCGCATGTGCATTCTCGTCTATAACGACGCTTCCTACGCGGCGGAGGTGCATTATTTTCGCAGGCACGGGCTTTCCATCGACATCGTGCAATTTCCCGAAACGGACTTTGCCGCCATCGCGCGCGGTTATGGCGCGCGCGGCATCACAGTCCGCGCACTGAAGGACCTGGAGCCGCTCCGCGACTGGGTGAAAGAAGGCGCGCCGGGCGTGTTCATCGTCGATGGCAAGATCAATCCCGATCTCGAGGCCGACTGGCACGCCGAGCATTTTCCGGCGGGCAAGCAGCACTAACGCTTTCCGCCCAGGCTCCCGAGATAGCGCACGATCGCGTCCACTTCCGTCGGCTCGAATTCGTATTCGACGCCCGGAGCATGGCCGTTCAGAAGACCCTCGGCGAGCGCCTCCTCAAGGGCATTGGCGCTGTAGCGCTTCACGATCTCGCGGAAGGGGGGCGCTTCCTTATTTGGGCTCGCACCCCAGCCGATCTGGTGACAGGCCGCGCATTTTTCCTTGAGCAAAGCCTGCCCGCGCGCCATGGGGGCGTAGGAGCGCTGGGCGAATACAGTGTCCGGTAGCGAGCCGGCCAGCAGCGCAGTCAATGCGGTCAGGAAGAACAAACGCATTTATCGCGTCCTATGTCTGCCGGGAATCAGCCCAGCAAGGACATATTACTTGCTAACCTTCTCCAGTTCGCTGGAGGTTTGTTCCAGCATTTTCTGGAAGTTTTTCAGGTTATTGCAATTTGTTCTGAGATTTTCGCTCGCCGAGCAATCCTTCATATCATCCGATACTTTCAGCAATTCCAGCGATAGTGCGCCCATTACCGGCAGAAGCGCTTTGGCGTCTTTTGTGACCGCCAGTGCGATTGCAGTGCCAGCCATGTTGGGAATTTGATCGCGGATGAGTTGAAGATATCTGGTGTTTTTCTCGGCATTAATCGCTTCGACAGTGCTTTGGATACTTCTGCCGATGCTGACGGTCCTTACATACAATTGATCCCGAACAGACGCCCTGTCCTGGCAGCGGGCGTTGTAGAAAACGAATCCCGCCTCCTGATCGCAGACGCATTGAGTTTCAGTGCCGACCACTCTTTTTGGTTTCGATCCGAACGGGCAGCCGTCCGCTTGCTGTGCGAGCGAGAGATTTATTGAGGCGGAAAGAGCCAGAACAGAAAGCCCAAATGAAAGAGGAGGCGAGCAGGTCATGAAGGAATCCTCCGCTTCATGGGATGTTATTCTTCCACCAATTTGAATGTCTTTTTCACTTCTTCAACTTTCTCCTTAACCGCGGTTTCCGTTTTTTCGAGTTCGGCCTCCGCCTTCTTCAGGTCCGCAGTTGCTTTTTCCGTCAACGACGGGTTGATGCGGGCGGCTTTCATCTGCAAATCCGCTTTCTCGATAGCCGCGCGCGCGTCGGATCGCTGTAGCAACAGCGGCATCAGCTCTTTTCTGTAGGACTCCATATCGGTGCGTTTTGGATTGAAAATTTCGGAGTGGACACCATCGACCTCCACTTTCATGGTGTTCTGGGTTTTCTCGAATTTGTCGATGGCAAGACCGCTTCCCGGTCCGTCGAACAGGCGGCTTACGCGCTGATGCGCGGCTTCGATATCGGCCATTTCGGCAGGGCTGTTGTTTCGTTTTTTCGCGGCTTCGTAATATTCCCTAGCCAGCGCCGGATTTCCTTCCCGCTCGGCGTTCCTGCCTTTCAGATAAATCTGGTAGCCCGAGGTGGAGATATCATTCAGCGCTGCCCGCAGGGCGGCGTTATCGACGCTCGAAAAGGTTGCCTGTCTCGATCCTTCGGCGCTCGGCAGCACCCATCTGATCTGCGGCGGCCCCAGTATGATTTGCGGCGCCTGTTCCACAATGATTGTGATCGTGCGGCCGGCACTGCTGCTGCGTCCACACGGCCCCCAGCCGCCGCGAGAACCGTCACCCTGCGCCACGCATGTCTGAGCGAGCGAAACTGGCTTTGGGGCAAGCAGTAAAATCGAAAAAACCAGACCTAGCAGACCGAAAATTCCAGGATACATGCGAATCTCCGGATTCGACGTTCTCAGTAAGGAACGAGTGAGGTTCGATACAACAAGCGCACGTCTTGCGGCTGGCGGTTGAGGAAGGCGACGTAATAATTCCCCCGCATGACATTCACCGAGTGACCCGCGGTCTCCGGGCCTTCTATTTCAAGCCGCATGAGAGGATCGCCGGCGATCGGACGGCCGCTTACCAACTGACTTTTCTGCGGTTCGGAAAGCAACAGAAGCGTAACGGTGTCGTTCCCCGCGATCACCCAATCAATGCCGAAAATGCCGCGCGCCTGAACGTTCACGTCAGCGCCCGAGACGCCCGGCTGCGAGCCGGCGGCAGGAACAACGAGAGTTGTCTGCCGCAACACCCGCGCTTTTTAATGCAGCGGCTGTGATTCAAATGGATCGGCGAAGGAAAACCTGGGGAGAGCAAGCGTCAGGCCCGCCGTGCTCAATGCCTGCACGGCAAAGCGGCGCGTAATGACGGGCTTGTTCTGCATGCCGCTCCCCCAAGGCGTGACAAAACGCGGGAATGATTTGTTGGAGTTCAAATGATGTCAAGCGGCGGACTCATTTAAAAAATAAACACTTCTTTACGCGAAGCCTCGTTGTTCGAATGCTATCTTCGATAGTGCCATTCAGCCGGGGGGCAATCATGTGGCGCTCATCAAAAGTTTTTCGCCGCGCTTTTATTTTTACAGCCGCAATCGCAATCGCAAATTTCGGATTGCCGGCATTTGCCGATCCGCAAACGCCCCTGGGCCCTGGCGCGAAAGTCATCCAGGCGCAAAACACTACAATCGGCAAGAACGGCGCTTATTCCGATCTCTTCATCCCGCAGCCGGTATCCTTTACCCTCGACTATGAAGTGGAGCCGGGCCGTCAGTTTACAGTCGGCATTATCACCGCCGCGCAATTCCAGCAGATCGGAGCCGGCCGGAAAATGACCGGCGAGCCCATGTATAAATTCCTCATTGAAGGCATTGGTTCGGAAGCCAGGCTTTTCATGCCGCGCGGCAATTTCGTGATGGCGATCATCAATAACGATGGCACGCCGGCGCGGCTGAACTACCGTGCTTCCTATGCGCCGATGTGATCGGGAAATTGGCGCTCCCTAGCGCACTGCCAGATTCTAGGGAAATCAAAGACTTTGACAATGCAGGCGCTAAAAAAACGCTCTTTGAACCAAAAAACGAAATCTCGCGACTGTCAAAACCCGATGAAGGGCCTCCACCAGAAAAACTAAGCCCCGATGTCGGGACAAACCATACCGGGGCAGAATTCACTGATCAGTTGTCCGGGCAGGACGATCAAGCAGATAGCGTGGAAGCCCCGGACGATCAAGTTTTGGAACTGCAATGCTCGCATTGTGGCTCCTCCTTTTCCCCGCGTTCGTCTGGCGGCAAGCGTCAGAAGTTCTGTTCTCCGCAGTGTCGCCGCTACCACCACGATGCCCCTGCACAACGTGCGGAACGCGGCACGTTGCCAAATCTGCTCCCGGCGTCCGTGAGCCGACCGAACCTGAAAAAACACTCCAGCCGGGCTAAATTCGATAGGTCAGCTGATGCGCCGGCGGGGGATGCCGAAGCAGTTCTGAGCCGAAAGCAGCTATCGCTTGCGGTTTACTTGAACCCGGATGGCGATGTTGTGATTCGGGATGAGAGCGGCTGGCAATACACCGACGACAACACAATTGTTGTCACCCGCACCGTGCTGCCGCTGCTGATCAAGCGACTGGAAGAGCTCAACGCCGACTGAATCCGCGATCCTGCGCGGGAGCGGTCGTCGAATAAGTCCGGTGCGTTGCGGAGTATTTTCGTTGACCGATCCTGCGGGGGCATAGCCAGCCCGCTCACAGGGACAATCGCTGGGATCATGACCGGCGTGGAAAGGCCGAAGGGCATCGGCATTGAAGGGTACTTTCGAGTGCCTAGTAGCAGGCTCCGGCTCGCGCCGACCTGCGCCAAACCGCATGCTGGCCCATTGGCATGTGGTGGTGGTCCGCCTAAGCGGCATAAAGGCCGAACGAAGTCACCGGCCTCCCCGTAACAGGGTTGCTCGATGGGTCTATGCTTTGCGACGGCTGGCTCCAGCGGTCACGAGCAGGCTTGCCCGCGTAGGGCAAGCTATGCCCAGCTCAGGCTTCACCAGCGGTCACCGTTATCTGGTGGAGAAGCTTAAGCGTCAAAATCTTACGATGCGTATGCAGATGCGCCGGTTCACTCGTCTAACCAATGCTGCGGGCGTAACTGAAAAACTTTGGGATTGAGCGATATTGTTGGCGTGATTGAGAAATACGAAACCGATCTAACGGGCATCAAGCAGGCTTATCAGTACGAATAAAAAAAGACCGGCAGCGGGGGCTACCGTGCCGGTCTCTCTCACAGAGAAACGATGACACATGACTGAAATCGTTTCCAAAATGAACGGTACAATGGAACCGTTCCGAAATACTTAAGGTCAGTTACGTTGGTTGTTCGACGGTCTTTTCCTGTTTGCACGGTTCGCAAACGTAAACGATGCGCTGCTTCGCGGGATCGGTGTGAACCGATCTGATGCCCATCGGATTCCCACAAGCAGGGCAAGACAGGGAGTCGTTGCCGACTCTTGCTTCCAATCCCTCTGGTTTGCCCGCCCTCATGGAACCAGATTATTAGAGTTCCATTAGCTGTCTATCCGGTACCCGACATTGTCATCTCACCTCGGTTAATCCCGGCCACAACTTCAAACTGACCCAATACCGGATAAGTAGATCACAGCCCGCAAAAAAATTTTGCGGCAGCATCACCCTCGCGATGGCGCCAGCAGGGGCAAGCGCTTGGGGAGAAGTACCAGGAAGAGTGTCTGATCTAGAGTGTGTCGGGTAGCGCACCGACAAGCTCTAATTATTTCGGCGATGCTTTCTCGTCTGATGGTAAGAACCAGAAGTTGTCGTCTAAGTTATTGATATTTAATTTTTTTCTTCTTCAGTCCGCTAAGCTGCTCGCCGGAATAGGCCATGGAACTTTTTCCCGTTTAGGATGTTTGGGTTTTCGGTTCCTTGGCTTCAGAACTGTCAAATGGCTGAAATCAAGCAGGTTTCTGCGGGGAGAAGGTTATTTTTCGCTTCGAGACGATAATTCGCCAATTCTTCGCGATTTTTTTTTCGCGGAAGGCGATTTCGCGCACCCTGCTTAGTCCAAGCTTATTTCCAATATAGGCTAAAAATAGCTTTCAGGGGTCGCCATGCCGCGCAACGCTCAAACCACTGCAAAAAATAAAACCAAAGAGGCTGCCGCAGTAAATGCGGCACTGGACTTAAAAGAAGAATCCAAGGGGCAAAAACTTAACGGACGGGCATATAGCGAGCTGGAGCAATTGCTTCGCGCCATGCAAGCGATGCGAGGGGGAGATTTTTCCGTTCGTATGTCCGGCGATCAGATCGGCATCATGGGAAAGATTGCCGATACCTTCAATGAAATTGTGATCGCTAACCAGCGCATCGCCCAGCAGCTGGATCACGTAGGGGAGGTCGTCGGTCGGCAAGGGCGGACCCGCGCCCGAGTGAAAATCGGAATTGCGGGCGGTTCCTGGGGAGAAATGGAAACGTCAGTCAATACATTGATCGACGACCTGCTTTGGCCAACCCGTGAAGTAACTCGAACCATTTCCGCCGTGGCGCAAGGCGACCTTTTGCAAACCGTTGCTCTCGATGTCGATGGGCGTCCGCTAAAGGGCGAATTTCTGCAATCCGCCAATATTGTGAACACAATGATCAAGCAGCTCAATGTGTTCACTTCCGAGGTAACACGCGTCGCGCGCGAAGTCGGCACCGAGGGCAAGCTCGGAGGTCAAGCAAAGGTTCGCGAGGTCAGCGGCGTTTGGAAGGATTTGACCGAGAGCGTCAACTCCATGGCGAGCAACCTGACCGCGCAAGTCCGCAACATCGCCGAGGTGACGATCGCGGTGGCCGACGGCGACCTTTCCAAGAAAATTACCGTGGACGTTCGCGGCGAAATTCTCCAGCTAAAGGAAGCCATCAATACGATGGTTGATCAGTTGCGCTCTTTCGCTTCGGAAGTCACGCGCGTGGCGCGCGAGGTCGGCACCGACGGAAAACTCGGTGGCCAGGCGATCGTCCCGGGTGTTGCGGGTACATGGAAAGATTTGACGGACTCCGTCAACGCGATGTGCGGCAATCTTACCGACCAA
>CAZUJE010000042.1:0-20851 GCA_964620215.1 uncultured Hyphomicrobiales bacterium
CATCTCTACGGCGGCATGGATGAGCCCGAACTCAAGATCATCGACGTCTTCATCTGCAAACTCCGCAAAAAACTCGCCAACGCTTCGCAAGGCCGTAACTACATCGAAACGGTCTGGGGCCGCGGCTATGTTCTGCGCGAGCCGGCGGAAGGCGAAACGCGGATCTCGGCCTGATCTGAATTTTCAGCTTCAACAATAAAAAGCCCCGCCCAGCGCGGGGCTTTTTATTTGGGCAACAAACAGAATTTCTTATTTGCTTCGCAAAATCCAACCGCCTAGTGCAACTGCGATTGACGCTCCCAGCATCTCAGCGGCCGCAAATGCAATCGCGTTTTGAGGCGCAATGCCCACGAAAGTATCCGAAAGCGACCGGGCAGCGGTAACGGCAGGATTTGCGAAAGAAGTTGACGCGGTGAACCAATACGCAGCGGCGACATAAAGGCCGATGCTTTCTGCCAGCTTCTCACGAGCGGCTAACAATACGATCAGAACGAGACCGAACGTTGCAACTACTTCCGCCAGCCATTGCCCTGTACCCGTCCGGATTGTTACGGAAAGCTGAAACACGGGCAATTCAAACATCGCGTGGGTAATCCATACACCTATCATGGCCCCTGTGAACTGGGCAGCGATGTATGCGGTGGCTGCGCCAACCAAAATCTCGGAACGAAAGAATTGAACCGCGCTGACGAGCGGATTGAAGTGCGCGCTCGAAATCGGAAGGAATACGTTAATCAGGACGGTCAAAGCCGCGCCGGTCGCAATAGAATTGCACAGAAGCGCCAACGCAACATTCCCGCCGGATAGGCGTTCCGCCATGATGCCGGAGCCAGTGATCGCAGCGAGAAGAAATGCTGTTCCTACGAATTCCGCCGCGACCCGGCGAACAAGATTCATTGGCCCTTTGCTTTCGATGAGGCGCCTTCGCTGCGGCCAATGTCTTGCAATTTCGCTTTCAACGTCAGTTCATCAAGCGAGCGGATCGGGAGCGCAGCGAACAGTTCAATTCGGTTCGACAAAAGCCTGTACGCTTCCTGAAATGCCCGGGCGACTTCAATTTCGGAACCGGTCACGGCTGCTGGATCGGCAATCCCCCAATGCGCGGTTGCGGGCTTGCCCGGCCAGACAGGGCACGCTTCACCGGCCGCATCGTCGCAAACCGTGAAGATAAAATCGAATTCGGGGGCACCGGGTTTCGCAAACTCATTCCATGACTTCGAAGTGAATTGCGGCGTGTCGTAGCCCAACGCTTTGAGCAATTTCAGCGTATTCGGATTTACCTGGCCCTTCGGCTGACTTCCCGCGCTGTAGGCACGGAATTTAGAACCCCCGATCTTGTTCAATATCGCTTCCGCGATGACGGAGCGCGCCGAATTATGCGTGCACAGAAACAGGACATTGAAAGGCTTAGCCACAGCCGCAACCTTTCTTACCTTCGGCCTTGGCGGCAGCGTCCGCCGAACAACACGCGACCGGCTGGTCCGCCAGAATATCCGTCGAACACACACCGGATTCCGGCAGTACCAATCGCACATCGTTGGCGGCTTTCTGATCGCCCGCGATATGTGCGACGACGGAACGGGCCTGTTCGTATCCCGTCGCCATCAAGAATGTTGGCGCACGGCCATAGCTCTTCATGCCAACAGCGAAGTAGCCCGGCTCAGGGTGCGAGAGTTCTTTGTAGCCGTGCGGCCGGATCGTTCCGCAAGAATGAAGATTCGGGTCAATCATCGGCCCAAGAATACGTGGGCATTCGAGCCACGAGTCCAGGTCGAGGCGCAATTCGCGAGTGATGGAAAGATCAGGGCGGAAGCCGGTTGCGACGACAATCCGGTCTACGGCATCAAGCGTAAGCTGGCCGAGCGAATTGTTGCGTCCGCCGACCGAGAGGCCATCATCGCGGGATTCGATGCTCTCAGCGGAAAAGCCCAGAACCAGCCGCAGCCTTCCACTTTCCGTCAGCAGCTTCAGATCGCTTCCGAGTTTTCCGCGTGCCGGAAGCTGGTCTGCGGCACCGCCGCCGAATATGCGATTGAGATTCGAGCTTCGGACGGCCCAAATAATCTTCGTATGAGCATCGGTCTGCATTAGCTGAGCAAGGTCCAGCAATACATTCGCGGCGGAATGACCCCCGCCAATGACAAGGACGCGCTTGCCAAGATAAGCGGCACGATCCTTCCCGAGAACATCGGGAATTCCGTACACAATCCGGTTTGTAAAATCGGATTCGCCGACAGCAGAAACGCCAGAAGCCCCCAACGGGTTCGGTGTTTCCCATGTTCCCGAAGCGTCAATCACGGCGCGGGCGAAATCCACTCGCGTCCCTGAACCGTTCGAGACGGTCAGTGCGAACGGGCGCTGCTCACGATCTCGGGAAACGACCTTGTCCATACCCCTTCTTGTGACCGCGCGAACGCGCGTCTTCGTTTGCAGCGCGGCCGCAATCTGTGGCGTGCGGGCAAGCGGATCCAGATAGGCATCAATCAATTCCCGGCCTGTCGGCAACACGTCTACCGGCGGTGTCTGCCAGCCGGCTTCGCGGAGCAAGGCAACTGCCGCACTGTCCGTATTGAACTGCCACGGCGAGAACAGCCGAACATGCCGCCAAGCACGGACGGAGGACGCAACGGACTCACCAGCTTCGTAAATTCTTACCGGCAACCCACGTTCAATCAGATGGGACGCAGAGGCAAGGCCTACAGGGCCAGCGCCAATTACCGCGACGGGCAAACCTGCTGACTGATTCATGACGACACCTTTTGACGTTTGGAGCTTTTGGCAGACGCACAGGATTTTTCGCCCCCGCAACAGTTCTGCGTGAGATAGCCAAGCAAATCGTTCATCGTGTCGAAGCGGGCCGCATAAATCATCGAACGGCCTTCACGCCGCACCGTTACCAGAGCCGCGTGACGTAGACGGTCAAAGTGAAAGGTCAGCGTATTCGGCGGTACTTTCAGCTTCGCCGCGATTTCGCCCGCGGCCATTCCTTGCGGGCCTGCCTCGACGAGAAGCCGGTAGGCATCCAAGCGATTTTCCTGCGCCAACGCGGCCAGTGCTTCTACGGCGTCTATCTTTTCCATATTTCTACGAATATCGAAATATAGGTTCCTCGTCAATAAATAAAAACCCCGCCACGAGGCGGGGTTTTTGTTTTGAAATTTGTAGCAATCACGCGCCAGCAGGCTCCGCCCGCAGTTCGCGGAACGAAACAAGCCGCCGCCGGTCTTCGTCCCACAGCACGAAGCGCACGCAGCGGAAGCTTTCCCTGATGGTAAGGCGGCTGACTTCATTCAGTTCAGGATGATCGCGCAGCACGCTCGGCAGCCGGTAATAGGGAATGCGGCTGCAAAGATGATGCACATGATGGATGCCGATATTGGCGGTGAACCAGCGCAACACCGTGGGAAGATCGTAGTGCGAGCTTCCGTGCAGCGCCGCTTCCTGCATGTTCCATTGCCGGCTCGGCTCCCAATACGTTTCCTCGAACTGATGCTGCACGTAAAACAGCCATACGCCGATCGATGCCGCGAGCAGCATCACCGGCACCTGAATAACGAGAACCGGCGCAACCCCGATGAACCAGACCAGCGCCGCAATGATCACCGCGATGGCGAGATTGGTGAGCATGGTGCTGAGCCATTGCCGCCAGCCGGCGCGCATTAATCCCGCCGGCAGGCGATGGCGCACGAAAAACAGATACGCGGGCCCGATGCCAAACATGACGAGGGGATGCCGGTACAGGCGGTAGCGCAGCCTGCCCAGAAACGGCAGCGCAAGATATTCGCGCACGGTGAGCGTATCGATGTCACCCATGCCGCGGCGGTCGAGATTTCCCGATGTGGCGTGGTGGCTCGCGTGGCTGCGGCGCCAGAAATCGTAGGGCGTCAGCGTCAGCACACCGAGGACGCGGCCGACCCAGTCGTTCGCGAATTTGGAGCGGAAAAACGAGCCATGCCCGCAGTCGTGCTGGATCATGAACAACCGCATCAGAAATCCGCCGGCCGGAATCGCGAGCAGCAGGGAAATCCACCAATAGCCGAAATGCAGCGCCAGCCAGGCGAGCATCCATAACGCCGCGAGCGGGATTAAGGTGACCACGATCTCGAAAATACTGCGGGCATGGTCGGGTTCACGATATTGCGCGAGAACTTGCAGCCAGTTTCGTGTGTCGCGCTGAGCGGAGGGTAAAACGGCGGCGTTGTCTTGTTTCAATTTGAATCCGTTTGTCAGGAGTTGCGGCGCGGGCTCTTGATGGGTGCGGCGATTGCCCCGGCTCCAGCTGCCTGTTTTGCATGGCCGCAATAACAGAGTTCGGGAGGATTCGCACCAACTGGTTACGGTTGTCCATTCCCGCGGCGCACCCGGGTATTGGGGAACCGGGGCGCCTTAATCAGGGTGCCTATCGCGTTGAAAAATTGGGAAACAGAAAGCCCTGAATGCGTCATGCCCGGCGCGGGGCCGGGCATGACGGTTTAAACGCCGCCGGATCAGGAATTTCCCGGGTCGCGAATCGTGCCGCTCGCCACCAGGCGATTCCAGATGAACAATACCGCGAATGCGCCGAGCGTGGCTCCGACCAATCCAGCACCCTGATTGGGACTGTACCAGCCGACCGACTGCCCGATGAACGTCATCAGGAAAGCGCCGGCAATACCTAGACCGGCGGTCAGTATGAATCCGCCGGGCGTATTCGGCCCCGGCGAGAGCCAGCGCGCAATCAGACCCGCGATAAAACCGATGATAACAATCCAGAGAATGCCCATTTGTTCGCGCCTCCAGCCGGTTGCGGATTACAGAAAACGTGAGAATTCCTTGTCGGTCGGCAGCTTGCCGTTCGGCGTCAGCGTGTCGATCAAACCCGGCAGGTTCTTGCTCAGATCGGCAAGCACTTCACTCTTTGACGCGCCGGTCTGCCGCACGAGCGCATCAAGTATGTCGCTGCCGAGCGTCTTCTCGATTTCGCGCGGCGCGATCTGCTCGTTCTTGCCGGTGCCGACCCAGGAGTCGGCGACCTGGCCCTGACCGCTCTTCTGAAACTGCTTGAGCAATTCGCCGAGGCCGCCGTTCAGCACGCTGCCCGCGGCCGCGCCGCCCAAAAGCCCGCCCAGCAAATCGCCCACACCGCCGCTGTTTGCCGCCGTCCCGCCTTTGCCGCCGCCGAGCACCTGACCCAGCAGGTCGCCAAGACCACCGCCGCTATTCGCGGTCGTCTCGCCCGGTTTTGGAAGCGGAAACGGAGAGCCGGTTTCCGGCGCGGTCTGGCTGCCGGAGCCCATGTGCTGCCATGCCTTGTAGGCAAGGAGTGCCAGCAGCGCGAGCGTGATCGGCGACATGCCTTTGCTCTCACCGCCGGGCTGCGGCGACGACGAGCCGCGCGGACCGTTCATCATTCCGTTCAATACGTCTAAAATTCCCATGGACGCCTCCTCACTCTGTTCGCACGCGCTATCGCGCTCAGGATCGAGCTTCGACAGATTCTGTGTTGGAAACGTGACTAACTCAAGTCGGGAATTTCCCTAAAGGTTTCTGCGTTATCGCGAACCAAGCGAGATCGCACCCGCAAGCAGCGCGAGCGGACGGTGCGTCCGCCCGCTCACGCCACTTCGCAACTCTTATTCGACCTTCGCGCCGGAGTCCTTCACGACCTTCGACCACTTGTCGGTCTCGGCTTGGATCACCTTGCCGAAATCCGCCGGGCTGCCGCCGATCGGCACGCCGCCCATTTCCTTCATGCGGGCGAGGAATTTCGGATCGGCGAGTGCCGCGGTCACTTCCTTGTTGATGCGGTCGATGGCGGCCTGCGGTGAGCCTTTTGGCATGCCGAGGCCGAACCAGGCGCTCGCTTCATAGCCCTTCACCGTGTCGCCGACCGTCGGCACCTCCGGCAACGCGTCGTTGCGCGAGGCGGTGGTGACGCCGAGCGGACGCAGGCGGCCTTCCTTGATGTAGCCGATGGAGGCCGGAAGGTTGTCGAACATCACCTGCACCTGCCCCCCGAGGAGATCGGTGAGCGCCGGCGCCGAGCCGCGATACGGCACATGCACCATATTCACGCCGGTCATCGTCTTGAAGAGTTCACCGGAGAGATGGATCGAAGTGCCGGAGCCGGACGACGCCATGTTCACTTTTCCGGGGTTGCCCTTCGCCCACTCAATGAACTCTGCCACGGACTTGGCCGGCACCGAGGGATGCACGACCATCACGTTCGGCACGCGGATCAGGCCCGCAACCGGCGCGATGTCGCGGATGAAATTGAAATTCAGGTTCTGATAGAGCGTGGCGTTGATGCCGTGCGCCGGGTTCACGAGCAGCATGGTGTAGCCGTCCGCCGGCGAATTCACGACCTGCTCGGTGCCGAGATTGTTGCCGGCTCCCGGCTTGTTCTCGACGATGAAAGTCTGGCCGGTGCGCTCCTGCAACCACTGGCAGATCAGGCGGCCGAGAATGTCGGTGGCGCCGCCGGCCGGATACGGCACGACGAGCTTCACGGTGCGGCTTGGATAGTCTTGCGCCGATGCGCCGCTGAGAAAGGCGAACGACAGCAACATGGCGAGTACAGACGGACGAAAAATACGGATCACTTTGGCGTCTCCCTAAGATGCATTTGGCGGCCGGCGCGCTCTTTCGGCGCTTTCTCCGGCCGCTGTGCAAATATCCTAGAGCATACGCAAGCCACCAGCCAACGCCGGCGGAGATCGGAAAGCTACACAGATAGTTGAAGCGGATCAGTTCTTCAGCCGGTAGCCAGTCCGGAAAATCCACCAGATGACCACCAGGCAAACCACCAGAAACAGGAATGTCATGCCGAGGCTGATGCCGACGGCCACATCCGCGATGCCGTAAAAACTCCAGCGGAAGCCGCTGACCAGATACACAACCGGGTTGAACAAGGTCACCGTCTGCCAGAACGGCGGCAGCACGGAGAGCGAATAGAAACTGCCGCCGAGAAATGTCAGCGGCGTGATGATGAGCAGCGGCACCACCTGCAACTGCTCGAAACCATCGGCCCAGATGCCGATGATGAAGCCGAGCAGGCTGAAGGTGATCGCCGTCAGCAGCAGGAATGCGATCATCCAGAACGGATGCAGAATCGTGATCGGCACGAAGAAATGCGCGGTGATGAGAATAAGCAGGCCGAGAATGATCGACTTCGTTGCCGCCGCACCGACATAGCCGAGCATCGCTTCGTAAAAGGACACCGGCGCGGACAGCAGCTCATAGATCGTGCCGGTGAAGCGCGGAAAATAAATGCCGAACGATGCGTTCATCACGCTCTGGGTGAGCAGCGTCAGCATGATCAGGCCCGGCACGATGAAGGCGCCGTAGCTCACACCGTCGATCTCGGTGATGCGCGAGCCGATCGCCGCGCCGAACACGACAAAATAAAGCGAGGTGGAAATCACCGGCGAGACAATGCTCTGCCAGAGCGTGCGCAGCGTGCGGGACATTTCAAACTTGTAGATGGCTCCTACCGCGCGCCAGTTCATTGCTCACGCCTCACGAGATCGACGAAAATATCCTCCAGCGAGCTTTGGCTGGTCTGCAAATCCTTAAAACGGATGTTGAGGTTGTTCAGATCGCCAAGCAATGCGGTGATACCCTTGCGATCAACCTGCGTGTCGTAGGTATAAGTGAGATCGAGGCCGTCGCCCGAAAGCGCCAATCCATAATTCGCGAGCGCGGCCGGAATCGAATCCATTTTCTGCTGGAGATGCAGCGACAGTTTTTTCTTGCCGAGCTTCTGCATCAGCGCGCGCTTTTCCTCGACCAGAATCAATTCGCCCTTGTTGATGACCCCGATACGGTCGGCCATCTCCTCGGCTTCTTCGATATAATGCGTCGTGAGAATGATGGTGACGCCGGAAGCGCGCAGCGCCCGCACGATGTTCCACATGTCCTTGCGCAGTTCCACGTCCACGCCGGCGGTCGGCTCGTCGAGAAACAGAATTTGCGGCTCGTGGGACAGCGCCTTTGCGATCATGACCCGGCGTTTCATGCCGCCGGACAGCGTCATGATCTTCGCGTCCTTCTTGTCCCATAACGTCAATTCTTTCAGCACTTTTTCGATATGCGCGGGATTTTTCGGCTTGCCGAACAGGCCGCGGCTGAAGCTGACGGTTCCCCAAACACTTTCAAATGCGTCCGTGGTCAATTCCTGCGGCACCAGGCCGATCATCGAGCGGGCCGCCTTGTAGTCGTCGATGATGTCGTGGCCGTCGATGGTGACTTTGCCGCCGCTCGGATTCACAATGCCGCAGATGATGCTGATAAGCGTGGTCTTGCCCGCGCCATTCGGCCCGAGCAGCGCGAAAATCTCCCCGTGCCGGATTTCCAGATCGACACGCTTCAGCGCATCGAAACCGGTGGCATAGGTCTTGGAGAGATTGGCAATGGAAATGACTGGATTCATCGGCTTTGCGAATGAGGGATTCGGGCGAGCCAATAAGCAGATCAAATGCGGCGGAGCAATGCCCTGAGAGCATGGCTCGTCTGCGGTTTTATTTTCCGTTCTTTTTCAGCCAGCCGCGCATGAAGGAAATTTCGGCTTCCTGAGTCCTGATAACCTCTTCCGCGAGCTTTTTGACCTCTGGATCCTTGCCGTATTTGAGCACGACCCTGGCCATGTCCACGGCACCCTGATGATGCGGGATCATGCCGTTTATGAAATCCGCGTCGGCATCGCCGGAAAACTTGATCGCCATGTCCTTGTGCATTTTTTCATTGGCCGCGTTCAGCTCCTTGCTTGCGGGAGTTTCCGCGCCGGCAGGCGTGCTGGGCGAGCCGTGACCGGAATGCTGGGCCTGTGCCATTGCAACAGTAGCGAGTGCGAACATCGCACCCAGAAAAATTGTTTTCGCCTGTCCCGACATTTCAACGTTCCAAAGGGTTATGGATGCCGCCCGCCAAGACAATGAAAAACAGCGGCTGAAAGCGCAAGGCGGACTTATGCCCAGCGCATCCGGTTTCCGCGCTCAGGCCGGATGGATGATGCCGATCAACCGAATGTGACGAGACGGATCAGGCGACGACCCGCTGTCCGCCAACGGCGGCAAGTTTCGGGGCTTCGCGCTTCTCGGTCGGCTTGTAGAGACCGCGCTTGTCCGGGATCGGCGCGAACAGGTCGCTTACGCCGACGACCGTCTCGGCGGCACCGAGCACAAAATATCCGTCATGCGCGAGGCGACCCTTGATGCGCGTGAGCACATCCATCTTGGTCGGCTGATCGAAATAGATCAGCACGTTGCGGCAGAAGATGACGTCGAACTGGCCGAGAATGGAAAAATCCGTCAGCAGATTGAGCTGGCGGAATTGCACCATCTTCCGGATTTTCGCGGAGATGCGCCACTGGTCGCCGACCTGTTCGAAATGCTGCATCAGGAGCGAGATCGGCAGGCCACGCTGGACTTCGAACTGGCTGTAGGAACCGGCCCGCGCCTTGTCGAGCACTTCGTTGGAAATGTCGGTCGCGATAATGTCGAACTGCCAGCCGGCGAGCGTCGAGAATCCGTCGAGCATCATCGCCAGCGAATAAGGTTCCTGCCCGGTCGAGCAGGCCGCCGACCAGATGCGCAGGCGGCGCTGCGCCGCGCGCTTCTGCATCATGTCCGGAATGATGGTGTCGCGGAAACGGTCATAGGGAATCTTGTCGCGGAAGAAGAACGACTCGTTGATCATCATCGCTTCGGTGACTTCCGCCTTCAGCGCATCCGATCCCAGCGCGCGCAGCTTCGCCACCAGCGCTTCCACCGTTTCACAGCCGATCTTGCGGGCGACCGGCAGCAGCCGGCTTTCCACGAGATACTGTTTGTCCGCGGCCAGGACGAGGCCGGAACGTTCTTTCAGCAGCTTGCACAGATACTCATACTCTTGCGGACTCACGTGCTTCCCCCATTCACTAGCTTGACCACCTGCGGCGCGATTTCTCCGATCGGCAATACCGCCGAACAGACGCCCGCCTCCACGGCCGTGCCTGGCATCCCCCACACCACGCTCGTCGCTTCGTCTTGCGCAATAATGCTGCCGCCAGCGGCGACAATATCCTTCGCTCCATCGGAGCCATCGACGCCCATGCCGGTCAGGATCAGCGCGAGCGTTCCCGTGCCGAAAGCGGCGGCGGCGCTCGCGAACAGCGGATCGACGGCGGGCTTGCAAAAATGCACCGGCGCGCTGTCGTCGAGCACCGTTTCAAAGTGATCGCCCTTGCGCTCCACGCGCATATGCTTGCCGCCAGGGGCGACATAAATCGTGCCGGCCACAATGCGCTCGCCATGCGCCGCTTCATGCGCGGGGCGTCCCGAGGCGCGCGCGATATGCTCGGCCAGAATGGTCGTGAAGGTGGGCGGCATATGCTGCGTAATCAGCACCGGCACATGCAGCAGCGCGGGCGCCAGACCCTTCATCAAGGTCTGCAAGGCTTGCGGTCCGCCGGTCGAACTGCCGATCAGCAATGCGCGCGGCTTGAAATTGGAGAAAGCGCGTAGCGAAATGGAAGGCGCGGCATCGGCCGCTACTGCCTCCACCGGCCGTTGCACGGGCCGGGATACGATTTTTTTATTGGCGATGCGCCGTCCGAGATGACGGATTTTCCCGACGATGTCGTTGCGGAAACTCGGCGAAGTGCTGGCCTCACGGTTGCTTTCGGGCTTTTGCAGATAATCGGCGGCGCCGAGCGTCAGCGCCTTCATGCCGACTTCCGCGTTTCTCCGCGTCAGCGTGGAGGCGATCAGCACCACCACATCGGGTTTTTTCGCGAACAGAAGCGGGAGCGTCGCAAGCCCGTCGAGCACCGGCATCTCGATGTCGAGAACCACGATGTCCGGATTGGCGCGCATGAGGTTTTCCACCGCTTCAAAGCCGTTGCGATGGGTTGCGACCACGGACATATCCGGCTCATCGCCGACCCAGCGGGCCACGAGGCCGCGGAAGACGACGGAGTCGTCCACGATCATCACGCGGATCGCGGTATCCGGTTTTTGGACGGGGACTGAAAGTGCCTGCGACATGAACTCAAGACCACTCAATACGAACTACACACCAGCTTCCGGATAATCCGGAAGCTCAGATCAGGCCGACTTCCTGAAACTTCGCTTCGACGATTTCCTTGTCGAAGGGCTTCATGATGTATTCGTCGGCACCCGCATGCATCGCGCGGGCGATGTGTGCGAGATCGTTCTCGGTGGTGCAGAACACGACTTTCGGGCGGTCACCGCCGGGCATGGCACGAAGCGCGCGCAGGAACTCGTAACCGTCCATGACGGGCATGTTCCAGTCGAGCAGGATCGCGTCCGGCATTTCCTTCATGCAGGCATCGAGCGCCTGGCGTCCGTCGGACGCCTCCGTGATTGCGAATCCGAATCCTTCGAGGATGCGGCGCGCAACCTTCCGGATGACACTCGAGTCATCGATGATGAGACAACGCTTCATAGCAGAACTCCCTCTACACTCTTCAAGCAGCTAAAGTCTTCGGTTGCAGTTCGAGAATCCGGTCCACGTTCAAGATCACGAGCAACCGGTCTTCCAGTTTCTGGACGCCGTCGGAAACGGCGGCCCAGCACTTGTCAAGATTCATCGGATTCTGTTCGCGGCCCGCGGCGGGCAGCTTCAGCACTTCGCCGATGGCATCGACGATCAATCCGTAATGTTCGCCGCGATGATCGATTCCGATCGCCATCATTTTCCCGCCGGTGTTTTCAGCAACGACGGAAAGACGGCGGCGCATGTCGATCGCGGTAATCACGCGGCCGCGCAGATTGAGCACGCCCGCGATTTCCGGCGGTGCCAGCGGCACGCGCGTCATGCGCTCCACGGCAAACACATCCAGCACCCGGTTGATCGGTAGTCCGAACAACTGGTCGCCGATGGTGGCGGTCACGTATTCGATTTCGTGTTCATGCGCGCTCATGACTTACGCCGCCTCCGAGTAACGGGCTTCGCTCTGCTTCAGGAGCGCGATCAGCCCGCCGCGGTCGAATTTCGCGACGAAATGATGGAAACCGGCCTGCTTGCCGCGATCGACGCGGCCTGGCGAATTGAGCGATGAAAGCGCGATCAGCATGAGCTGCGAGGTGCGCGTATTGGCGCGCAGTTTTTCCGCAAGCTCGAAGCCGGTCATGCCCGGCATCTCGATGTCCGAAATGATGAAATCGAAATCGATGTCGCGTTCCAGAATGGCCAGCGCTTCGGCACCGCCGGAAGCGGCCTTCACCACGTAGCCGGCGGAATTCAGCACCGGCGTCAGCATGTTGCGGAAGAACACGGAGTCGTCCACGAACAGGATGCGGCGCGTGCCGGAGGCATTCGAATCCACGCGGTGCAGCCAGTCCTCGAAGGCGAGCGGCAGATAGTGGCCGACATCGAGAATGTCGGTCGCGCGGCCCGCGATGATGGCCGATCCAAGCACGCCCGGAATTTTTCCGGCGATCTCAATTTCCAGCGTGTCCTCGACGATGTCCACGATCTCATCGACCATGATTCCCATCGAGCGCTCTTTTTCGATGAAGACGAGGAGCGCCTGCGTGCCTTCCTTCTTGGCCGGGATTCCTTCACGCACGGGCAGGAGCGGCATCAGGCCGCCGCGGTACTGCACCATGTGCTTGCCGTTGGAGAATTCGATCTTGGTGGCGTCGATCTCTTCAAGCCGCGTGATGAGCGACAGCGGCACCGCCTTGATCTCGCCCGCGCCCGCGCGGAACACGAGCAGGGAGATTTTCTGGTGGGTGCCTTCGGTGCCGACGTTGTCGTTCATTTCCTGCGCGACTGCGTTTTCCTGCGTGGTGCCGATCGAGGACGCAATGCCGTTCGGGTCGAGAATGATGATGACCGAACCGTCGCCGAGAATGGTCTTGCCGGAGAACTGCTGGATGCCGCGCAGCATCTGCGACATCGGCTTCACCACGATTTCTTCCGTGTGGAAGACCTGATCGACGACGATGCCAAACATGCGGCTGCCGACCTGCATCACGACGACGAAGAGTTCGGCGGCTTCGGTTTCAAGCGGGCGCAGTTTCAGCAGCGAACGCAGATCGATGAGCGGCAGCAACTTGTCGCGCAGGCGGAGTACGGACGAGTCTTTCAGCCGCTCGATCTTGTGCTCGGAATCCTTGTCGATATGGACAAGCTCCACGACCGCGATCTGCGGAATGGCGAAGCGTTCGGAGTCCGACTCCACGATCAGCGCGTTCACAATCGCGAGCGTGAGCGGGATCTTGATCTTGAACGTGGTGCCTTTGCCCTGCACGCTCTTCAGATCGATGGTGCCGCCGATCTGATCGATATTCGTCTTCACCACGTCCATGCCGACGCCGCGGCCGGAAACGCTGGTGACTTTCGCCGCCGTGGAGAAGCCCGGCGCGAAAATGAATTTCTGAAGCTGCGAATCCGAAAGCTTGTCGCTGTCCAGGATCAGGCCGAGGCGAATCGCCTTCTCGCGGATGCGGCTGGTGTCGAGGCCGCGGCCATCATCCGAAATTTCCACGATGATATGGCCGCCCTCGTGATAGGCGGCGAGGCGGATCGTGCCTTCTTCCGGCTTGCCAGCCTGCTTGCGGCCGGCTGTATCTTCAATGCCGTGGTCCGCCGAGTTGCGGACCATATGCGTGAGCGGGTCCTTGATGAGTTCGAGGAGCTGACGGTCCAGTTCCGTCTCCTCGCCCTGCATCACGAGATTGATCTTCTTGGCGAGTTCACTCGAGAGATCGCGCACGACGCGCGGCAGCTTCGCCCAGGCATTTCCGATCGGCTGCATCCGGGTCTTCATGACGCCGTCCTGCAACTCGCCGGTGATGTTGGAGAGCCGCTGGAACGGCCCCTTCAGATCGTTGTTCTCGCTGTTGCGCGTGACTTCAATCAACTGGTTGCGTGTCAGCACCAGCTCCGAAACCATCGTCATCAGCAGCTCAAGCGTATCGACCTGCACGCGCAGCGTCTGGTTCTTCACGCTCGTCTGGTCGCTTTCGCGGCGCTCGTCGTCACGGCGCTCATCCTCGCGGCGATCTTTGCTGGAACGGTTCACAGGCTGCGCGGATGCGGCTGCCTTCTTTTCCGGTCCCGGGGTTTCGCGGAACGCGCGCTCGAGGTCGTCGAGCGAGACTTCGCCCGGCTTCAGCGGGCGTTCCAGAATCTGCGGGGCAATCGTTCCCACAGTCTGCTGCGCATCCACAGGAGCCGCGGGAGCCTCCGGTTTGGCTTCGCGCACGGTTTCGCGGAAGGCGCGCTCCAGATCGTCGAGCGAAACTTCACCCGGGCGCAGCGGGCGCTCAAGCGTCTGTTCGACCAGCGTGCCGACAGTTTCTCCCGTCGGCTGGGGAGCCGCGGCGGGCTTGCCGGCGGAAAGGGAGGTTTTTTCGAGTTTGGAAATCAGATCGTCATCGCTACCATCCGGTTCATTCTGGCTCGCCTCAAGTACGGCCAGAATTTCCTTGATGCGGTCGATGGTCTCCAAAATGAGCGTCACGGCCTCGCCGGTGACCGGCATGCCATCGCGGAATTTACCCATCACGGTTTCGGCGGCGTGGGTCAGCGCCTCGAGGCGCGGCAGGCCGAGAAATCCGCAGGTGCCTTTGATCGTATGGACGAGGCGAAAAATGTTGCCGAGAATTTTCTCGTTGTTGGGCTCCTTCTCAAAACGCACAAGCTCGACGTCAACCACGTCGAGGCTCTCATGAGTCTCGGTCAGGAAGTCCTGCAAAAGGTCGTTCATGGCTTCGCCGGGCCTTGTCCAAAGCCTGTTCAGGTCGAAGCCCGAGTGTGGGGCCGGGAGGGTTAAGATTGATTAAAACAAATGGCGTTTTCGGCGCGCGTAAGCCGCTTAAATCAAGGCTTTAAGCAGCGTTTATGACCACCGAGTCAGCGCCCGGGGTGAGGGTCAGCTTCAGGCCTGCGCTGCGGGCCAGCATCCCCGCGTAATAGGGCTGGATATGGTGGGCATCGAGACCATCCGAGGCGCCTTCCAGCAGCCCGGGCGTGGCGGGCGGTATTTTGGCACCCGGCCCGGACGAGGTGAGCCTGAAGCCCATCGATTCACCCTCCCCGACCGGCTCCACCTTCACCTTGCCGCCTCTTGGAATGGTGCTGACGGCCACCAGGACCAGATTGAGCAGGAGTTTGACCCGGTTCTTCGGCAACAAGGCGCGCGGCAGGCTCCATTCGATGCTCGCCTTCTCATCCTGCAAGATGCCTTTCGCCACGCCTTCGGCGTCACCGAGGTCGATTTGCGCGCCGGAGGAACCGGCCGCCCCGAAAGCCAGCCGGCAGAATTGCAGCTTGGCCGAGGCTGAGCGGGCGCTCTTTCGCACCAGATCGAGCGCTTCTTTCTTCATCGACTCGTCTTTTTCGTCCTCGAGCAATTCGAGGCCGTTGGAAATCGCGCTCATGGGACTGATGAGGTCGTGACAGACTCGGGAACAGACGAGCGCCACGAGATCGAGGGACGCAATATCGTTTGGTGATGTCATGTCCGTTCGCCCTGCCTGATCGAATCACCGCTTAGCCGAGTCGGTGGCGTGTGATACACCGCCCGGCGGAATCAGGACAACACGGACAATGACTTCCAGCCAGCGCACGCTCGACTCCGGGGAAGCCTCGCGGCTGGTTGGTCCGCTTGTTACGCTGGCGAGCAAGGCCGGCGCCCGCATTCTTCAACTGACCAAGAAAGGGCTGGAGCGCCGCCTAAAGAATGACCGCAGTCCCGTGACGGCGGCCGACGAAGCGGCCGAACTGATCCTGCTGGAAGGACTCGCCGCATTGATGCCGGGCGTGCCCGTAATCGCCGAGGAATTGTCCTCGCGCGGCGAAGCGCCAAAAAGCGACACGCTCTATGTGCTGGTCGATCCCGTGGATGGCACCCGCGAATTGCTTGAGGGACGCTCCGAATACACCGTGAACATCGGAATCATTTCCGAGGGCAAGCCGCTGTTCGGCGTAATCTACGCGCCCGCTCTCAGCGAAATGTATTTCGCGCATAACGGCAAGGCATTCAAAAGCATTGTCGATGCGGGCGCCGAATTCGACCCCGTACGCGCCGTGCCGATTCAGGTGAGGTCACAGCCGGCGCTGCTCACGGCGACCGTGAGCCGTTCGCATCCCGATCCGAAGAGCGAGGCGATGCTCGGCACGTTCCCGGTAAGCGAGCGCGTGAAGCTCGGATCGTCGCTGAAATTCGCCCGCCTTGCAGAAGGTGCCGCGGATATTTATGTGCGGCTCGCCACCATCAACGAATGGGACATCGCCGCCGGTCATGCAATTTTGAACTGCGCCGGCGGCTCCGTGCGCTCGCCTGACGGCGGCGAAATCGTGTACGGCAAGCCGGAGTCGAATTTTAAGGTGGATGGTTTTGTCGCGCGCGGCGCGTTTCAGTTTCTGGTCGCGCGCTGACGCTCAGGGAACGAGCGTGCGCCGGACAGCGGGCCAGGCGGTCCTCGCCGCCTGAAGCAGGGGCTCCGGCCTTTGCAGAAATTCTTCGCGGCTTTCCGCGTTCGTGAACAGAAACAGTTCATCCCGATAAACCGCGAACACCGTGGGATGGCCCGCCACCGGCACGCCGCGGATCACGCCCAGCAGATCGTAGCCGCCGAACTTCGGAATGTAGGAACCGGGCTGCGCGCGGAATGCGGCCCGGTTCGCCTCGCTGCGGAAGCGCCAGGTGAGCCCGCCGAGCGTCATTTCAAAATTGGCGGAACCGGCATATGCGGCCTGGTCGATGTAATAGGACACCGGGTCATAACCGAACAGCGCCAGACCCGAATGGCGGTCGGAAATCATCAATTCGGTGGTGACGGCGGACCGCGCCTGAAAGGGCATCACAAGCGCGGCCGCGATCAGCAGAAGAAACGCCGCGATTGCTGTGCGCCTTGCGCCAGGAGACAAATTTTCTGGAAGCATGGCCCTAAAACTAGAGGATCGGAGTATTCACGCCGTTAAGGCCGCTATTTTGGCCTATTCCTGGGCATGATCCTTATTCCGAAAACCGTGGACACTTTTCGGGGATCATGTGTGGAAGTCCGCGATTTCCATTTTGTTAACCATTCGCAAACCATCCGCGCCGACATTGGCGGGGTTGGCGTTCCTCGATTCTAACCGATGGACCTTCCGGAGATTCCCATGGCGCCATTCCGCGCGATTTTGCTGGCCGCCGCCGTGCTCGGCGCGTGCCTCACCCCGACCGCCGCCCAGGGACCGGGGGGTGGACGGCCTGAGCAATTTTCCTCCAACGAACTGGTCGATGCCGGCCATCGCTTTTTCGGCGGCGTCTCCCGCGACCTGGCGCTTCTCATCGAGAAGGCGGCGAGCCAGTGGGGACAGCCGAATGGCTATATCCTGGGTGAAGAAGCCTCCGGCGCGATGACCGTCGGACTCCGCTACGGCGAGGGCGTGCTCTACACGCGCAATGCCGGCGACATGAAAGTTTACTGGCAGGGACCGAGCCTCGGTTTCGATCTTGGCGGCGACGGCGCCCGCACCATGATGCTGGTCTATAGCCTGCGCGACGTGAACAACATTTACAGCCGTTTCGGGGGCATTTCCGGCTCGGCCTATCTGGTCGGCGGTCTCGGCATGACAGCGCTGACATCGGATGGAATTGTGGTCGTCCCGATCCGTTCCGGGATCGGTTTCCGGCTCGGCGCGAATATCGGATATCTGAAGTTTACGCCGAAACAGACCTGGAACCCGTTCTAAAGAACGCCCAGTTCCCGCGACAATACCCGCGCCGCCCCTTATCCGGGCGGCGCTGCCGGTTAGGTTAACCGCCTGTCACGGTGGAAATCTATCCTCCGCCGTGCAATGAATAGAGTGGCTGTCCGGCCATGTATGTGAGGCGCGTAGCGTGATCGAAGCAATCATGTTTTTCGCTCTCGGCTTCCTTGCCGCGAGCCTGATTGGTCTGGTTCTTCTCTCCGCCGTCTGGCATCGCGCGGTACGGCTGACGACGCGGAGAATCGAAGGCGCCATCCCCGTATCGATGGCTGAAATCCAGGCGGACAAGGACCAGCTTCGCGCCGAATTCGCGATGTCCACCCGCCGGCTGGAAACCAGCGTCGAACAACTGAAACTCAAGACCACGGAACAGCTCGCGGAAATCGGCCGCAAGAGCGAATCCGTCCGCCTCCTGAAAAACGAAGTGGAGGAAAAGTCCGCGGGCGTAACGGCGCTTGAGGCGCAGGAACAGAATCTGCGCGCGCGGCTGCGCTCGACAGAAGAAGAACTCTCGGTCAAGTCGAAGGCGCTTCAGGATGCGGAGAGCGAACTCGCGGTGCGGGCGAGCGATCTGTCGAAACTCGAGCGCAATTTCGCCGACAAGACTTCGGAGTCCGACAGCCAGAAGGTTCAGCTCATCGCACTGGAAACCCAGTGCGAATCCCTGAAGAGCAAGATTTCCGGTCTTGAACGCGAAGTTTCCGCGACCGAGCAGAAGCTCGCCGAGGAACGCACGCAAGCCGAACAGACCGCGCGCTTCCTCGCCGCCGAAAAGGAAAAGGTCGAAAACCTGACGAAGCAGCTTGTCGAAACCGAGCTGAAGCTCACCAACAGCAAGCGCGAAGCCGAAGCGTTCGCCACCAATGTCCAGAATCTTGAAGCGGAAGCGAACCGCCAGGCCCAGATCGCAGCCGAACGCGACCGCACTTTGGCCGCCACCCGCGCCGAATCCGACCGCAGCCGCGCCGAAGCGATGGCCGCCCACCGCGAAATCGAAAACGCCGCCCGCTCCTACACGGCGATGATCGAAAACCTGAAAGCGGAAAAATCCATGCTGGAAGGCGCGCTCTCGCAGGTGCGCGACGACCGCGAACGGCTGCAACAGGAAGCGGCCTCGCTGAAACAGGACGCCGAAGCCGCCTGGTCAAGCGAGCGCGTCGAGAACGCGCTGCTGCGCGAGCGGATCAACGATGTCGCCGCCGACGTGGCGCGCCTTGCCGCGAGCCTTGAGGGGCCGAATTCCCCGATTGAACAGATCCTCGCGGATACGCCGTTGCCGCAACGGCAGAACGGCTCCCATGCCGGCGTCAACGGCGACGATGCGGACGCCGAGCGGCAGCAATCGCTGGCCGAGCGTATCCGAGCCTTGCAGGTCCGTTCGGGACGGCGCGCTTAATTACTTCCCAATATCCGGTTCGGGAAAAAACCGCATCAATTGTTCGCGGTTGAGCGGCGCTTTCAATATTTTCACCGCGACCGCGTCGGACATGATCTGCTCGGCGTTTTTGATTTCGTTCGCCTGCATCGCCTGCTTCTGGTGAAATTCGTCGCGCGAGAAAGTCACAAGCCGCACCGGCAGGCCCACTTTCTCGGCATATAATTCCAGCGCCTTTGGATCAGCATACATCCACTCCAGCGTCTCGCGATAGGCGCGGGCGAAGCGTTCGATCGCGCCGCGCTTGGCCGCGAGCGAGTTCGTATTCACCACCGTCACGCGCACGGTCTGGTCGCGCGTCGTCGGCACTTCGCTGCCGCGGGCGATCAAGCGGATTTCCCCGTTCTCCAGTGAAGTCAGACCGAACGGCGGCGCGCCCCAGCCAATGTCCACCTTGCCCGCCTTCACGAGATCGAACGTCATTTGAACGCCGCCGGTCGGAACGGGCCTGGCCTTGACGCCAAGCTGATTGCCAAAACCGAGCACGATGTTGTGCGAGGTGGAGCCGAAGCCCGAATAGGCGATGGTGTTTGCTTCCGTCACCTGTTTCAGCGAACGCAGGGGCGAGGCGCTCAGCACATACCAGTAAAGGTCATCGGTACCGGTGAAGCACGGCATCAGCACATGCACGGGGGCGCCTTCGACAAACGCGCGCATCGCCGCGGAAGTGCCGATGGCAACGCCGATATCGGCCTGACCGGAAACAACCGCTTTCAGCGTTTCCTCGGTCCCCTGCGTGCTGAATGTATTGAGCGTGAGCCCGCGCTTCTTGAAGAAACCCGCCTGCTGCCCGAGCGTGGGCATCTGGTTTTCCCAGTTGTTGATCTGGCCGATGGCCACATTAAGCGTTTCCTGCGCCAGCAACCGCGTAAAGCTGCCGGTGCCGGCGAATACCAGCATTGAGACAAGCAAAATAACAACGCGCTTCATTTCCGTTTTTTTCCTTTTGGCTTTTTGGCCGGCTTTTTGTTTTTGACACCGGCGTGTTTCGTCCCTGAATTCTTGAGCCGCATACTCCAGTAATCCCATGCCCGCGCGATCTGGGCCGGCTGGAGGTTGGTTGCCCCTGAACGTTCAATCTCTCCCGGGCTGAGAGGTTTCACCTGCCCGATCATTTTCGCCTGCGTCATTAACGCGGCATTGCGCACCGAATAGACCGTGCGAAACATGACTTCGCGCAGGCTGCGCCCGGCCACGGTTGCGCCGTGCCGGCTCATCACCACCATCCAGTCTGGTCCAAGCGCGCGGGCGAGCGAGCGCCCTTCCTCGGGTTTGGAAACCAGCATATTGGTGTCGCCGAATTCGCCGCGCTGATCCCAGTGCGGCACCTTTGCGCCCATGCAGGCGCCCATCAGAAAAACCGGCACGAGTTCAGCCCCGGTGATCGCATAGGGCAGAATTTCCGGCGCGTGGTGATGACAGACCGCCATCACATCCGGCCGCGCCCTGTAGATTTCACCGTGAATGATGCGCTCGATGTAATGGCGCTGATCGGTGGCCTTCACCGGCTCGGAATCAAGTGTGTATTCGAGAATATCAGAGGCTTGCACGAGATCGGGCGCCAGCGAACGCGACAGGAAATAGCGTTCCGCCTGATCGGGATGGCGCAAGCTCACATGACCGAATGCATCGACGACGCCTTCGTTCGCAAGAATCCTGTTCGCCAGCGCCAGTTCTTCAAAAAGCGGCTTGAGTGCCGTGGGCACGGGATTTCTCGCTATTCAT
>CAZUJE010000043.1:0-20805 GCA_964620215.1 uncultured Hyphomicrobiales bacterium
GCGGCCGGGCGACATCGTCACCACCCTCTCGGGGCAGACGATCGAGATCATCAATACCGATGCCGAGGGGCGGCTCGTGCTCGCCGACCTCCTCTGGTACGTGAACGACAAGTACGCGCCGAAGGCGATCGTCGACCTCGCCACGCTGACCGGCGCGATCATGGTGGCGCTCGGCCAGGAGCATGCGGGCCTGTTCTGCAACGACGACAAGCTCGCCGCCGAGCTGACGACGGCCGGGCTCGAGACCGGCGAGCGCGTCTGGCGGATGCCGCTCGGGCCGGAGTTCGACAAGATGATCGACAGCAAATTCGCCGACATGAAAAACACCGGCGGCCGCTACGGCGGCTCCACCACGGCGGCGCAATTCCTCCAGCGCTATGTGGACAAGACGCCGTGGGCGCATCTCGACATTGCCGGCACCGCGATGGGCGTGCAGTCCTCCGACATCAATCAGAGCTGGGGACCGGGCTGGGGCGTGCGGCTCCTGGACCGGCTGATCGAGGAACACGTGGAGAAGTAAAACGACGATAAATTCCTCATAAATGAGCCGCGCACGGTCTCCGTGCGCGGTTTTTCTTATCTGCTAGTCTGTCCGCAATCCGGCAGAGGGGACGGCGCATGCTGCGCGGGATTTGGCTTATCGTTCTTTGCGGCCTGTGCGCGGGTGCCGGTCACGCGCTCGCACAAGGCATGTTGCCGGGCAAACCTACCACCCCACCACCCTTGCGTCCCGCGCCGTACAGTTCGCCGCCGATGCGGCCTTATGATTTAGAGCGCCCAATGCCGGTGCCGGACGCCGCGCAACCCAATTACAATCCAAATAGCGGCGGCGGTTACTTACCCGCGCCGCCGCAGACGCAACAGATTCCGTTGCCTCCCTGTCATCCCTACGACTGCGAGACGCTGGCGCAGATCGAGGAAGCCAAGCGCGATTTCGTCAAATGCCTGAATGAATCCAAAGGAACGGACGGAAAGATCGACAGCGAGGAATTGCAGGACTGCGTGTTCGGATGGATGGCGCCGGACAAGTTTGAGACCTTCGTGGAATGCTGGGCGGACCCGAATAACGGCGCCTGGAATTGCTTCAACAATGCCTATCTAGTGCCGAAGGAAAAGTCCGCCTCCTATCCCGCCGGACAGGCAACTCCGTCCTACGGCGGCCAGATGCCGAAACCGTCACCGCAATATGGCGGCCGCTCCGGCGATCCCGGCGTTGCGGCGAACACTTACGATCCTCCAACCATCTCCCAGTGCCTGAGTTTTTCCCGCAACGGGCCAAATACCTATGACGAGAACGAACTGGATGGCTGCCTGCGCGGCTTTCTGATGGCCTCGCAGATGGACAGGTTCTGGCACTGCGTGAACACGATGCGGCGCGGATACGATTACTGCTTTACTTTGGCCGCGCGTTGAACGCAGAAGCCCAAACAAAAGTTATTTCCCGGCGTTCAATTCTTGCTAGGATTGTATCCGCCTGATCGGGGGATCGCTGGATGCGGGCCACGGTATTCGCAGTCATGACGGGATGCGCCCTCGCCCTTGCCGGCGCGGCGCAGGCGCAGAAAACTGTGCTTCCCGGTATGCAGACCACGCCCCCGCCGAAACAGGTGCTGCCCGGAAGTCCCACCACGCCGCCGCCGATGCATTCGCCTGACATGGACACGACGCTTGGGCGCAGCGCGCCTTCCGATGGCTCTAGAAACTACCAGGGACCGTCTGTCGGGTCCGGCACCATGTCCGGCTCTCAAGGGGGCATATCGCGCGAGGAGGCGCGCCGCCGGTTCGAGCAATGTCTGAGTCAGAACACCCGCAGCGGGACGGTCAGCGGCGTGGGCCTCGCCAACTGCGTCGGCGGCTGGATGCCGCCCGCGGAACTGAGCCGTTTCAATACCTGCTGGAACGACAACCGCACCACGGCCTGGGAATGCTTCGGGCGCGCATATAATTGAATTTACAGGTTAATCCGCCTTCGTGGTTGCCTTCCCCGGAAATCGCTCTATATCACTGCGAAATCCAGGCAGCAGGAACGGTCCAATGGCGAAAAAACCCGCGAAGGGCGAATTCACATTCTTCGACGTCGTCTATGAGGACGGCTCGCAGCGTTCCAACCGCCGTGTGCCGAACGAACTCCTCGGCGGCCTCGACGGCGACACGCCCGCCAAAACTTTCATCGAGCAGCAGGACCGCGAGATCGCGGAAAAATCCGGCATGTCGCCGCTTCGCATCAAGAGCCTCCGCCGCTCCGGCGTGAAAGTGTCGGAAAAGCAGGAGCGCAAGGAACGCTACGCCAACGCGCGGGATTGAATCGCTTGCATCGGTTTCAAAGAAAACAGCCCGGCTCTTGCCGGGCTTTTTTTTACGGCCTCACTCCGATCTCAACACGAATCTCCGGTTCGATTTCTGCGCGGGCCGCGCATTCATTTTGTAAAGTTTCGCGAAGGCCGCCACATCCGCTTCGGCGACCGCGATCGGCTCACTCAGCACAAGCCAGTCCACGATCTCGTTGCAGGGCGGCGTCGTGAGCGAACCGGAGTAGCGGTAATAGAGCCGCTTCAAAGGCAGCAATCCGTTCGGATCGATGGCAGCGTCGGCTTTTACTTCGCCTCCCGCCTTCGTCGGCATCGTCGATACGATTTTGCTGAAGGCGGCATTGCCGCCGCCCGTCTGCATCATGACGCCGATTACCGCCAGATTTCCCGCCGCGTTGCGATGCACGAAATGCAATTCCATCGGAAAACTTTTTCCACCGATCAGATGCTCGGACGGACGGTGGAAGTGGAATTGCAGCAGCGTGAATTTGTCCTTGCCCACGCTCAGCGTGCTGCCCTCTGGCATGTTCACCTGGATGGTGTGGCCGTTGTTCACGACCGTGCTTGCCGCCTTGCCCCAGCCGAGCTTGAGCGGCGGAAGCTGCGCGGAAATTGTCTCAAGGATGTCGATCGGCGATTGCTGTCCTCCAACCGAGCAGACCTTGCTCGCGGCGTCCACGTCGCCCCAGTGCGCTGGTCCGGATTTTCCCTCGTAGCCCCAATGATGTTTTTCTGCGGCAAAGCCCGCCGTCGTGCAGAGCGGGCAAAGTGCGGCGCCCGCGAGTACTCTCAAAGCATTGCGTCTGTTCATGGCGGCTCCCCGATGCGGACGATAATACGGGCTCGATCCGAAATTTCCCATCAAAATCAAAATCTTCCCGAACTTATCCCCGCCCTCCGAAGCTCCCTTACACTCCCGCCAACTCTGCTCGTTGAGGGCGCTCTCGCGAGGCGTTGTGAAAGCGGAGCAGGGATGCGGTGGCCGCGTTTGTGTTCGCAGCACAGGCGCGGCGGCCCAAGCCATGAAGTTCCGGCGCGCCTGCCGCGCGTCACGGGACCGGATGTAAGGTGACCTCGCCGTACGGGACGATCCAAACCCAGGCGAGGGACCGGCCATAGCGGTGGATGAAGCGCCTGAGAACACAGGCGCCGGTAAGTCCACCGGGGGCTTCATGGAGCAAGCCGATTAAACACCGCGTGCGGGACGCCGGACGATTTCCGGCACCTCGCGGCAAGGCCTCCATGTGCTTTCTCCTCTGCACATGGACCGTGGGGACCGGCGGTCCCCGGTGTCCCGCGCGCCCCTCTTTGGGGCGTTGTAAACCCGGAGCGTTTTCGCTCGCGGGAAGGAAACTGTGCGCGTCAGTGGATCGTCATTTGAATCAGGAAGCGAGCGGAGCTAGTCAGGAGAGATGACCGAAGTGCTTTTCTATCACCTGCAACACAAGCCGCTGGAACAGGTGCTGCCGCAGCTCCTCGAAAAATGCCTCGAGCGCGGATGGCGCTGCGTGGTGCAGGCGGCGTCCGATGAAAGAGTGGACGCGCTCGACACGCTGCTCTGGACCTTCCGCGACGATGCCTTCCTGCCGCACGGAACAGCGCGCGAAAAAGATGCGGCGGAAATGCCGGTGGTGCTGGCGACAACCGCGGAAAATCCGAACCAGGCGAGTGTGCGCTTCCTGGTCGATGGCGCGGCCGCCGACGATCTCTCCGCCTACCAGCGCGCGATCTATCTCTTTGACGGCAACGATCCCGACGCCGTCGAATCCGCCCGCGATCAGTGGAAAGAAGCGCAGGGCGAAGGTTTCGACTGTACCTACTGGCAGCAGGACGCGAACGGCAAGTGGCAGAAGAAGGGTTAGCTCGACCGCACGCCGCCCAGTCCGGTCTCCCGCTGCAACACGATCAGATCGAGCGACGGCACCGCCTCGTTGCCGAGTACGGAAGTCAGCAGCGCATGCGCTTGCCCGCGATGGTGGGTCTGGTGATTGAAGAAATGATCGAGCGCGAAGGAAAGCGGCTGCGAGACCGTCTTCGGGTTCACGACGGTGCGGTAGCTGAATTCGGCTTTGAGTTTTGCCTCGTCGAGTCCGCCGATGAAATCCGAAATCAGGATGTCTTCCGCGAGCCGCGCGTCGCGCAGTTTCGGAAAATCGTCGTACAGGATCGCATCGAGGCCCGGCGGAAACTCGCCTACGCCGGTGAAGCGGTGCATCCAGATGCGGTCGCCGACGAGCAGATGATTGAGCGTGCCATGCACCGACTTGAAAAATGCGCCGCGATCCTTGCGGTAGTCGGCGTCGGAGAGTTTTTCGGCCGTGTCGTAAAGCCGCCCGTTCGCCCAGACATTATAGGTCGCGAACATTTTGTAGCGTTCGATCATGCCGCCCTCCGAAATCAGAGGACGAAACGTACCACGATCTCCCGCAGCAGGATGACGCCGATAATCATGAGCGGCGGGAATAGACGATATGAGCGTGGTGCATCGCTGCGCAGCAGCACGCGCATCACCACGGCGGGCGTCACCGCCAGCACGCACAGCATCGTCCAGAAAATATACCGGTACTCATGCGCGATGCCGATCGGGCCGAAGCCCAGCGCATACATCGCCCCGGAAAGTGCCACCATCAGCGTCACATAGCGCGTGCGCTCGTCCCGAATGCCGAGTGCGGCCCACGCCCAGGCAAGTGCAACGAGCAGCCAGAAATAGGGCTGTCCGAACGGCGTGAAATTCATGCCTTCTATGACCCGGTCGAGCGCCCGATAGAGAAATGTCGGCTCGAACGTGAATTCCTTCTGGTTGGTCGATTGCGCGCCGGTGAACACCACCTCCTGACAGTCCTTGCAGAAGAACTGCATGAAGCGGTTGAAGTGGGCGAAGCGGTGCGTGAGGTAGGCAACAGGTTCGGATGTGATCGCATCGACCCAAAGCCCGGTGAGATGATCGCCGAATTTTGGCTTCAACTGGTCATACACGCCGCTGCATTTGCCCCAGCCATAGGTGTCCCAATAGCGCGGCGTGTAGCAGGCATCGTTGCGGGCGACGAAATCTGTCCCCAGCTCGCCTTTGAAATAATCCTTGCTGGTAAAATAGGTGATGCCGCCGATGTCGAAGATTTGCAGTTGCGACATCGGTTTTATATCGACCACGCGGAAGATATTGCGGTCGGCCAGAAGATGCGCCGGCGCAACTGCCAGCGAGATCACGCAAACAATAATCGCGCGTTTGACAAAACTCATCGCCGCCCAGCGCTTGCTGGTCGCGCGGCCGAGCAGATCGAGCAACGGCGGCAGGCCGAACAAGCTGTTCGCGCGCATGAACGCGCCGAGCACCAGAAAAATCCACATCAGCGGTACCGCGACCCGGCGGGATTTGATGGTGCCGGTAATCAGTCCGGCTGCGATCCCGGCCGCGATCAGCAGGCAGGTCGCCATGCTGACATCCTTCACGAGCTGTCCGTTGAAATTGATCGCCATCGGGAAAAATGCGGCGGCGAACGTCCAGATCGCGAGCGCGCGTCCTTCATGCCTCAGCGCGTCGGCGTAAAGCACAAAACCCGACCAGTAGGCCGCGAGGAACAGCACGAACATCGGCTGCGGCCCGTAATAGATTTTCTGCAACGGGATCCACAGGAAACCGAGCAGCGGCGGCTGCCAGTTGGTGAAATCGTTTTCCTTGGCCGCGCGGAAATAGGCCCAGGCATCGTGGTGCAGCAGGCCGGGATAAAACAGAAAGAAATTCACGGCGGCCGCGATGGCCGCCGCGATCAAAAGCCTGCGGCGGAATTGAACATCGTCAGCGGGAAGGGATGTGGGCATCGGGCGAGGTCAGTTACGGCGCTGTGGTTCCAGACGCAAGCCCGCCATAAAAAACGGCTCCGCGAAGCGGAGCCGGGGAGCAGCAGCCGATTTCCCGCCTCAGTGAGGCGCCGGACCAGATCGGCCTGCCACGAAGGGGCCGCTCACAAAGCCGATTGCAACCAGCGCCAGCGAGATTGCCAGAAATGCAACAACGTCAATCATTGAAGCCTCCTGCTTAAACCTCCGCCTGGCGCTTGCAGGCCGATGGGAGCGCCGATATAGAACGCGCTCGAAATCCCAAAGTTCCCGACATTCAAAAGGACCGGCCAATGGCGCTCGAGCGCACATTTTCCATCATCAAGCCCGACGCCACGCGGCGGAACATTACCGGTGCGGTCAACGCGCATATTGAGAAGTCCGGTCTGCGCATCGTGGCCCAGAAGCGCATCCGCATGACGAAGGATAAGGCCGAGGCTTTTTACGGCGTCCATAAGGAGCGGCCCTTTTTCAAGAGCCTCGTCGAGTTCATGACCTCAGGCCCGGTGGTTGTGCAGGTATTGGAAGGCGACAACGCGGTCGCGAAATATCGCGAAGTGATGGGCGCTACCGATCCGTCCAAGGCCGCCGCCGGCACCATCCGTAAGGATTTCGCCGAATCGATCGAAGCCAATTCGGTTCACGGCTCCGACAGCGCGGAAAACGCGAAGATCGAGATCGCGCATTTCTTCGCGCCTGCGGAAATTGTGGGCTGACGGCCGCGCTGCAAAATCCTTCCGGCCGATAGAAACGGCCTATTTGCGCTCTATTGTCACGGTCATGTCGTGTTTTGCTTGGCACCGGCGATCCGCTCGGCTATGCGAATTTGCCCTTAGGTAAAAATACCGGGGCGGCGCATTGGGGAGAGCGATATGTGGTTTGATTCACCGGATTTCTGGCTGGCGCTGGGAAAAATCATCTGGATCAATATTCTTCTGTCCGGTGACAACGCGGTCGTGATCGCGCTGGCCTGCCGCTCCCTGCCGCCCAAGACCCGTTTCTGGGGCATTATGCTGGGCGCCGGCGTCGCCATTCTCCTTCGTGTCATTTTTACCGGCCTCATCACCTCGCTTCTCGACGTTCCGTTCCTGAAGATCGCCGGCGCTCTGGCGCTGGTCTGGATCGCGGTCGATCTCATGATCCCGCACAAGGACGACAAGGAATCCGGTATCGAAGCCGCTGAAAATCTCTGGCGCGCGGTGCGCGTGATCGCGGTCGCCGACCTTGTCATGAGCCTCGACAACGTCATCGCCATTGCCGGCGCCGCCAAGGGCAGCTGGCTGCTGATCGGTATCGGTCTTGCGACCTCGGTGCCGCTCATCATCGCGGGCGCGGCCTTGATTACCAGGCTGTTCGACCGCTTCCCGTTCCTCATTCAGGCCGGTGCTGCTTTGCTCGGCTGGGTGGCCGGTGAAATGATTCTCACCGACCCCGCTGTTGTCGGTTACCTCGGTGAGAAGCTCGCGCACTCGATGGAATATCCGGCGGCGGCAGTGGGCGCTGCGCTGGTGCTGGCGATTGGCTGGTTCCTCATCAGCCTTTCCAAGCACCGCAGCCGCAAGGCCGGGGGCGTTGCTACCCAGAAGGCGAAGACGCATTGACAATTCGCCTGCGGGGCTGAAAAGCATAGGGCGACTGAAGCAATTTTCTGAGGCCGCCCTTGATCCGTTCAAGAATTCTTCTGGCATTCGTGCTGGCGTTTCCGTTCGCGCTGGCGCTTGCCGCCTGCGTGGATACCGTGGGTACGCAGCCCACGACGACTGCTCCCGGAAAATCCAAGCCCGGTCAGCCGCCGGTTGGCGGAGGCAGCATGACCGTCGATCAGGTTCAGAAGAAATTGCAGGATCAGTGCGTGAACGATTCCGGCGACTTTGTCGGCCTGAACGCCCAGATCAAAAAAGGCTGCGAGTGCTACTCGCAGGCCATGTCGAAAGCGATGGGCAAGGACGATCTCGCCTTCTATGCGAGCTACAGCGTTATCCCGACGCTCGGCAATCTGAAACCCGACGACGCGAAACGGAAATGCGGCATCGTTCCTGACGCGGACAAGCCTTCGCGCGCGCGCGGCAAGCTGGCGGCTCCCCCGAACTGATCCCCTTCAGGTTTTGATCACTTCGCCGCCTTCAAGGCGGACCTTGCCTTCGGCGAGCATTTTCAGCGCAAGCGGATAAATCCGGTGCTCTTCGGCAAGCACGCGCCCGGACAGCGTTGCTTCATCGTCGCCGTCCTTCACCGGCACTTCGGCCTGCAAAATAATCGGCCCGGCATCGAGTTCCGGCACCACGAAATGCACGGTGCATCCATGCACCTTCGCGCCCGCCGCCAACGCGCGGGCGTGGGTATCGAGACCCTTGAACTCCGGCAGGAGCGACGGATGGATATTGATCATCCGGCCCTTCCACTCCTCGACGAATGCATCCGTCAGCACGCGCATGAACCCCGCGAGGCAGATGATGTCGATCCGCGTTGAATCGAGAATCTTGCCGAGTGCCGCGTCGAAAGCTCCCCGGCCGTCGAAGGCCTTGTGATCGACAATCACGGTCGCAATTCCATTCGCCGCCGCGAATGCCAGCCCGCCGGCATCGGGCCGGTTGGAAATCACCAGCGAAATTTCTGCGGGAAAGCCGTATCGGTTCGCCGCGTCGATCAGGGCGGCCATGTTCGAGCCGCGTCCGGAGATGAGAATGGCAGCGCGCTTGCGTCTCGCCATCATTGCAGATCGAGCTTGCCGGAATAGATGACGCGCGCTTCGCCCTGATCGGCGGCGATTTCACCGAGGCGCACAACTTTTTCGCCGGCCTTCGTCAGCAGTGCAGTGACGGCGTTCGCTTCAGTTGCGGCAACGACCGCCACCATGCCGATACCGCAGTTGAAGGTGCGGAGCATTTCGCCCTCGGCGATGTTGCCCGCCTTGGCCAGCCACTTGAACACCGGCAGCACCGGAATTTTGGAAGAGTCGATCTTCGCCACGGTTCCTTCCGGCAATACGCGCGGAATATTGTCGGTAAATCCGCCGCCGGTGATATGCGCGAGCGCCTTGATGCCGTCGCTCGCTTTCAGGGCAGAGAGAATTGCTTTCACATAAATGCGGGTTGGCGTGAGCAACGCATGGCCAAGTTTTTCGCCGCTGGAAAAGGGCGCTTCCTTGTCGAGCGAAGCGCCGCTGTCGGCAACGACACGCCGTACAAGCGAATATCCGTTTGAATGAACGCCGGAAGAAGGCAGTCCGAGAATGATATCGCCCGCGCCAACGTCCTTGCGCGGCAGGAGCTTGTCCCGCTCCACCGCGCCCACCGCAAATCCGGCGAGATCGTAATCCTCGGCGGCATAGAGTCCCGGCATTTCCGCAGTCTCGCCACCGATCAGCGCGCACCCCGCGTCCTTGCAGCCTTGCGCAATGCCGGCCACCACATCGCGCGCCTGTTCGGGATCGAGTTTTCCGCAGGCGAAATAATCTAGAAACAGCAGCGGTTCGGCGCCCTGCACGATGAGATCGTTCACGCTCATCGCCACCAGATCGATTCCAATGGTATCGTGTTTCTTCATGTCGATCGCGAGTTTCAGCTTGGTGCCGACACCGTCGGTGGCCGCCACCAGAAGCGGATCGCGGTAGCCGGTCTTCGCAAGATCGAACACGCCGCCGAAGCCGCCGATGCTTCCATCCGCGCCGGGCCGTGCGGTTGCGCGCGTGAGCGGCTTGATGAGATCGACGAGCCGGTTACCCGCGTCGATATCGACTCCCGCGTCGCGGTAACTGAGGCCTTTATTTTTGTTCATGCTGGCTCGCCCGAGAGGCCGGGTTAGCCCGAGTCCGCCGCGTTCGCAAGGCGACAAAGCGCGGGAATCTTCGCCCGTTTGCCAGAAGCGCGCGGGCGTTCTAGGTACGGGCTCGCTGGCAGGGGGAAGCGCGTGAATATCCCGAATACGATCACCGTTGGCCGCATTTTGCTCGTCCCGATCGTCGTCTGGGCGATCATGACCGGTAATTACATGCTGGCATTCTGGCTGTTCGCTCTTGCCGGTGCATCGGATGCGGTTGACGGTTATCTTGCCCATCGGCTGGAAGCGAAAAGCGAGTTCGGCGCCTATCTCGATCCGCTCGCCGACAAGGTTCTGCTGATCTCGATTTATCTGACGCTCGGCATCGCCGGCTCGCTGCCCCTGTGGATAGTGATAGCAGTTGTCTCCCGCGACATCATGATTGTGGGCGCCGTCATGCTGGCCTGGCTGGTCGGCAAGCCGCTGGAAATCCAGCCGCTGGTCGTTTCCAAGCTGAATACGATGGCGCAGATCGTGCTGGCAGCGCTCGTGCTTGCTTCCAATGCCTTCAAATTCGATCCGGGGCTGTCGCTTGCGGTGGCGCTGACCGCCGTCGCAGTATTGACCGGGCTTTCAGCCGCGGCCTATCTCGCCGGCTGGATGCGTCACATGGCATCCTGACCACTGAAGGTAAGGTCCGTCTCCATGAAACTGCAACGGCAAGTTCTGTTCTGGATCGGCGTGCTGATCGCCTTCATCCTGATCGTTTATGTTCTGCGCGACATGCTGTTGCCCTTCGTGGCGGGAATGGCGCTCGCCTATTTCCTGAACCCGGTCGCCGACCGGCTGGAAAAATTCGGCATGAACCGGATGGTCGCGACGTTGTTCGTGATCGGATGTTTTGTTTTCATCTTCGTGCTGGTCGCGATCCTGCTGGCTCCGCTGCTCGGCGGGCAGATTTTCGCATTCATTCAGCGGCTGCCCGGATATGTCACGCGCCTGCAAGAACTCGTGATGACGCCGGAAAACAAAGAGTGGGTTCAGCGTATGCTCGGCGACCGGCTGCCCGACTTGCAAAAATCCGTCGGCGATTTTGTGGGGCAGGGCGCGAGCTGGCTCGGCACTTTCCTGCTGTCGCTGTGGTCGGGCGGCCGCGCGATCATTTCGGTATTCGCGCTTCTCGTCATCACGCCCGTGGTCGCGTTTTACATTCTCTATGACTGGCACAGGATGGTTGACAAGATTGATTCCTGGTTGCCGCGCGAACATCGGGCTACGGTCCGCAAAATCGCCGCTCAGATTGATCGCACGCTCGCGGGTTTCATTCGTGGACAGGCAAGCGTCTGTCTGATCCTTGGCGCGTTTTACGCGGCGGGGTTAACACTGACCGGATTGAATTTCGGATTGCTAATAGGCTTGTCCGCCGGCTTGCTCAGTTTCATTCCCTATGTCGGCTCGCTCACTGGTCTTCTGGTCGCCACGGGCGTGGCCATCGCCCAATTCTGGCCGGACTGGACCTGGATCGCTGTGGTCCCCGCCATTTTTCTGGTCGGTCAATTTTTCGAGGGTTACATCCTGTCGCCGAAACTTGTCGGCGAGAGCGTCGGGCTGCATCCGGTCTGGCTGATGTTCGCGCTGCTCGCTTTCGGTTACCTGTTCGGCTTTGTCGGCCTGCTGATTGCGGTGCCGGTTGCGGCGGTGATCGGGGTTCTGGTGAGATTTGCCCTGAGCCAATATCTCGCGAGTCCGCTTTATACAGGCGCAAAACGGCGCTCGAAGTAACCGGAGTGCGTAATGCGTGAAGTGCGCGCGACCCAGCTGGCCTTCGAGCTGCCGCACGCGGAAAGTTTTCACCGCGACGATTTTTTGCCGAACGCCGCGAATGAAGCGGCCCTCGCGCTGATTGATTCCTGGCCGAACTGGCCCGGACCCTTCGCGGCGATTGCCGGTCCTTCCGGTTCAGGCAAAAGCCATCTCGCAACCATCTGGGCGGAACGCTCGGGCGCGCGCATTGCCGACGCGGCTTTGCTGCGAAACGGCGAAGTGCAGCGTGCGCTCGTCACCGGCGCGCTGGTGATCGAGGATTTTTCACTTGAGCGGGTTGACCAGACCGGAATCTTCCATCTGTTCAATCTCGCTCGCGAAACTTCCGCCTTTATATTGCTGACGGCTAAGAGCCGGCTTGATTTTGAGGGCGCGGCGATACCCGACCTTGCTTCTCGCCTGCGCGCGGTTCCTGTCTTGCAGCTTTCGCCTCCTGACGATGCATTGATCGCCGCCGTGCTCGTGAAATTGTTCGCCGACCGGCAAATGACGATTGACGAGGATACGATCGGCTTTCTTCTGCCAAGAATTGAGCGCTCGCTTGCCTCCGCAAAATCCATTGTGGACAGGCTCGACCGCGCGGCCCTTTCCCGGGGACAGCGTATCACGAGGACGCTCGCATCCGAGGTTTTGAAAGACGGGAAAACCGGCCTCTGACGGGCATTTCCTAACCATGCCCGCAGTGTCATGAAACTTTCATCCGCCGGGGTGATATAAGAAAGCAGAACACTCAGGAGCCCGGTCCCAATGTCCGCCGACATCACCCCGATGAATGCGCTGCGGGTGGATGCTGTCGAGCCGCTTCCGCCGGGCAACGACCCCTCGCTTGGCATCGCGGGCAGCCCCGAGCGATTTATCAACCGCGAACTTTCCTGGCTGGAATTTAACCGCCGTGTCTTGCGGGAGTCGGCGAACACCAACAACCCGCTTCTGGAACAGCTCCGCTTTCTCTCGATCTCAGCCAACAATCTGGATGAGTTCTTCATGGTGCGGGTCGCCGGCCTCAAGGGCCAGGTGCGCGCCAACGTGACGACGCCAAGCCCCGACGGGCTGACGCCGGCGGAGCAGCTTGTTCGCGTCACCGCCGAGGCCGTGAAGCTTTCCACCGAACAGCAGGCACGCTGGCGCGAACTACGCCGCGAACTTGGCAAGGAAGGGGTCCAGCTCATCGAAGGACCGGATCTTCTGAAGAGCGAGCGTAGCTGGCTCGAAGATCATTTCCTGCATCACATATTTCCGGTGCTGACCCCGCTCTCGATTGATCCGGCGCATCCGTTTCCGTTCATTCCCAATCTTGGCTTCACGCTCGCCTTGCAGCTAGTGCGCTCGCAAGACGGCCGCGGCATGAACGCGATCGTTCGCGTTCCCGCGAAGATCGAACGCTTCATCCGCTTGCCCGAACGCAAGGAAAACGAAATGCGTTTCGTGGCGCTGGAGACAGCAATCGGATTGTTCATCGGACGGCTGTTTCCGGGTTACAGCCTGCGCGGGCAGGGCGCTTTCCGCATCGTCCGGGACAGCGACATCGAAGTGGAAGAAGAAGCGGAAGATCTGGTGCGCGTGTTCGAGAGCGCATTAAAACGCCGCCGCCGCGGCTCCGTCATTCGCCTTGAAATCGAAGCGGCGATGCCCGAGGAGTTGCAGAGCTTTGTCGCGCGAGCGCTTCAGGCCGAGGCCGGGGAAATTACGCAAATCGAAGGATCGCTCGCTTTAAGCGATCTCTCCCAGCTTGTCGCGGTTGAACGGCGCGAACTGAAATTCAAGACTTTCAACCCGCGCTTTCCGGAACGTATCCGCGATCAGGGCGGCGACTGTTTCGTGGCGATCAGACAGAAGGATTTGATCGTCCATCATCCTTTTGAATCGTTCGACGTGGTCGTGCAGTTTCTGACCCAGGCCGCGCGCGATCCGGATGTGGTCGCGATCAAGCAGACACTCTATCGCACTTCCTCTGACAGCCCGATCATCAAGGCGCTGGCGGAAGCCGCCGAAGCGGGAAAATCCGTGACCGCTCTGGTAGAGTTGAAGGCTCGTTTCGATGAGGAAGCGAATATCCGCTGGGCGCGCGATCTGGAGCGGGCTGGCGTGCAGGTCGTGTTCGGATTTTTCGAGCTGAAGACCCACAGCAAGCTCTCATTGGTGCTTCGCCGTGAGGGAAAAAATCTCGTCAGTTATGTGCATGTCGGCACCGGCAACTACCATCCGGTCACCGCGCGCATCTACACCGACCTTTCCTATTTCACCTCGGATGACGTGGTCGCGCAGGATGTGACGAAGATTTTCAATTTCATCACCGGCTACGCGCAGCCGGCGGAACTGGAAAAAATGGCGGTGTCGCCGGTGAATTTGCGCTCGCGCATCGTCAAGCACATCGAGGACGAAGCCGCGCACGCGCGCGCGGGGCGGCCGGCCGCGATCTGGCTGAAGATGAATTCCCTCGTCGATCCGCACATCATTGATTCGCTCTATGAGGCGAGCAGGGCGGGTGTCGAAATTGATTTAATTGTGCGTGGAATTTGCTGCCTGCGGCCGGGAGTTCCCGGCCTGTCCGAGAAAATACGGGTGAAGTCGATTATTGGCCGTTTTCTGGAGCATTCGCGCATTTATTGTTTCGGTGGCGGGCATGGGCTGCCGCATCCGAAAGCCACGGTGTATATTTCCTCGGCGGATATGATGCCTCGCAACCTTGACCGCCGCGTCGAAGTGTTGTGTCCAATGGTCAATGCCACCGTGCATCAACAGGTTCTCGACCAGATCATGGTTGCGAATCTGAAGGACAACGAGCAAAGCTGGCGCGTGCTCCCGGATGGAACCAGCGAGCGCATCACGCCGGTCGAAGGCGAGGAGTCTTTCAATGCCCATCGCTTCTTCATGACCAATCCGAGTCTCTCTGGTCGTGGCAAATCTCTCAAAGATTCTTCTCCGCGCAGTCTCGTCAGGCGAAGCTGACGAGTTGCAGCAGCCTGGCGCCGAAGCGCGAGGGAGGCTTCCGCTCGGCCGCCCAGCGGCTGTGGTGGACATCGGCTCCAACTCCGTCCGTCTTGTCGTATATGAAGGGCTGAGCCGCAGCCCCGCACCCATCTTCAACGAAAAAGTTCTCTGCGGTCTTGGCCGTGAGGTCGCGACCAAAGGGAAGCTCCCTGCTGACGCGGTAAAAAGCGCGCTGGAAGCATTGAAGCGTTTTCGCGCGCTGTGCGACGTGATGAATGTCGGCCAGCTCCATGTGGTCGCCACCGCCGCCGTGCGCGATGCCAAGGACGGCGCGGCTTTCATCCGCGAAGCCGAAGCTGCTACGCGCGCCGACGTGGAGGTTTTGACCGGCGCGAAGGAAGCGCGGCTGGCGGCGCTTGGCGTGATTGCAAGCATTCACGAACCGGATGGCATCGTGGGCGATCTCGGTGGCGGCTCGCTTGAACTTGTGGAAGTCCGCAAAAAAGAGATCGGCATCGGAGTCACGCTGCCTCTTGGCGGTCTGGCGCTGTCCGACACCGCCGAACACTCGCTCAAGAAGGCCGGGAAAATCGTCGATGCTGCGCTCGAAGACGAGCCCATGCTGAAGACGATGCAGGGCCGCACCTTCTACGCGATTGGCGGCACGTGGCGCGCGCTCGCGCGTCTGCACATGAGTCAGACCGGCTATCCGTTGAGTGTAATGCACGGCTATTCGCTGCCGGCCAAGGAAGCGCTCGAATTCGCCGAACTCGTGCGGCGCGTCGATCCCGATACGCTCGAAAACGTGGACGTGGTCGCCAAGGCCCGCCGCCCGTTATTGCCTTACGGTGCGATCGTGCTGGAACGCCTGATCGAAATTGGAAAACCAAAGCGGGTCGTCGTATCCGCACTCGGCGTTCGCGAGGGGCTGCTTTACAACCTGCTCGAAGAACAGGTCCGTGATACCGACCCATTGATAAGCGCCGCGCGCGAGCTGAACGAATTGCGCTCGCGCTCACCGCGGCACGGGCAGGAATTGATCGAGTGGACAGATAAATTCATGGAGTCCACTGGCATTGAAGAAACAGAAAATGAGCGGCGCCTGCGCCATGCGGCCTGTCTGCTCGCCGACATCGGCTGGCGCGCGCATCCGGATTATCGCGGCCAGCAATCGTTGAACGTGATCGCGCACGCTACCTTTGTCGGCATCGATCACCCGGGACGGGCCTTCCTGGCGCTCTCGGTATTCTACCGTCATGAAGGCACCGGCCAGCATGACGACGAACTTTCCCCGCGTATCCGCGAGCTTGCATCCACGCGCATACTGGACCGCGCCCGGGTACTCGGCGGTGCTTTCCGTGTTGCGTATCTGGTCTCGGCCTCAATGCCGGGCGTGCTGCCGCGCGCACCGTTGACCGTTTCCAAAGGCAAACTTGTTCTGAAGCTCGATAGCGATCTCGCGGCACTCGATGGCGAACGTCTCTACAATCGTGTGCGTCAGCTCGGAAAGCTGATCGGCCGCGAGCCGGTCATTCGTACAAGCTGATTATTTTCCGCGTTCGATCAGAACGATCCGGCCGTCCTGCACCGCGAGCGCCGTCGCCCCGCTCTTCAGTTTCAGGGCTGCTTCGCCGAACAATTCGCGCCGCCAGCCCTTGAGAGCCGGCACTTCCGCATCCTCGGAGGAAGCGATTTTTTCCAGATCATCGACTGTCGCGACCACTTTGGCGGCAACGCCGTGCCGCTCGCAGGTCATGCGCAGGAGAACTTTCAAAAGCTCGACCGTGGCGCTGGCGCCGTTCGACATCGGCCGGTCGCGGGAAACTTTCGGCAAGTCTTTCGGGTCGCGCGCCAGACCCGCATTTACCGCGGCGACGATTGCCTCTCCTGATTTCGATTTCTCGAATCCTTTCGGCAGCGCGCGCAACCGTGCAAGCTCGTCGGCGGATTTGGGTTGCTGCTGCGCGATTTCCGCAATGGCGTCGTCCTTGAGAACGCGCTGGCGCGGCAGGTCGCGCGACTGCGCCTCCCGTTCGCGCCAGGCGGCGACTTCCATCAGCACGCCCATCTCGCGTGGCCGTTTGATGCGCATGCGCAGCCGCTCCCACGCGCGCTCAGGCTCCTGAGAATAGGTCTGCGGTGAGGTGAGGATCGCCATTTCCTCCTGCACCCATTCGCTGCGTCCGCCTTTATCAAGATCGGCTTTCAGCTTGAGATAGACCTGGCGCAGATGGGTCACATCGGAGATCGCATATTCATATTGCGCTTTGGAAAGCGGGCGCCGCGTCCAGTCGGTAAATCGGGAAGTCTTGTCGATCTGGTCGCCGGTCAGCCGCTGCACCAGCTGGTCGTAGGAAATGGAGTCGCCATGGCCGAGAACCATCGCCGCCACCTGCGTATCGAAAATCGGATGCGGGATCATCTTCGCCCGGTGCCAGCAGATTTCCACGTCCTGCCGGGCGGCGTGAAAAACCTTCACGATCTGCTCGTTCGCCATCAGCCGGAAAAACGGAGCGAGGTCGAGTTCCTCGGCCAGCGCGTCCACCACCACGGCCTCGTCGGGGCCGGCCATCTGTACGACGCAGAGTTTTGGCCAGAAAGTGCTCTCGCGCAGGAATTCGGTATCGACCGTGACGAAAGGGTGACGTCCGAGGCGGTCGCAGGCTTCTTCAAGGGCAGAGGTCGTAGTGACTAAATCCATCAATTCTTATTAGCGGACTTGATCGCGTCTGACGACCTTTGTTGCCCGGATTTCTCATCGGCTCTACAAGAACCTCGGAGGCAGGCTCACGAATGAAAAAAGCCGTTTCGTGTCTCGTGGCGCTTCTCGCGGTATCGCTGTGCGCTGCACACGCCCCGGCCGGAGAAGTGACCGATTCCGCCAGCCGCCGGGTCAGCGTGCCGGATCGCGTCGAGCGCGTTTTCGCCGCTGGTGCGCCTGCTGCTGTTGCCATCGCCGTGCTGGCGCCGGAAAAGCTGCTCGGATGGCCTGTCAGGCTGCGCGATGGCACAAAGCCCTTCTTGTCCAGGCGGCTGGCCGAACTTCCCGAACTTGGCCGTCTTACCGGACGGGGAGACACCGCCAATCTGGAAGTTGTAATCGCGAACAAGCCCGATGTCGTAGTGGACTACGGGACCGTGGCGCAGACCTATATTTCGCTGGCCGACCGCGTTCAGTCCCAGACCTCGATACCGGTCGTGCTGGTCGATGGCCGTTTTGCCAATTCGCCGGCGTCGATCCGGCTGCTTGGCAAAATCCTCGGCGTGGAGACCCGTGCCGAGGAAATCGCCCGCTATGCCGAAGAGACTTTCGCGCTGGTGGACAGTGTGCTTGCGAAAGTGAATCCGGAAAAGCGCCCGAGCGTTTATCTCGCGCGCGGCGCGAACGGGTTGGAGACAGGCATCGAAGGCTCGATCAATACCGAAATTCTGGAACGCGCAGGCGGCAGGAATGTAGCCCGCCGGGAAAGTGGCCGCACGGGACTGTCGCAAGTATCGCTCGAACAGGTGCTGACCTGGAATCCGGAAATGATCGTGACGCTGAACCGCGAATTCGTGGATGCCGCGCGCAAGGATCAGGCTTGGGCTGCGGTGCGCGCCGTGCGGGAAGGGAAGCTAGTGGCGGCTCCGGATTTTCCGTTTGGATGGATCGATGGTCCTCCCTCGTTGAACAGATTGATCGGCCTGCGCTGGCTGGTGACGCTGTTTTTCCCTGAACACGCCAGGCTCGACATGCGCGCCGAGGCGAAGCGTTTCTACAAGCTGTTCTATAATTTTGACTTGAACGAGGAGTCGTTCAAAACGCTGCTCGCCGATACGGGAGTGAAGTAAAGCGGATGCAACGACTGGCGATCATGCTGCTTGCTCTGGCGCTGGTCGCGGCTGCTTTTGTTTCGGTCACTATCGGCCCTTACGCGATCACGGCGAACGATGTGATGAGCGCATTCGCACGTCTCGCAGGCTATGGCGTCGGCGCGCCGACACCCGCCGAGATTGTTCTCCTGAATGTCCGCCTGCCGCGCATCGGTGCCGCGATTTTGGTGGGGGCTGCGCTCGCGGCGGCCGGCTCCGCCTATCAGACGATTTTCCGCAATCCGCTTGTGTCGCCGGACATTCTCGGCGTTTCAACGGGAGCAGGACTTGGTGCGGCACTCGGCATTCTGCTTTCGCTGCCGGTGGTTCTGATTGAGGGTCTCGCCTTCGCGGGTGGGATTGCGACTGTGATCCTCGTCACGGCCATCGCCACCGCGGTTCAGACACACGACCGCGTGCTTGTGCTGGTGCTGGCGGGTGTTGTGGTCGGGGCGCTGGCCGGGGCTGCGATTTCGCTCATCAAGATTCTTGCGGACCCTTACGATCAGCTTCCGGCGATTACATTCTGGCTGCTCGGAAGCCTCGCGGGCGCGAAGGGAATCGACGTTGGCGCCGTCGTGCCGCCCGTCGTCATCGGCTTGGCACTTCTGTGGCTGCTGCGCTGGCGCGTAACGATCCTCTCGCTCGGTGACGACGAAGCCAAGGCGCTCGGCGTGGATGTGACGAAACTCCGCGCAACGATTATCGCGGCGGCGACACTGGTGACGGCGGCGGTGGTCGCTATCTCCGGCGTGATCGGCTGGATCGGTCTCTTGATCCCGCACATGGCGCGCATGTTGGTGGGACCGCAATTCGCGCGGTTGCTGCCCGCGTCGGCGCTGATGGGCGCAACATTCCTTGTGCTGGTCGATATGCTCGCCCGCGTCATCGCGCACATCGAAACGCCGATCGGAATTTTGACTGCGATCATCGGCGCGCCCGTCTTCATCTGGCTCCTGCAACGCACGCGCAGGGCATGGGGCTAGATATGCTGAGCGCCAGAAATCTTTCCGTTGGATATGGAAGCCGCGTCGTTGTCTCCGACATTTCACTCGATGTGAAACAGGGCGAAGTCCTTTGCCTGCTCGGCCCGAACGGTGCCGGCAAAACGACTTTGTTCCGCACGCTGCTGGGCTTGATCCATCCGCTCGGCGGCGAGATCACGCTCGACGATAAACCGCTGCCGAATTTTTCCGCCCGCGACCGTGCCGCCCGGATGGCATATGTGCCGCAAGCTCATGCGGGCGTGTTCGCCTACACGGTTCTCGATGTGGTGCTGATGGGCCGGACGGCCCGGCTCGGACTTTTTGCTTCTCCGGGCAAGGCCGACGAGCAGGCCGCTCGCGAGGCACTGGCTTCCATTGGCATCGAGCGTCTTTCCAACGAGGACTACACGCAGATTTCCGGCGGCGAACGTCAACTGGCGTTGATCGCCCGCGCGCTGGCTCAGGGCACACCGCTTTTGGTGCTGGATGAGCCGACCGCCAATCTCGATTTTGGCAACAGCGCGCGGGTGCTGGCGCATGTGGCTGCCCTCGCCAAGCAGGGTTACGCGATTGTGCTCTCCACCCACGAGCCCGACCACGCGCTTTCCATCGGAACCAAGGTGGTTATCGTGCATGAGGGCAGGATCGCAGCGACGGGAACACCGCAGGAAATCGTCACCTCGGACCGGCTTTCATCGCTATACAACATCGGTGTAGTTGTTGAGCGCACCGAGAGCGGCGGCACCGTCGCGCGGCCCTTAATTTGAGTTAACCTGCTGCGACAAAACGAGTCCTTGAAACCGCCACAAGATTCTGCTCTACACAGCATGCAAACGAGCGCTTCGCGCGCTCACGGGCCGCGTGTCAGAAATCGAACTCGCTTCATTTCCGCCCGTTTTTCTCACACTTCCTTACATCGGCAACCCAGGCCACGCGGGATGTCTTAAGGCTTACCCGCGATTCGCGCCGGGCCGCCCTAGGCGGCGTTGTGCATTTCGCACATGGAAAGACTCAAGTTGAACTCATTCAATGAACTCGGCCTCGCCGCGCCGATCGCTCGCGCGCTCGCCGACGAAAAATACGAAAAACCCACCCCGATTCAGGCCCAGGCAATTCCTCCGATCCTCGCTTCGCGCGATCTCGTCGGCATTGCTCAGACCGGCACCGGTAAAACGGCGGCCTTCGCGCTGCCGATCCTGAACCATCTCGCTTCGCGCAATCAGCGCCCGGAGCGGCGCTCCTGCCGCGTGCTGGTGCTGAGCCCGACCCGCGAACTGTCCGGTCAGATTCAGGACAGCTTCCGCACT
>CAZUJE010000044.1:0-20636 GCA_964620215.1 uncultured Hyphomicrobiales bacterium
CTTGCGCTCCATCTTTTTCCAGATCGAATAGGGCCGCTTTTCGCGGCCTTTTACTTTCGCACGAATGTGCTTGCCGGCAAGCGCACCAGTCAGTTCGCCTTCAATCTCCTCGATCAGATGCTTGTTCTTCTCGCGCAGGGTGGTGAGCCGCGCCTCGATGGATTTATAGGCATCGGGCGAAAGCTGGCGGAACGCGAGGTCTTCCAGTTCCTCGCGCATGTCGTGCATGCCCATGCGCGCGGCGAGCGGCGAGTAGATGTCGAGCGTTTCCTCGGCGACGCGGCTGCGCTTTTCCTCCGGCACATGGTTGAGCGTGCGCATATTGTGGAGGCGGTCAGCAAGCTTCACCAGAAGCACGCGAACGTCGCTGGCGATCGCAAGCAGCAGCTTGCGCAGGTTCTCCGCCTGCTCGGCGCGTTTCGATACTAGATCGAGCTTCTTGATCTTGGTCAGGCCATCGACCAGCTCGGCGATGTCCTTGCCAAATTTCCGGCTGATCTCGGCGCGCGTCGCGCGGGTGTCCTCGATCGTATCGTGCAGCAGGGCCGCGACGATGGTGGAGTCATCGAGCTTCAGATCGGTCAGGATCGCGGCGACTTCGAGCGGATGCGAGAAATAGGGATCGCCAGAAGCACGCACCTGCGCGCCATGCGCCTTCATCGCATAGACATAGGCTCGGTTGAGCAGATCCTCGTCGGTCTTCGGATTGTAGCGGCGCACCCGCTCCACGAGTTCATACTGGCGCATGAACGGGCGGCTGTTTTTCGCGCCGGATTTGGAAGTCTGCTCAAGCACTTCCATTGCTTCTTTCATGCCCTTACCGATTCATGCCGAACCGGCTCCTTAGCTAAGGAAATATCGGCGGGGCGGGGTTCCCGCGCAAGGCCGATAGTGCCGCGACACCGGTTTCCAATAGCAAAACGGCCCGGCAAGAAGGCCGGGCCGTTAAAAAGCTGGTTAAGCGGACGTGCTCAAGCCGGGCCTTCGTCCTCTTCCGGGGTCGCTTCCGGCGGCACAAGACCTTGCAGACCGGCGAGCAATTGCTCCTCCGTCATGCGGTCCATCTGCACGTCGTCGTCGCCCTCGGCGGAGCCGGGAGAACCGGCGATGAGGGGAACCGATTCCGGTTCCGGCTCGTCCACTTCGGTGTATTTCTGGAGCGAGTGGATCAGCTCTTCCTTGAGGTCGGCGGGCGAAACGGTTTCGTCGGCGACCTCGCGCAGCGCCACGACCGGGTTCTTGTCGTTGTCGCGGTCCACGGTGATCTGGGAACCGGCCGAGATCATGCGGGCGCGGTGGGCCGCCAGCAGCACGAGTTCAAAGCGGTTTTCAACCTTGTCGACGCAATCTTCGACGGTGACGCGGGCCATCGGCTCATTCTCCGGGCAGCAATATGACTGGATTCGAGGTGGCTATAGCCTGTGCTGCGCCGCAGCGCAAGCAAGAGACTTAGAAGCTGTACCGGGTCGCTGCCGACCAGACCCAGCGTTCGGTGTCGAATAGATCCACATTGGAGGCCGTGCGGGAGTAGCGGAGCGTCGGCCGGAAGCTGATGCGTTCCGTGGCCCGCCACTCGAAGCCGAGCAGCACTTCGTAAAGGCTCTCCTTCCGTGGGGTGAAGAAGAGCGGGTAGTCCTCATCGTGGCTGTGATATTCGTAACCGAGCTGGGCAAAGACGGTCACGTCCCGGGCGATCATGTAGTCGCTGGAATATCGAACGCCGACGAAATTGTAACTGAAATGATCGGCTGCGCTGTCGCGGGTGATTTCCTTGCCGCCGCTGAGGGTAATCAGAAAGGACGGCTGCCCGGGCGCTTTATCGAGCCTACGGCCGATGCCGCCGGAGACCGTGTAGCGGTCAGCCGTCATCTGGTAGCTGGCTGCTTGCGGGTATTCGAGCCCGAGCCAGGTCAGCGCGACATTGGCGTCCCACTCGCCCACTTTCTTCCGCCACTGTCCGGCAATGCCGTAGATGGCGCGATAAACGGATTCATCGAGCCAGAACGCCTGCCCGATGACCGCGAGTGAATAAATGCTGCCGTCCATGGTCTGCCGCGCGATGCCGAATTCGCCGCCGATCAGCGCCGTGTTGAATTCGTTGTTTGTAAAAAGAAGATGCAGGTTGCCGAGGAGGTTGGCGAACAAAGCCGTCTGGTTATCAATCGCGTGGGCGATGCTGAGGCCGCCGGCGATTTCGTAAAACGGCGACTCTTTTTTTCCGGCGGCCGGATCGAGCGTTCCCGATCCAAGCGGAATGCCGGGGATCGAGATGGTCATGGCGCTCGGCCCGCCATTGACGTTGTTGTCGTAGCCGAGCGCCTGCTCGATATATCCGGTGACGCGCGTTTGCGGCTGGTTCTTTCCGCCCGTGCTCTGCACCGCGGTCGCGCTGTCGATGGCAATGACCTGACGGCCCATCGCGTCGCGCACGGGGGCCGGAAGACCCTGCACGTCGCGGACCTGCGCGAACTCGCGCTTGGCGCCCTCAAGATCGCCCATCGCGGCGAGCGCGCGGCCATATTCCGCCCGCGCGACATGGAAGCCCGGACGGGCTTCCACCGCGCGGCGTAATGCGCCGACGGCCTGGGCCGGGCGTCCGGCGTCGAGTGCCGCTACGCCATAGACATAATCAAAGTCAGGATTTCCACGCAGCCTCGACTCCAGCGGCGTCAGAATCGTGAGCGCTTCGTCCGGTTTCCTGTCGCGGACGAGCGTTGCCGCCCGCTGGATCGCCGCCTTGTCCGAATTGCCGGCGGCGGGGCCGGTTTGCGCCAGCCGCACCTTGCGCGCTTCGCCACGCTGCTGGATTGCCTGATCGATCTGCTTGAGATTGCGGTCCATGGTGCCGCGCACATCCGGATCGAGATCCTGCCGCGCGCGGATCACTTCGATTTCCGTCCTGGCCTCGTTCAAACTGCCGCTGCTGGCGAGCGCGCGGGCGAGTTGCGCGCGGGCGAGCATGTTTGAGGGCTGGGTTGAAACCGCGCGGCGAAGCGCGACCGCCGCTTCCTTCGGGCTGCCCGTCTCAAGCAGGGCAATGCCGTAGGCAAGGTCGAATTCGAGATTGCCCGCGCCCACTTCCTCGATCGGCTTCAGTTTCGCAAGCGCCTGCGAGAATTTTTTCTCGACCACGAGCTGCGTGCCTTCGCGCAGCGCCGCCGCATCGAACTTGTTGACGATGCCGCCACCGGTGTTGTCGCGATTTTCGTTGACGGTGAAGGAGCTGTTTTGAACCGGCTCCGGCGCGGGCGGGTTTTCCGGGCGGACATTCTGGTTGAGATCGGCCACCACAAGCGGGCCGCCCGCCGCCGAGGCGTTTGCCGATCCGCCCTGCCGGCGTGCTTCCGGCTGAACACGCTCGGTGGATTTATCGACGCGCTCTTCACGCGGCAGAGGCTTTCCAGCCTGCGCGAGCACAAGAAACACGCCGCCGGCAAAGGTGACGGCGAAGCCGACGATAATGATGAGCGGGTGAATTTTACGCAGACTGAACATCAGAGCATCACGGCCGAGTGAAACCGGCTGCCCCTGTTACGACTTTGCTAGGATTAGATGCGTTCCCGAACTGGTAGACGATGCCGAGATGTTTTGCCTGATCGCCGGCGAGAATGCCGCTGACGGCGCCAGTGCAAGCGGTAGTGCAAACGACATTCGTTCCGCCGGTGTGGGTCGTTGCAATTCCGGCAGCGTTGAAGGTGCCGTTCGAGTGAAGGCTCGACGCGGCGAGTGAAGGCGCGGCGGCGCCGCCGGAGCTTTGAATGTTGTACTGACCCGCATTACCCGCTGTCTGCATATCGACATTCAGATTCACGCCGAATTTCGGCGCACTAGTCGAAAAGTTCACGCCGACCTGGCTGCCATTCAATATCTGTCCGGGCGCAGATGACCCATCTGCGACGGTCGGCGAAGTGCCGCCTGTGAGATTGTAGGTATAGGTCTGGTTGGTCGGGATATTGGTCGCCCGTACGCCGTGCAGGATGTGAACGCCCTGATCGGCGGTCAGTACAATGTCCAGCCCGCCGCCGGAATTGGTGTGCTGATGAAGCGTACCAATAAGACGCTCCCAGCCGAGCACCCCCGCAATAACGCCTTGATCGACGCTCGAACCGTCAGGAGTGGTTCTGCCAGAAAGCCGGTGCCAGCCGAACACCGTCGCATTGGTGTTGATTTCCAGATTAAAGGACTGAACCGATAGGCCGCTGGCCTTGGTGTTGTCCGCGACAACGCTCAGGTCCACCGGGTTTTGGCTGCTGCTGTTGAAATCCTGCGTGGGGCCGACAGTGATAGGATTGGCGCCGTATGCCAACGGATCGGCGTAGCCGAATGCGCCTATAGAACTGACGGGAAAATCACGGCCGAAGGCGGCGGCACCGCTGATCATCTGCGAACTGGAATTACCCATCGCATAGGTAAGTCCGATGGCGGACGATTCGAAGTTCGACAAGAACCCCGCCATGCCGCCATTGCAATTTCCAATGGGACACGCAGCCAATTGAGTGCCGCTTGCCAATGCGACGCTGAGGCTGCCAGCAAACACACCGGACGAATTGAAAGTGATGCTGCTGTTTGCCGGCGTGGCCGCACCGCCGCTGGTGGACATATGATAGTTGGCAGTGCCGATATTCACGAAAAGATCGGCACCGATCTTATTGCTAGAGAAATCGACACCCAGTTTGCTGTTCGCACCAAGCGTGCCGGGTGAAAGTGTGCCATCCGACAATGTCGGTAAAGTGCCACCCGCGAGGCTGTATTGAACATTGAGGCCGGGAGCGAGGGCCGCAGGAATTGTTGCGCCGACCCCGTGAATCATGTGAACGCCGCCGTCCGCCGGAAGCGTGACAGTGCCCGGATTAGAACCCCCAGTGACCTGATAGGTGCCGCCGCTCCAGCGCTCCCATCCGATAGAGAGGAAGTTTCCAGCATCCAAGGACGACGCAGTCTGGCGCACGACGTTCTGAATGCCATCGGTGAAACTCTTGATGTGCACCAGCGAGCCGGAAATTTCCGCCACGCCCTGAACGACGGCGAGATGAAGGACACCGACGGCGTCCGCGAAGGAGCCGACCGGTTTACCCGTGAGTCCGACGGGATCAGCCGGTGTGCCCGGGCTGCCAAACACGGCAGCACCTTCAATCAGCGCGGTGTTGGGGGTCGAAGGCACATCCAGCGAATAGAAAACACCGATCTTCGTGCTGGCGACGGGAATAAAATCGACACCTCCGAAGCAAGAACCGGGAGTAGCGCAAGGCCCGCCGGTGGCGGTCAAGAACGTGAAGGCGCTCTTTGTCAGTCCACCGACCGAAGAACCGACAGCGCCGCTCAATTCAGGATTGGCGAGACCGCCCGGAGTCTGGATGTTGATCGTGCCGTAACCCGGCATGGCGAGTTGCGCTTCCAGTCCGTAGCTAACCGCAAGCACGCTAAATGCAACCGCGACCTGACCGGTAAACGTGCCCGGCGCACCCTGGCTGTTGATCCAGGTCGGGCTTGTCGCTCGTTCAAGCTGATAGGTGACCTTTTTGCCGAACTCGAATTGATTGCTGCTGTCGTAGAGTCCGTTCGTGTGCCCGAAGATGATGTAATGAAGACCCTGCTGAGGCGTCAGAGTTTCGTCGATAACCGTGGCATTGTTTTGCGTGACAACTATTCGTCCGTCGGTCCAACGCCCGATCTGATAGAGCGGCGTCGATGAGGGATCGGTGTAGAGATCAGCGATTCTTGCAGTCGTCCGCTCGATCGTAACGGCATTGGGATCGGGGACACCAGCGGTCGTACCTTTCAGCGTTACAGACTTGGCCGCGCCATCGGTCGTGTCCCAGACAACCGACGTGAGGTCCATAAGCGCGCGGTTCAGATTAGGCGCAATGTTTAGGTCCGCATCCGTGTCACTTCCGCCGACTCCCAGGAAGCTAAGGGGATTGGCAGTGAATGCGGGTGGAGGCACAGGAGTGCCGCCCGTCGCTCCACCAGTCGTCGAACCCGTCGTCGTGATGACATTCAACGACGGTGGAGGCGTGTAGGTCGAACCCGGCGCGCCGGGGCCGCCTTGAGCCTGGCCCTGCGCGCCGCCTTGCTGCGTTCCACCCTGACCGCCTTGCCCCTGACCGCCCTGCCCGGTGCTGCCGGTATTGTCGCCCTGATTGCCGGCGGCGGCACCCTGCGGCGCACTTGGATTTGTACCGGTGCTCTTTGCGAGCGATTGATGCGCGGTGTCGAGGCGGCGGCCGAGCGAACCGGCGTCGTTCGGATTGATCGGGACGAACCCGCTTGGCCCGATGGAAAAGCCGGGCTGGCCCGCATTGAACGTCCGCGTTTCGCCGTTCGATTTCAGCGTTGCGGTGATCGTTCCATCGACCGGATTGAAACTCCAGCGGCCATTCACGAAGCCGATGTCCACCACCGTGCCGCGCACGCCGATGGTGGCTACGGGTGTTTTGATTTCATAGGCGCGGCGGTCGGAGGTGCCGCTGACAAAGCGCATCGCGCCCTTCACGACTTCGACCGTCGCCTTTTGCGCGCGGTTGCCGTCGAACACGAATTGATCGAGCAGGACTTCGGAGTCCGGCCCGATCGTCAGCAGCGTGTCGTCAAGAAAACGAACCTGCGTCGAGCCGCGTCCGGTGGTGCGGATGCGGTCGTTCTGCTCGAGCGCGTCGCGGATCGCGAGCGTCTTTTCCGTTGAACCGCGCGTGAAACTGGAAGCGGGAATGACCGAGGCGGCTTCGCCGATCTGAGCCGCCAGCGCGCCGCCGCACAATGCAAATTGCACCGCGGCAACCGCGACGATACGCAAAGGGAGAAATCTCCCACGCATGGAAAACAGACCCCAATTACCCTCCCGTTAAGATACTGGAAACCATGGGAAGCGTCACGCGAGCTTGCTTCCTCTGAACGGATAAATTGCAGGCATGGTGTATTTTTACGGGAATTTTATGCGCGCCCAAGGGCTGAATCCCTGATCGGGACGCCGGAAGCTGGTTTCCGTTCCGCCTTGGCCAGACAGTTTCAAAAGATACGCGGAACGGCGGCCTCGAAACTGGGCCGCTTGCAGGTTCCGGATCACCACAAGAAAGATGGCTATCTGAATTTTACGAACGCAATTTTCCGGCACGACCGGTCCGCCGCTAAATCGCGTGAAAAATTTACGCCGCGACAACATCAAACCCGGCCTCGTTCGCTGCCCGCACCAGCAATCGAACAATTTGTTCCCGAATTTGATCTGTGTGCGGGCAAAATAATCTGCTTCGATCTTATTGTTGCCGCAACAGGTCCGGAAAGTTTCTGGGTTGATCGTTTAGAATCGTTACCCGGTTTGGTGTTTGACGTTTACTCGCGGACATTCCTCGCCGGGCTTTGGCCAAAACAATTCATTGTACGAGATTATATCCATGCAGAATGCAGCGACTTCCGAAAAAACAGCTCTCTTCATCGACGGCGCAAATCTCTACGCGACTTCGCGCGGACTCGGCATCGACATTGATTACAAGCGCCTGCTGAAGGAATTTCAAAGCCGCGGAAATCTTCTGCGCGCGTTTTATTTCACGGCACTCATCGAGGATCAGGAATATTCCTCGATCCGTCCCCTGCTCGATTGGCTCGACTACAACGGCTACACGGTCGTCACGAAACCGGTGAAGGAATTCACCGACGCCACCGGCCGCCGCAAGATCAAGGGCAATATGGACATCGAGCTGGCCGTCGAGGCGATGGAGCTTGCGAACCATATCGACCACATCGTGCTGTTCTCCGGTGACGGCGATTTCAAGCCGCTGGTTGCCGCCGTGCAGCGCCGCGGCGTGCGCGTGACGGTGGTTTCCACGATCTCCACCAATCCCCCGATGATCGCCGACGAATTGCGCCGCCAGGCCGACGTTTTCCTCGATTTGCAGGAACTGATGCCGCGCATTGGCCGCGACCCGGGCGAGCGGTCAACCCGCATGCAAAACGCGCCGGGCTTCCTGCAACGGCCTACGACGCCCTCGCCCGCGACGGTTGGCGCCGGCGGCGACATGGACGACGACGAGGACGATCTCGGAAATCGGTGATACTGAACGGCTGTCATGCCAGCCGAAAAATCCGAGCCTTCCCGCGATTGCCCGCTCTGTCCCCGTCTCAGGTCATTCCGCGACAAGCATCGCGCGCGTGAGCCTGAGTGGTTCAACGCGCCGGTGCCGAGTTTCGGAAGCAAGGATGCGCGGCTGCTGATCGTCGGCCTGGCACCCGGATTGAAAGGGGCGAACCGCACCGGCCGCCCCTTCACCGGCGATTACGCGGGCGATCTTCTGTACGAAACGCTGATCGAGTTTGGCTTCGCGCGCGGAAAATATGAGGCGCGGCCCGACGATGGGCTGAAACTGATTGATGCGCGCATCACCAACGCCGTGCGTTGCGTACCGCCGGAAAACAAGCCGACGCCTGCGGAAATCAAAACCTGCAACGGGTTTCTCGGCGAAACGATTGCGGAAATGCGGAAGCTCGACGTGATCGTGGCGCTCGGGCGCGTGGCACACGAGGCAGTGGTGGGCGTGTCAGGACTGAAGCGCTCCAAAACGCCGTTCGGTCATGGCGCAAAGCATGAAATTTCAGCGCGCCGTGTGCTGTTCGATTCGTATCATTGCTCCCGCTACAACACGAATACCGGCCGGCTGACGCCGAAAATGTTCAAGGAAGTCTTCGCGAAAGTGCGCGCTCAGCTCGACCGCTGAAGCCAGTCCACGACAGCTTCGGCGCTCCTGTCCGGCGGGAAAACCGGATAGAAGACATGCGAAATCACGCCATCGTCGATCACCAGCGTCATGCGCCGCGTCAGCCGCATCCCGTCCACCTCGAACATCGGCAGATCGAGCGCACGGCTGAATTCCAGTTTCTCGTCGGAGAGAATTTGGAACGGCAGATGCAGCCGCTCGACGACTTCTTTTTGGTAGGCCGTATCCTGCGTGGAAAGCCCGAAAAGCTGCGAGACACCCGCATTTTTCAGGTCCGCGAAATGGTCACGGAAGCCGCAGGATTGCGGGGTGCAGCCGCGCGCGCCTGGTATCCCGTCCCATCCGGTCGGCAGCGCCTGGTTTGGCTTTCCGGTGCGCGGATAGAGATAGACGACCGTGCGGCCTTTCAGGCCTGAAAGATCGACGAGGTTTCCGTCCGTGGCCTTCAGCGCAAGCTTCGGCAGCCGAAAACCTTGCAGATGATTGGCCGCGCCGTCATCGACGGGGACCGGAAGATCGTCGGGTAATTCGAGCGGATTGTGCAGGACCATGGCGGTATCCGATTCAGGTTGCGAGATTGAATCCCGGATCAATGACTTAGACAGGCGGATTCGAGTAGGAGATGAATTCGAGCAGCGAGCCGTCCGGATCGCGAAAATAGACGCTGGTCCCCGGCCCCTTCGCGCCGAAGCGCTGCATCGGCCCAAGCTCCACTTTCACCCCGTGTTTTTCAAGGTGCCTGGCGGCATCCGCAATCGGCCCCTTCCACTCAAAGCACAAATCGCTGTTTCCCGGCTGCACCGGCAGGCGGGCGACCTCGGCGGGCGTGAAACCCGGCCCGTGCAGATTGAGCTGCTCGGTGCCAAACCGGTAGGCCCACCCCTTCGGGCGCTGCACCAGCTCGGCGCCCATGACATCGCGATAAAAGGCGTTGGAACGGTCCCAGTCGGAGACGTGGATCACGCAATGGTCGAGCTTCACTGGCAAAGCCATTTTAGGCCTCCCGCCTAACCTTTATCCCGCATGAGCCGCCCCTTCTGGCGCTGCCAGTCGCGGCTTTTCTCCGATTAGCGTTTGTCGTGCAGCTTCTTGCCCTTGGCGAGTGCCACTTCCATTTTCGCCATCCCGCGCGCATTGAAATACAGCTGCAACGGCATCAGCGTCATGCCTTCGCGCTCCACCGCGCCGATCAGCTTGTTCACCTGCCGCTTGTGCATGAGCAGTTTTCGCAAGCGGCGCGGCTCGTGATTGTTGCGGTTCGCTTGCAGATATTCCGGGATATTGCAGTTCACGAGCCAGATCTCGCCGTCCTTGGCATCGACGTAGGATTCCGCGATCGTCGCCTTGCCGGTGCGCAGCGATTTCACCTCGGTGCCGGTGAGCACAAGCCCCGCCTCGAACACCTCGCCGATAAAATAGTTGAAGCGCGCCTTGCGGTTTTGCGCGACGATCTTGCGATTGTCGGTTGGTTTTTTCGCCATGGCTTTAGGCCGCGATAGCCGCGACGCGAAACTGCGTCAGGCGTTCATCAGGCCGGCGTGAACCATCGCCTCGCGCACCGCCTGCTTGGCCATGTCGGACAAGGGAGCGAGCGGCAGGCGGCATTTCTCCGACGACTTGCCGAGCAGCGAGAGCGCGAATTTCACCGGACCTGGATTGCTCTCAATGAACAAATTCGTATGCAGCGGCATCAAACGGTCCTGCAACTTCACGGCCTTCTTGTAGTCGCCCGAGAGGCAGGCGTGCTGAAATTCGGCGCAAAGCCGCGGCGCTACATTGGAGGTAACGGAGATGCAGCCGACGCCGCCATGCGCGTTGAAGCCCAGCGCGGTCGCATCCTCACCGGACAACTGAATGAATTTCTCGCCGCAGGTGGCGCGCTGCTGGCTGACGCGGCCGACATTCGCCGTCGCGTCCTTCACACCGACAATCTTCGGCAGCTTAGCGAGAAGGCCCATCGTCTCCGGCGTCATATCAACGACCGAACGGCCCGGAATATTGTAGATGAAAATCGGGATACCGATCGCGTCGTGGATTGCCTTGTAATGCCTGTACAAGCCATCTTGCGTAGGCTTGTTATAGTAAGGCGTCACCACCAGAACGGCGTCGGCGCCCGCCTTTTCGGCGTGCTTCGAGAGGTCGATTGCCTCGTCGGTCGAGTTCGATCCCGCCCCCGCGATCACCTTGGCGCGGCCCTTGGCCTGATCCACGCACCATTCGACGACCTTGTGGTGTTCGTCATGGGAAAGGGTCGGGCTTTCGCCGGTGGTACCGACGGGAACCAGACCATCGGTCCCCTCGCTGATCTGCCAGTCCACCAGTTCGCGGAATGCGCGTTCGTCCAGCCCGCCATTCTTGAAGGGGGTTACGAGCGCTGTGAAGGAACCCTGAAACATCGGCTTTACCTGTTGACTGGAAAGAAAAAGGAGATAGCGCGGAAGTGGTTGTCGCGAAAGCCCCTATTCGGGCTGTTCCACCGCGTGATCGGGCGTGCGATTTACAGGATGTTCACTCCCAGACCCTCAATTGCCGGATTGGGGGCGCTGAACGGGGACCGATGCAAGCGCTGACGAGATTCTGCCTGGCCGGACTTGCCGCCCTTGTGGTTGCGGCCGCTCCCGCGCGCGCGCAAGCGCCCACCGGAGAAGCGCTCGTCCTCAAACAGGCAATCGATCTTGTGCAGGCGGGCAAAGGCGCTGAAGGCCTGAAGCGCGCGGAAGCGTTGCGCGATCCGGTCGCGCGCAAACTTGTGGAATGGGTGGCGCTGCGTCTCGCTCCCCGGGATGTCGGCTTCGAACGCGCGGCCATTTTTCTGCGGGACAGCAGCGACTGGCCGAGCATGGGGCTGATTCGCCGCCGTGTCGAAAGCCTTCTCTACGATGCGCGCCGCGAACCTGCGTTCGTACGTTCCTTTTTTGCCAATCAGCGTCCCGTTTCCGGCGAAGGAAAGCTCGCCCTCGCCCGCGCATTGATGGCGAGCGGCGACAAAAACGGGGCATTGAATCTCGTCCGCGCGGCCTGGCGGCAGGACGATTTTCCGGGCGGCATCGAAAACGAAACCATCGTCAATTATCCAAATTTCCTCGACAAGGAAGATCACAAGGCGCGCGCGGATTTACTCTTTCATCAGGAAAAGCCTGATGCCGGCCTGCGCGCCGCGGAGCGTGGCGGCGCGGACATTGCCGCGGTCGGACGCGCACGCTCGGCGGCATTCAAGAAAGCGTCCAACGCAGGCAACCTCATCAGTGCGATTCCCGCCTCACTGCAAAAGGATCCGGCCGCGCTGTTCGCCCGCGTGCAGTACGGCCGCTTGCGCGACGACTACAACGGAGCCGCGAAAGCGTTTCTCGATGCGCCGCGCGATCCCGCAAAGCTCGGCGACACCGACGACTGGTGGCGCGAGGGCCGCCTGATCGTGCGCAAGATGATCGACCAGGGCGACTTCAAAACCGCCTATCGGGTGGCCGCCCATGCGGGCCTGCCGGAATCCGAAAATTACAAGGCAGATCAACAGTTTACGGCAGGCTGGGTAGCGTTGCGTTTTTTGAAGGATCCGGCCACCGCGCAAAAACATTTCGCCAATTTCGATGCCTTCTCGAAGCATCCGGTGACGGTGGCGCGCGGCTACTACTGGCTCGGGCGCACCCATGAGGCGGTGAACAACCGGCAGGCGGCGCACGGCGCCTATGAACGCGCCGCCCGCTACACCACCACTTTTTACGGACAGCTTGCCCGCGCCAAACTCGGCCTGAAAGATTTGCCGCTGCATCGTCCGCTGGAGCCGACGGCGCAGGACCGCGCGAATTTTGCAAAGCGGGAGCCGGTGCAGGCGCTGAAACTTCTGTACGCCGCAGATGAGCGCAATCTCACCATTCCATTTTATGTGGATTATGCCGAACGCCTGAAGGACGAGGCTGCGTTTTTGCTGCTTGGCGCGATCGCCTATGACAACCGCGACCCGCGAGGCATGGTGCTGGTCGGCAAGACCGCTTACTCAAACGGCATCCAGCTCGACACCATCGCGTTTCCGGTGTTCGGCATCCCCGACATTCCTCCAAGCAACCCGCCGGTGGAAAAAGCCGTGATCTATTCCATCGCGCGGCAGGAGAGCCAGTTTCACCAGGGCGCGGAGTCGACCGCGAAGGCCTACGGCCTGATGCAGGTGATCCAGTCCACCGCGCGCAATATCGCCAAACGCATCGGCGTCGCCTTCGATCTGAACAAGCTCCGCACCGATCCCCATTACAACGCGCGGCTCGGCGCGAACGAGCTTGGGCAGCTTTTGCAGGATTACCGCGGCTCCTACATCCTGATGGCGATCGGCTACAATGCCGGGCCGGGCCGCGCGCGCGAATGGGTCGGCAGATACGGCGATCCGCGCGATCCCAATATCGATGTCGTGGACTGGATGGAGCGGATTCCGATCTCCGAAACGCGATTTTACATCCAGCGCGTGATGGAGAATTTGCAGGTCTATAAGGTCTTGTTCGGCGCCGAGCGCGGCCTCATGATCGAGGCCGATATTGCACGCGGCCGGCAGAACTGACCGGCCCTTTTCCCGATACCGGCCGGAATTCATGCCCGTTGAAATCGACGATCTTTGGGTTACCGCCCCCGACGGGCTGCGGCTCCATGCCTTTGTGGCGGGGCCGAGAAACTCGCCGCTGTTGCCGGCCATCTGCTTGCCCGGCCTCGCGCGCACCGGCGAGGATTTCCGCGAACTGATAACCGCGCTTGCAAGCGGCCCCTCGCCGCGCCGGGTGATCGCGCTGGAGTCGCGCGGACGCGGGCTTTCGGAGCGCGATAAAAACCCGGCGAATTACAATGCGCTTACGGAGCTTGCCGATCTGCTCGCGGTGCTGGATGCGGCGGGGATCGAGCGGGCGGTTTTCATCGGCACATCGCGCGGGGGAATTCTCACGATGCTGATGGCGGCGGCACGGCCGCGCGCCATCGCGGGCGCCGTGCTCAACGATATTGGCCCGGTGATCGAAATGGCCGGCCTGCTCCGGATCAAAAATTACGTCGGCAAGATGCCAAAACCCGGGTCATGGGCGGAGGCCGTCTCGGTCCAGCGCTCGGTGATGGCGACGCAGTTTCCCTCCCTCGACGACAAGGCATGGGAACTGATGGCGCGGCGTACCTGGACCGAAAACGGCGAAAAGGGAATCGAGCCGCGCTACGATCCGGCACTTTCGGTGGCGCTCAAGGGCGTCGATCCATCGGAGCCGGCACCGGTGCTGTGGCCGCAATTCGATGCGCTCTCGCCCTCACCGGTCATGGTCGTGCGCGGGGAGCATTCGGACATTCTCTCCCGCGCTACCGTGGAGGCGATGCGCGCCCGCCGCGGCGATTTGCAATTCATGGAAGTCGCGGGCCAGGGACATGCGCCGCTTCTGATTGATCCGGAAACGATCGGCCCGATCGTGAAATTCGTGGAATTTTGCGACCCTGCCGCGAACCGATAAGCCGTCACCGGCATCCACCCCGCGTTTACGCAAACCCCGTTACGCAAAGAAAAACCCCGGCGTTTCCGCCGGGGTTTTCCTTGTTGAGTAACCTCGGATCCGTGAAGGATCAGAAGTTGCGCTGTGCGCGGAACGTGCCCGCCCAGCCGTCGCCGCTCGCGGCGCCACGGTTGGAAACACCAGCGTTGAGTGCGCCGTTCTTCGTTTCGATGTCGACGTACATGACTTCGACGCCGAGATCGAGGTTGGCAACCGGCGACCAGATCGTGGCAATCGTGCCCTGCCACATCTTGAAGTCCGGAACCGTGTTGGCGAACGCGATGTTGGCCGCGTTGTACTTCACGTAGCCAGCACCAATGTTGGTACGGAGCATCGGAGTCCAGTAGTGCTGGAACTGCGCGACACCGCCATACGCCTTGGCGAGGCTCATTACGCCGGTAGCAGACACTTCCGCATCAGCCCAGATTGCTTCCGGACCAACGAGGCTGTTGCTGACGACTGCCCAGGTGCCGGCGTTGTTGACCGGACCGGCTGCGAGGTAGCCAGTTGCACCCTTCGTGTAGGTGAAGAGGATCTGAGCGCGATCCTTCGGAGCGATCGAGTCGAGCTTGACTTCGATGCCGCCGCCAACCGCATAGCCCCACTTCTCTTGACCCTGCGGATCGAACGAGCCGACCGCGGATTCGACGTGGTGCAAGGCGCCCATGATGATCGCCGAGCCCCAGGCCTGATCGACGCGAATGTTCGCGACGACATCCGGGTAGTACTGACCAGCGTAGCCCGAGCTGACCGTACCAGCGTAAGCAGCAGCGCCGCCGCCAACCGTGTTGGTCATGTTGCCCGAGTTGGCGATCTTGCCACGACGGATACCAGCGTCTTCGACGCTGATCGACGCCGTCACGCCGTTGCCGAGCTGCGCGGTGTAGGCCATCTGGCCGATACCGACGAGATCGCCCGAACCGACGATCGCGTTGAAGCCGTAGGCGCCCGCGAACTTCCACAGCGACGGCGCATAGCCGAAGGTGAAGCCAGCGAACTGAATGAACGCAGCGTCGAGACCGGCCGAACCGTTCACGCCCGGAGCCGCGGTGCCCGCGGTGTTGAGCGAGTTGTGGATGACCAGGTAGGAACGCAGCGTGCCGTAAGCGGTGTTGGTGCGGGCGTCGAGGATCAGCGCGCCACGGCTACGGAAGCCGAATGCGTTGTCCGCGTCGTTGATCGGCACAGCCGCGTCGGTGCTGAACCAGGTCTGACCGTTGCCGGCCGGGCCATGGATGTAGGTGTCAGCGCGCAAATAGCCGCCGACACGCAGGCAGATATCGGTACCCGGGATGTAGTAGAATCCCGCGCCGTAAGCCGAGCAAACCTTCACGTATTCGACCGCTTTGGCCTTTACGGGAAGGTCAGCGGCCTGTGCTCCAGACATCGCAACCAAACCGGCTGCGGAGCCAAGGAGAAGGCTCTTCATCACTTTCATCGTGACCTCCAAGTTATTAATTATGAGGGGGAGCGGTTTCCTTCGGCGGACACTTGCGGCTTCGCTTGCGTCCTGGAAAGTTTCCTAATTCCCCGTGAGACCACCCGGCTGGCTCTTTCGGTTCGCTCTTGCGAGCTCCCCACCGTCAAAACCAGACGAGGCGACTGAAGGTCTTTCCCCCTCGGGGTTCCCCCTGCCGTCGCTGCACACACCTTAGCCAATCGAACTTGCCGTTCAATGCAGGAAGGCCCTCCGGAGGCCTTCTACAAGCTGTTTTCAAGACCCTGTTGCCCAAACGCCACGTTCATTCATCCGGCTAAGCAAAAAACATGTAACATATTGATATTTATACATAATTCACACCGTCGAGACAAGTCTGAACCGGCCTTAAACGGGTGCCTGAAACTGCCAGCTCCCCAAGCCGGACCCGACCGTAACCCGGAAGCCACAAACCAGGCAGTAGCGGCGGGTCCATTTGCAACTGCCGGTTAAGCTTTCAGAGGGTTGCCCCAAGAGGCTGATTCTAGCCGTGCGCCTAACCGGAAAATCGCTCCTCAGCATCTTGACAGAAAGGCGGCAACTTCACTGGCCGCCCGTTTGGCAACCGACGACCAGGGCTCATCCCTAGCCTGGCGGACGAGATGCATGTCCGGATACCACGGACTATCCGCGCGTTGCTTGAACCAGTACCAGAGCCGGCCGCGACCGAAAGGAACGAGTACCCAAGTGTGCTTTCCGAGCGCGCCCGCGAGATGCGCGGTCGTATTGCTCGTGGTTACGACGGCATCGCAAGCCGAAATCAGAGCCGCAAGTCCGTCGATGTTCTGCGTCTTGTCAATTTCATTGACCGGAGCGACATCGATTCCAAGCTGCGTTCCGACTTCCTCTCTCTCCTCGTGCGTGTCGCCGTACTGCAAATCCACAAAAGCGCAATTCGCAATCCGCAGAATCGATTCGTAGTCACGCAGCTTCGCCGATTTCGCTTCGCCGAAAAACGGATTAACGCTGCGCCATGACAAGCCGATGGCGGCGGGCGAGCCAGCGGTTATTTTTCCGCGCAATTTTTTTGTCAGTGCCTCGTCCGCGCGCAAGTAGCCGTCCTCAAAACGCGGAAACGATTCCCATGTTGGGCGAAAAAATTTTCCAAGGCTCGCGATTGGCACGTGAGCGCCGATCTGCCCCGTGAAAAGTTTTTCATCGTCCAGCGAAATGAAGTCGATTCCGGGAATCGAACGCGCGAACAGCGGCACAAGACGCGGCTCACACTCGACGATGACGCGATCGGCAAGCGCTCTCAGCTCGGGAAGCATCCCGCCGAAAAGAATCTGGTCGCCGAGCCCCTGCTCGCCCCATACCAGGAGCGCACCCTTGAGCTTTTTACCGTCCCAGCGGGGAACCGGATAATCACGATAATTTATGGGCTTAGAGACCCTTTTGAACCTGTTTTCATGCAGTTCCCAACCCGGCTGCCAGCGCCCCAGCCCAAGGCAGAAATAACCCATGTTCCACGATTTCACGCCCTCATCATCAGAGTCGATTGCGAGTGCCTTCTGCAAATTTTGCAGCGCCTCGTCTTCAAACTCCATCGCCGCGAGCAGATTGGCGTAGTTGATGAGCGTGCCGGCATTGTCCGGCTCGATCGCCAGACTTTTTTCGTACAGCGCCCGCGCCTCTTCATACTGATTGCGATAAAAAACCACGTTCGCGATTTTCATCAGCGCCATCGCCATGCCGGGTTTCAGCGCGAGCGCCTTCTGAAGCGGCTCCATCGACTCTTCGTATCGCTCCAGCGTCTGAAGCGCGTTGCCAAGATTGTAGTTTGCCTCGGCATGTTGCGGATCCAGCGCCACTGCTTTCTGATAAAATTCCAGTGACTCCTCGTAGCGGCCCAATCCCTGTAGCGCGGTCCCGAGTTCAATATAGGATTCCGTGAAATCCGGTTTGAGTTGCGTCGCTTTCAGAAAGTGACCGGCGGCCTCGTCAAACTTTCTGGTTTTGTTTAGCGCCTGTCCCTGAAAAAAATACGGCTCGGGAGCTTGCGGATTTAGCGCGATCGCTTTCGCGAAATGGGAGATGGCCTCTTCCCCACGCTTCATCGCCATGAGCGCGTTGCCGAGGCTGACATAGGCATCCGGATTGCGCGGCTGTAGCGCGATTGATTTCTCAATGTGGGCTACCGCTTCGGCTTCCCGCTGTTGCGCGCTCAACGCATTGCCGAGATTGAGATGCGCGCCCGCGTGATTTGAATCGAGCGTTAGCGCCTTTTCATATTCACGCACCGCGTCCCCGTCCCGGCCAAGCGATCTGAGGGCGGTGCCAAAATTATTGCGCGCATCGGCATCGTCGGGTTTCGCCGCCAGCGCCTTTTCAAAATGCGGAATTGATTCTTCAAAACGGCCGATCCGGTGCAGCACAGTCGCGAGATTGTAGTGAATGTCCGGAATGGCTGGATTGAGTGCGAGCGCCTTCCGCAACGCCTCCGCTGCCGCCTCCAAATGGCCAGCCTGAAACTCCGCAAGCCCCAGTAAATTATGGATAATTGCCTGTTTTGGGGAGCGCTTCAGAAGCTTCTGATAGGCGCGGACGGCCTCCGGCAAATTGCCGGCCTGGTGCAGACCGGCGGCTTCCCGGAATTCCCGCTCGTCGCGTTCAGTAAAAACCATTCAGTCAGCTCGCCCTGATCCGGTACATTCGCCGCTCACGCCAGCACATATTCCATGCCGCGGTGACAATCAAAGGCGACAGAAAGTGCGCTGGACCGGTCAGGCGCGTGCGAGTTCGTCTTTTTCTTTCAGCCAGAGGTCGCCGTAATCGACATTCTGCCAGTTCTCGAACCACGGCCCGCCGCGCGTGAAGTGAACGGCGTTTGGTGTTCCGTTTGCCGGTTTCTGGTTCCAGCCCTCGAGCCAATTCCATTCCACCGGCAGCGAGCCGATGTCCTTATCATCCACCCACTGCATCCGGTGCAGATAGGCGCCAGTCTCGCGATTGACGACTTCCGGCGTGAGTTTTTTCACCGCGGGATGATCGCAGTTGAACAGCATGAGCGACGACCAATTCTTGCGCGGATAATTTGTCTGCACCGCGCCATCCATCTTCACCTTATCTTTCGGCGTGTAGTCGTGCTGCACGCAGAACACCGCCTTAGATGGGTCCATGTATTTTTGCAGGCCCGCGATATCGCCGAGCCAGAGAAAATCGCAATCGCAGAACAGCGCCCAGCCCTTGTAGCCGGCGAGCGCAGGCGTCAGAAAACGCGAGTAGGTGAATTCAGTCGATGCCAGCGGATCCTGACCGCGCGTGTAGAATCCCTTCGCGCTCAGATCGTCGAGCTTGATCGCTTGTACCTCGACCGGAATCGAAGCGCGGCGCTCAAGCGAAAATTTCGCGACGTCATATGCAATGGGTTCGCGCTTGTCCCAGCCAATGTAAATCCGGAGCGGGTCAGTCATGAAGATTCATCTCTCACTTGGTGGAACATCCATATAGCGGGCCGTCCGGCAAAAACAGGCAAAAATTCGCGGCAAAAGACCGCCGGAAATTTCATCTAAATCATTGAATTGGAAGATTTTAAAGCTGGCTTATCGGAGTGCCTCCGGCCATGGTTTGAATTCGTACCAGTCCGCACCCGAAAAGTCCCGGCTCCTTCGCGATTTTTGGAACAGGCTTCAACACACCAACCACCCGGCCGATAGAACGCAGCGATGGATGCTAAGTCCACGCGCGCTCGCCGTGCAAAAATAAATATCCATAAACTTGCTTGTGCGGGCGCGGAAAATCGCGAAGATCGGCGCGCGTTGCAGTCTTGGTGGAGAGTTCGATGGCCCGCGTCCTGTTTGTAACCTTGTTCGCGCTCCTCTCCGCATTTCCCGCCACTCCCGCGTCAGCTCAAGGCCGCATCCGCGTCGGCATACTGGAATGTATCACTCAGCCCTCGATCGGCGCCATCGTAGGGTCGGTGCGCGAAATGGATTGCGTGTTCAAACCGACATCCGGACGCGACGAAAATTACGCGGGCACCCAGGCGAAAATCGGCATCGACATCGGCGTTCAGGCGCGCGCGGCGCTGGCCTGGGCGGTGTTCGCGCCGACCGTGGACCGTCGTCCCGGTGAATTGCAGGGAACCTATGCGGGTGTTTCCGCCGATGCCGCGGTCGGGCTTGGCCTAGGCGCGAATGTCCTGCTCGGCGGCTCCTCGCGCACGGTCGTTTTGCAGCCGCTTTCGGTGGAGGGGCAAATTGGCGTGGGCGTGTCAGCCGGCGTAAGTTCCCTCAAACTCGATTTCCTGCCCTGAGCACGTGGCTAGGACCGCTTCAAAACAACCCGCGAGAATTTCACTGATCGATGCGCTGCGCGGAATCGCGCTCGCCTGCATGATCGTGTTTCACTTTTCCTGGGATCTGGATTTTTTCGGCATCGCAAATCTTGGTGTCGCGGAAAATCCGTGGTGGCAACTGTTCGCGCAATCCATCGCGGGGACGTTCCTGTTCACCGTGGGCATCAGCCTGTATCTGGCGCACAGCGGCGGCTTGAGATCGCAGGCATTCTTGCGGCGGCTGGCCATCGTCGCCACCGCGGCAATCGCAATCACCATCGCGTCGTACTTCTTCGATCCAGACGGAATGATCTGGTTTGGAATTTTGCACTGTATCGCCGTCTCCAGCGTGCTCGGCCTCGCCTTCCTGCAATTGCCGGCCGCTGTCACGGCCCTCGCCGCCGTTGCGGCCCTCGCGGCCCCGCACTTTTTCACGTCGGATCTTTTCAATCATCCGGGCTGGCTGTGGCTCGGGCTTTCGGAGGAATTTCCGCCGGCGGACGATTACATTCCGCTGCTGCCATGGTTCGGATTCGTGCTGGCCGGAATTGCATTCGCGAAAGCCGTGCTGGCGCGTGTGCCGATGAAAAAACTCACCGCCTGGCAGCCGCGCTCCGTTGTTTCACGTACACTGGTCTTCGCGGGGCAGCACAGCCTGATTGTCTATCTCG
>CAZUJE010000045.1:0-20205 GCA_964620215.1 uncultured Hyphomicrobiales bacterium
ATCGTGGCCGAGGAGCACTGGCTCCGTTACGGCGTCACCGCGCGCAGAAAACGCCACGTGCGGCGCGTGGAATCCCTGAACACGCTGCGCCAGAACCTGCGCGAACATCGCCGCGCGGCGGGCAAGGCCGTCATCCAGGCCGCCGAATCGGAAAAATCCGGCGCGCTGGTGATCGAGGCCAGGAACATATCCAAATCCTTCGGGACGAATGCCATCGTTTCCGGTTTCGCCACCCGCATCATGCGCGGCGACCGCATCGGCATCGTCGGCCCGAACGGAAGCGGAAAGACCACGCTGGTCAATTTGCTTACCGGCGCGCTGGCGCCGGACGCGGGCGAAATCCGCCTCGGCGCGAACCTGCAAATGGCCACGCTCGATCAAAGCCGCGAGAGCCTCGACCCCAATTGGATTTTGCGAGACGCGCTCACTGGCGGCATCGGCGACAGCGTCACGATTGGAAACGAGACCAAGCACTTTGTGAGCTACATGAAGGATTTCCTGTTCTCGCCGGAGCAGGCACGCACGCCGCTGAGCGCGCTTTCCGGCGGCGAGCGTGGCCGCGTGATGCTCGCCCGCGCGCTTGCCCGCCCTTCCAATTTGCTGGTGCTGGACGAGCCGACCAACGATCTCGATCTGGAGACGCTCGACGTGCTGGAGGAAATGCTCGGCGATTACGCTGGCACCGTGATCCTCATCAGCCATGACCGCGATTTTCTGGATCGCGTGGTGAACACGGTCATCGTGCCGGAAGGCAAGGGCCGCTGGCAGGAATATGCCGGCGGTTATTCGGACATGCTGGCGCAGCGCGGCGCGGATCTCGCAGGCAAGCGCGCGCCGAAGAAGAAATCCATGCCCGACAAGAAAGACGAGCCTGCGGCTAAACCCTCGAAGGCAACCCGCAAGAAACTCAGCTTCAAGGATAAATACGCGCTGGAAAATCTGCCGAAGCAGATTGCGGAATTGCAGGAAAAAATAGCAAAACTGCAAAAAGAGTTCGATGACCCTGATTTATATGGGCGCGATCCCAAAAAATTTGAGAGAACTTCGCGCGCGCTTGCGGAATCTCAAGCGGAACTGGCTGGCGCGGAAGAAAAATGGCTGAAACTTGAGATGCTGCGGGAAGAGTTCGAGACGCGCTGATTTATTTGACGAGCCATTTGAGCGCGCCCTGCCCCGCCGCAACCCCGGTCGAGAAACAGGCTTGTAATAAATATCCGCCCGTCGGCGCTTCCCAATCGAGCATCTCGCCCGCAACGAACACGCCGGGCCTGGCGCGCAGCATCAAATGCTCATCGGCCTGATCGAATTTGATTCCGCCCGCTGTTGAGATCGCGCGGGTGATAGGCGCGGTTGCGATCAGCTTCACCGGCACCGACTGAATGAGCGAAGCGAGCCCGGCCGGATTCATCCCGGCCAGCGATCCGCCCTGCGCGATCACGACTTCGTTCAGCAGCCCGATCGCGACCGCCGAAAGATGCGCTTTCTTTCGTAGGAAATTGGAGAGGGATTCTTTTCCGCGCGGCAACTGAAGCTGCGATTCCAATTGGCTTCGCGGAATGTCGGGGCGCATGTCGATATGCAGCAAGGCTTCACCCTTTGATGCAATGGCCTCCCGCAAAGGCGCCGACAGCGCATAGATGGCGCCGCCTTCAAGGCCGTTGCGCGTGATCGTCACTTCACCGCGCTCCGCCAAACTTTGGAATTTCAGATCGACCGGCTTCAGCGGCTGCCCTTCGAAGCGGTCGCGAAAATGAGACGACCAGTTGGCGATGAATCCGCAATTCGCGGGCCTGAGCGGAGCGACTTCGATTTTCATCCGTTGCAATGGGACGATCCATTCGCCGTTTGAGCCGAGCTTCGGCCAGCTTGCGCCACCCAAGGCGAGCACGGTGGCACCCGAATCCACTTTCACATCGCCTTCCGGCGTGTTGAACAAAAGCGCCTTGCCATCCCATCCCTTCCAGCGATGGCGCAGCCTGAAGGCGACACCCAAATCCGCGAGCCGCGCAAGCCATGCACGCAGCAAAGGCGAAGATTTCATCACATTCGGAAACACCCGCCCGCTTGAGCCGACAAATGTTTCCTGCCCCAGACTCTCGCACCACGCGCACAAATCGGCGGGAGAAAAATTCTCGATACATTTCTTCAGATGCGGCCCGGCCCCGCGATAGCGCGACAGAAACGATTTCAATTCCTCGCTGTGCGTGAGGTTGAGTCCGCCGCGTCCCGCCAGCAGGAATTTCCGGCCCAGCGACGGCATACCGTCGAAAACCGTCACCTGCGCGCCGCCCTTTGCGAGCGTCTCGGCCGCCATCAATCCGGCGGGACCGCCACCGATCACCGCTGCCGATTTTCGCACTAGATGCCGATCTGCGCGGACGGAAGCGAGATGTCACCGAGGTCCGGCTCGCCGCTCATGCGCAACACTTCGGCGCGCGCCGCGTCGCGCAGCTTCACGACCGAGGCGAAATCACTGCCAACCGGCTGGATCGGATCGCCGATCTCCACTTCGATGTTTGAGCGGCGCGGAAACCATTGGTCCGGACGCAGCAGCGAGCGCGTGCCGCGCAGCGCACCGGGATGCACCGGAATGTTCGCGCCCGCCGCCACGTTGAACGCGCCGAGATAGAATTTGGTCAGCCCCGCGCGCCGCGTGAACGTACCCTCGGGAAAGAACACGATGAAACGGCCCTTGCGCGCGACAGCAGTCACCGCATCCACCTCCGCGTGGCTCTTCCCATGACTGCCACGTTCGACAAACAGCATGCCCATCCGCGGCAACACCTTGCCCGCGATGAACTGTTTTGTCAGTTCACGCTTGGCTACGAACACGGGTGCCGCGGGGAGCGTGGCGCTCAGAACGAGCGCATCGGTGTAGCTCGTGTGATTGAAGACAAGTACCGCCCCGATGGGCGGGAGTTTTTCGAATCCGATTTTCTTAATCTTCACGCCGGTGAATGCGAAGGCTGAACGCGCGATAAGGCGGATTACTTTCCAGCGCCGCACCGTGCCTGGAACGAGCAGCACGGCGAGACCGCCGGAGATCAGCGCAAGGGCAATGACCAGCCAGAACCAGCCTGCCCAGATGATTTCAACAGCGCCTTTCATAAAGCGTGACGCACGCTGGCCCAGTCCCGCGAACCAGAGCCGCGCAAGCTGAACCTGAAGCGCGCGGCTTTTCTGGTCGAGATTCCCGCTCAGATAAAGTTCGCGCGCCGATGCGCGCCGCACTTTGCCTGACGAAGTTTTCGGCACCGTGCCGCGCTTCACGAGTGCGATGTCATCGGGCGGACTACCAAGAATGTTGGTGGCCACTTCGTGTATGCGTTGATGCAGCCTGTCCCGTGCCGCCTCGTCCGCGATGTCCGTCTCGGCGAGGATCACAAGCCGCTCGGTGCCATGCGCCGTGTCGGCGGCGCCAAAGACGGCTACGCCGCCGCCGCGAATTCCGGAAATATCGGAAACAGCCTCTTCCACTTCCTGCGGATAAATATTCTGCCCCGCGCGGATGATGATGTCCTTGATGCGCCCGGTAATGTGGACTTCGCCGCCAGCCATGTAGGCGCGGTCGCCGCTGTCGTGCCAGCCGTCGCGGATCATCGCGCTGGTGCGTGCTTCGTTGTGGAAATAGCCCGGCGTCGCGGACGGCCCGCGAAATTCCAGCCGGCCTTCCTGACGTTCGCCGAGTTCGCGGCGCTGCTCGTCCACGATGCGGATTTCGTGATCCGGGATCGGCACGCCGCAGGCGACGATCTCGATGGCATTCCTGTCGTTGGCGGCGGCAGGCTTTGCAAAACCGCTGCGCGTGAGCGACTCGCGATCCACCCGGTCGATCAGCGGGCCGCGTCCGGGTTTCGGCAACGCCAGACCGACGGCGTTCTCAGCCAATCCATAAACCGGCATCATGGCTTCGCGCTCGTAGCCATATTTGCCGAAGCGCTCGATGAAATCGCGCAGCGTCTGCACGTTTACCGGCTCGGCGCCGTTCAGCGTGGCGCGCACTGAAGAAAGATCGAGTCCTTCGATGTCCTCATCGCGGATTTTCCGCAAGCACAATTCATAGGCAAAATTCGGCGCGGCCGAAATCGTCGCGCGATAGCGGTGCATCGCCCACAGCCAGCTTTCGGGCCGCGCCAGAAACGCGAGCGGCGACATCACATAGAGCGGCACGCCGAAATAAAGCGTGCCGAGCCACGCCCCGATCAAACCCATGTCGTGGTAGAGCGGCAGCCAGCTCACCATCACGTCGGAAGAAGTCGCTTCCACGGCAGCGCCAAAACCGCGGATATTCGCGATCAAATTGGCATGGGTGAGCACGACGCCCTTCGGGTCGCCGGTGCTGCCCGATGTATATTGAATGAGTCCGATTGTGGACGGATCGACTTTCGGCAACGTCTCCGTAGCGGCGCCCTGCTGAACGAGATTTTCCACGCTCTCCACGGCACCAAGTGTCGGCACAAGACCCTTCAATAGCGCAGCCACATGCAGCGCCACAGGCACGGTAATGAGCAGGCTCGCGCCCGCGTTCTTCAGAATTCCAGCCTGTCGCCCGAGATGCTCCTCGATCTTTGCCCGCTGCATCGGCGGATAGATCGGCACCGGCGTGGCACCCGCATAGAGAATTCCGAAAAATGCGATAAAAAATTCCTCGCCCGTCGGCAGCATCAGCGCGACACGATCGCCGGGCGCGATATCATGCGCGATCAAACTTGCCGCTGCCGCTTTCGCGCGCTGCGAAAGTTCGGCGTAAGTCATCGTGCCGAGAACGGTGGCGTGATCCTTCAGTACTGTGACATGCAGGCGGTCCGGGTGTTCCCGCACATGCCAGTCGAGCATCTCAACAAGCGTCTTTGCGCTCACCGGCGCTTCGACGCGCGCGAGCTTCGGCGCGATCACCGTCCTCGCCTCGGCGGCGAGTTTTTCGTCCGGTTCAGCCTTGTCGAGCGCGGGCAGCAGATCGGCCACCGTCTCCGCTTCCGTCACCATTTCCTCGGGAATCCGCGCGGCGAAAACGCGCTCGAGCCGGGAGATCAATTCGGTGCGGCCTAGACTGTCGATGCCAAGATCGCGCTCGAGACGGCTCGAAAGCGTCACATCGGTGAATTGCAGGCGGCGCGGCTGCAATTCGGCCACAAGATCGCGCACGGCGCCAACCAGGCGGCGCTCGCGCACGGAATCCTTTTCAGTGCTGGGGGAAGACGATTCACTCATCCGGCCGGGAATGTCGGCATGAATCGCATGAATGGCAAGAGGCGCTATAAACCCGCGCTTTTAGGGCTGCGCTTGCTAATCAGGTCGCTCAACGGGGACACAGTATGAAAAAACAAATCCCGGAAAAATTTTCCGGGACTTGTTTTAGCGATTTCTTACATCTTGGTGTTCTTCTCGCACCTGGCGCCGACATTGCCCTTACGGGTTTCTTCGCACTGAGCCATCGTGTCATAGCGGCATTGCTCCGTGGCACCGCCCGGGGCGCTGCCACCCGAAATGAGACAGAAAGCCTTGTTTTCCTTCGTCTGAGCCGCAGCCGGCTGCACCGCGGCGATCGCGCCGAGCAAAGCCACGGAAATAATCAATGTGCGCATGGACGTTCTCCCTTGATTGTTGAATTGCAACAACAACCGGGCCTTGTTGATTTCGTTCCGGGAACTTACACGGCGATTTCGTGGCAGCTTCGCAACGCGCACGATGCGAAGAATTTTTACTAAAGTTCCGCGCGAAATCTATCGCCGCAAACGATTGAGCAATTCCGGCGTCGGATAGGAATCGGCGGGCAGATTAAGCTTGATTTGAATGTCCTTCACCGCCGCGCGGGTAGCGGCTCCCGGAATGCCGTCAATCTTGCCGACATCGTAACCGCGTTTCACCAGCAAACGCTGCAATTCGCGAATGTCATCGAAGCTGAGCGATTCAAGCCCTTCTTTTCCCCGGCTCATCGGCCCGGCACCCGCGATACGGATCGCGAGATAGGCGGCGGTCGTCGAATAGGTCAGCGAATTATTCCACTGCGGGAAAATTCCGAAATTTTCATAGACCAGAAAAGCCGGGCCGAGGCGGCCCATCGGCAGCAGAAGCGAGGCAGGCAGTTCATCGCCTTCGATAGGCTGCCCGTTGGCTTGGCGAACTCCCCACTGAGCCCATTGCGAGCGCGGGTGCTTGATCGCGAGGTCCGCCTGGTCCCACGGAAGCTTCGACGGCACGCGAACCTCGTGCATCCAGGGCTGGCCCGCTTTCCAGCCAAGATGCTTGATGAAATTCGCCGTGGAGGCGAGCACGTCCGGCGCGCTGCGAAGAAGATTGATTTTCCCGTCGCCGTCGAAGTCCACGCCATAGTCGAAATAGTGCGAAGGCAGAAATTGCGTCTGTCCAAGTTCGCCCGCCCAGGAACCGATCATCTGGTCAGGCGTGAGATCGCCGCGTTGAATAATTTTCAGCGCCGACATTAATTCCTTGCGGAAAAGGTCCGAGCGGCGGCAGTCGTAAGCGAGGGTCGCGAGCGAAGGCAGCGTAGTGATATTGCCGATGTTTCCGCCGAAATCCGTCTCGAGCCCCCAGAACGAAGCGATCACCGGCGCCGGCACGCCATATTCCTGTTCGACGCGCTTGAAGGTAGCGGCGTGTTTCTGGATTTGCGCCTGCCCTCCCTTGATGCGATGGCCCGCCGCCATGCGATCCGAAAATTGCAGGAAGCCCTGCCCGAACACGCGCTGGCCGCGGTCGCGGTTGATGATCGACTGCTCGAAGGTGAGCTGGCTGCTCGCCGCATTCAGCGCGCGCTGGGAAATGCCCTGCTCCAGCGCGTCGCGCTTGAAATCCGCAAGCCAGCGATCAAAGCTGCCGGTGTTGCGGCAGGTGGAAATTGGCGCGGTTGGTGCCGTAGTTTCCGTGGGCTTCGGTTTGGGCTTCTGCTCAAAGCCCGGCCAGGAGAATGAAGGGGAGGATGTTTCCGTCTTGGGTTTCGGCTTTGGTTTGGGCTTCTGCTCGGTCGTCGTGGTTGTCTGCGCGAAGGCGAGCGTACCAGCCACGACAAAAAAAAGGGCGAGCAGATACGTCCAAATCTTCATGATGCGGGAGCCTCGGAATTGCTGGGCCGCAGTCTAATGCACGATTTTACTCCCGTCATTCCGGGTAAAACCGTCATGCCCCGCGCAAGCGGGGCATCCAGTAAACGCCTCCCCTGACGATTTAGACATGCGATTACTGGATCGCCCGCTTTCGCGGGCGATGACAATGATGGAATGGAAAGAAAAATTACTCCGCCGCCTGCGCGGGGGTATCCGAAACGAACGGAAGATCGAGCTTCTTCCAGACTTCCGTCAGTGCCCGCACCAATTGAGCAATCAGAAGCTCGTCATGCAGCGGCGTCGGCGTGATCCGCAACCGTTCGGTGCCGCGGGTCACGGTCGGAAAATTGATCGGCTGGATATAGATGCCATGTTCGGTAAGCAGCATGTCCGAGGCCGCCTTGCATGCACCCGCCTCGTTCACCATCACCGGGATGATGTGCGTATCGGTCGGCATCAGCGGCAGGCGCGCACGTACCAGCGCTGCCTTGGTCTTGTCCACCTGCGCCTGATGCTGTTCGCGCTCGGCCGAGGAATTTTTCAGATGGCGGATGGAGGCTCTTGCCGCCGCGGCCACCGCCGGCGGAAGTGCCGTGGTGAAGATGAACCCCGGCGCGAACGAGCGCACCGCGTCGATCACCGCTTTTTTACCCGCGAGATAACCGCCGACCACGCCAAACGCTTTTCCAAGCGTGCCTTCGATCACATCGACACGATCCATCACGCCGTCGCGCTCGGCGATGCCGCCACCGCGCGCGCCATACATGCCGACCGCATGGACTTCATCGAGATAGGTCATGGCATTGTAACGCTCGGCGAGTTTGCAGATCTCGCCGATGGGCGCCACGTCGCCACCCATCGAATAAATGCTCTCGAACACGATGAGCTTCGGGCGATTGCCCGCTGCGGCGAGCAATTCTTCAAGATGCGCAAGATCGTTGTGGCGGAAAATGATTTTCTCGCGCCCGGAGCGGCGCACGCCTTCGATCATGGAATTGTGGTTGCCCGCGTCGGAGAGGATCACGCAGTCCGGCAAAAGTTTCGCGATGGTCGCGATGCCCGTCTCGTTCGAAACATAGCCGGAAGTGAAAACGAGTCCCGCTTCCTTGCCGTGCAGATCGGCGAGTTCCGCTTCAAGCTCCACAATGGCCCGGCTGTTGCCGGAAATGTTGCGGGTGCCGCCGGCCCCCGCGCCGGTTTTCTTCGCGGTATCGACCATCGCGCTGATCACATCGGGGTGGCGGCCCATTCCCAGATAGTCATTGGAGCACCAGATCACGATTTCCCGGCTGCCCGCGGGCGAGCGCCAGGTCGCGCGTGGAAACCGCGCGGCGTCGCGTTCGATCTCGTTGAAGATCCGGTAGCGGCGTTCGCGCCGGAGACCTTCGAGCGATTCCGTGAACAGGCGCTCGTAATCCATTCCAGTCAGGCTCCAAGGCGGCTGGCAAAAAGCTGGCTGAGAGACCTTGCCCCGCCATGTTTGCCTGCGCAACGCCAGATTAGAAGCGGCCTAAGGTCGCGTTTTTGAGAGGGCTGCACCGGCGGATCATGGATTGATTTAAGTAATTGATATTATTGAATAATACTTCAAAATTGTGATCCCGCTGACGCGGCAGGAAAAAGCGACCTTCCACAGTCATCCGGCTGTCATCTGAATTTCGGAAATCTTTCAGACGGCCAGCGCTCGAAGGGAAGCCTCCATGTACAACGTACTCGTTCTTTGCACCTGTAATTCCGCCCGCTCGATCATGGCCGAGGCGATTCTGAGCAAGGAGGGAGCGGGCGAATTCCGCGCATTCTCCGCCGGCAGCAATCCGACCGGGGTGATTCTCCCGCAAGCAAAATCGCTTTTGACCCAGCTCGGCTACGACTGCTCGAAGCTGCGCTCCAAGAGCTGGCATGAGTTCACGGGGAACGACATCCCCGAAATGGATTTTATCTTCACCGTCTGTGACGAAGCCCACGGGGAAGTCTGCCCGACCTGGCCCGGAACCCCGATTTCAGCCCATTGGGGCATCGAGGATCCTTCAAAAGCCGCCGGTAATGCAGCCCAAATCGCGGTCGCCTTTGAAGAGGCCTATCACTACCTGCATCATCGCATTTCGCTGTTCATGGCCCTGCCGCACAAATCGCTCGACCAGATCAGCCTGCATGCTCATCTGCGGGAGATCGGGGCCACCGCAAAGGGCGCCACGGACAAGGCAAAAACCCTGAACAGCAAGACTCCGGCGGAATAATAAGCCGGAATCCGATACCTCTCGGACACAATCCTGAACGTCGTTAACCGTTTGGAAACCATACACCGGGCAAATCTTGCCGGGTGACCCGCACATCGCGCGGGAATCATGGGGGTCCGGACGTGAACAGTTTGGTCGAGTTCATCAAAACACTGGGTGCCGCGCGCATCGCAGCCATGGTCGCAGTGACCGTGGCGCTGATCGGCTTCTTTGCCTTCGTCATCATGCGGCTGTCGGCGCCCACGATGGCGCCGCTCTTCACCGAACTGACAATCGAAGACTCAAACCGCGTCATCAAGGAACTGGAATCGCAGGGCGTGCCCTACCAGTTGCGCGGCGACGGCACGACCATCCTCATCCCGAAAGACAACGTCACTCGTTTCCGCATGCGCCTCGCCGAAGCTGGTCTGCCGCGCGGCGGCTCGGTCGGCTACGAGATTTTCGACAAGACCGACACGCTCGGCACCACCTCGTTCGTGCAGAACGTGAACCACCTGCGCGCGCTCGAAGGAGAGCTGGCGCGCACCATCCGCTCGCTCGACCGCGTTTCCGCGGCTCGCGTGCATCTGGTCATTCCCGACCGTCAGCTTTTTCAGCGCGACAAGCAGGATCCCTCCGCTTCCATCGTTTTGAGAGTGCGCAGCCAGCTTGAACAGACGCAGGTGCGCGCCATCCGTCACCTCACCGCTTCCGCCGTGCGCGGCCTGAAGCCCGAGCGCGTTTCCATCGTGGACGAACAGGGCCGCCTGCTCGCCGATGGCGCGATGGGAGGCGAGACCGGAGTCAGCCTCGCCACCGGCATCGACGAGCGCAACACCGCATTCGAAGCGCGCATCAAGAACCAGATCGAATCGATTATCTCGAGCGTCGTCGGCCCCGGCCGCGCGCGCGTGCAGGTATCGGCGGAAATGGATTACAGCCGCGTCCAGCAGACCTCCGACAGCTACGACCCCGAAAGCCGCGTGATCCGCTCCACCCAAAGCCGCGAAGAAGCGGGTGAAAACGGCGCTGCGGGCGGCAACGAACAGGGCGTTTCCGTCGGCAACGAGGTTCCAGGCAATAACCAGCAGCGCGGCGCCACCAATCCCCAGCAGGCGCAGAGCCGCGACTCGAACCGCAAGAACGAGGAAACCGTCAATTACGAAATTTCCCGCACCACGCGGGTGGAAACGCTTGAGCCGGGCCGCGTGAAAAAAATCTCCGTCGCCGTGCTCGTCGACGGCAACTACACCAAGGGCGCCAACAACAACGAGATGACCTACGCCCCGCGCGCGCAGGAGGAGATCGACCGCATCAGCTCGCTTGTGCGCACCGCCATCGGCTTCGATCAGAAGCGCGGCGACATGGTTGAGGTCGTAAATCTCCGCTTCGCCGAGACACCGGGCACGCCGCAGATCGCCGAGGAAGGCGGGCTGCTGTCTATGCTCCGCTTCACCACCGACGACATCATGTATGCGGTCAACCTCGTGGTGGTCGCGATCCTTTCGCTGCTCGTCCTGCTGTTCGTGGTTCGCCCACTCGTCCGCCGCATCGTAACACCGGATGAAGCCGCCCTCGCGAAACAGCAGGCACCCGCTGTTCTGATGAAATCCGAAAGCGGTGTCGATGCACCGTTGCAGCCCGTGCAACCGACTCTCGATAATGCCGCTTCACGCATGATCGACTTCGCGCAGATGCAGGGCGACGTGCACCAGCAGTCGATCCAGAAGGTCGGCGAGCTTGCCACCCGCAACCCCTATGAAACCGTCTCGATCATCCGCCAGTGGATGCACGAGAAGCAGGCCTGAGGCGGAACATGGCAAGCGCCGCAGCACTCGTGGACGCGATTTTCACCCGCAAGCCGGAAAAGGCCGCGGAGAAACCGGCTTCCGGCAAGACGCCGATCCGCATGAACCGTCCGCTCAACGGCACCGAACGCGCGTCCATCCTGCTGCTGGCGCTCGGCGAAAAACACGGCGCGGACGTCTGGAAGCTGCTGGACGACGAAGAGGTTCGCACGCTTTCGCTCACCATGTCCTCGCTCGGCACCATCGAGTCCACGGCGGTCGAAACGCTGATGATCGATTTCGTCGGCCAGATGTCGGCGACCGGCGCGCTCATGGGCGACTCCGTCGCCACCGAGCGCCTCCTGCAACAATTCCTGCCGGGAGAGCGCGTCTCCACCATCATGGAAGAAATTCGCGGCCCCGCCGGCCGCAACATGTGGGAGAAGCTCTCCAACGTGCAGGAAGAAGTGCTCGCGAATTATCTCAAGAACGAATACCCGCAGACGATTGCCGTCGTGCTTTCCAAGATCAAGCCGGAGCACGCGGCGCGCGTTCTCTCGATCTTGCCGGAAGAACTCGCCCTCGACGTCATCAACCGCATGCTGAAGATGGAATCGATCCAGAAGGACGTGCTGGAGCGCGTCGAACAGACGCTGCGCACCGAATTCATGTCGAACCTCTCGCAGACCAGCCGCCGCGACAGCCACGAAATGATGGCCGACATTTTCAACAATTTCGACCGCCAGGCCGAAACCCGCTTTCTTTCGGCACTGGAAATGGCGAACCGCGAATCCGCCGAGCGCATCAAGACATTGATGTTCACCTTCGATGATCTCGCCCGCCTCGATGCCGCCGCGGCACAGACACTGCTTCGCACCGTGGACCGCGGCAAGCTTGCCATCGCGCTCAAGGGCGCATCCGAAGCCGCCCGCGAATATTTCAAGGCCAATATGTCCCAGCGAGCCGCCAAGCTGCTCGACGACGAAATGGAGACGATGGGTCCGGTGCGTTTGCGCGACGTGGACGAGGCGCAGACGGCGCTTGTCAATCTCGCCAAGGATCTCGCCGCCAAGGGCGAAATCGTCATTACCAAGAACAATTCGACCGAAGACGAGCTGGTGTACTGATGGTTCTTCTGGAAAAAACAGCGGCACCGGCAAAAGAGGAACCGAAGCGGTTTCTCTTCGACGTCGAGTTCGAGCGCGGAGCGGCAGTGACCTCGGATGTAAAGGCACTGCTCGCCGCGGCCGAACAGGACGGCTATCGCCGCGGCATCGCCGAGGGTGAAGCAAATGCCAATGCCAAAATTGAAAAACGCCTCGGTGCCGTGCTGACCCTGACGGCCGATCGCCTTGCTGATATCTCGAAAAAATTTGGCGCGCTGGAAAATCGCCTCGAGGACGAGGCCGTTCACGTCGCCATCGCGATTGCCCGCAAGCTGGCGCCGGCGCTCCTTGCCCGCGAGCCGCTCGCTGAAATTGAAATACTCGTAACCGATGTCCTGAAGCACGTGCGCACCGCACCCCATGTCGTGATCCGCGTCGCCGAAGACATGATCGAACCGGCGGGTAAGCGCCTGCAACAGCTTGCCGACCAGCGTGGTTTCGCTAACCGCCTCGTGCTGCTGCCTTCGCCGGATCTCAAGTCCGATGAAGTGCGCGTCGAATGGGCCGACGGCGGTGTCGAGCGCGACCGCGGCGCGATCGAAGCCAGCATCGACGACGCGGTGAACAATTATCTGGCGCGTGGCGGTGTCGCCCCAGCCAACACGGAGAAGAACAAATGAGCGACGACAAGAACCCGCCCCTGCCCGATCTTGAAACAGACGTGGAGCTGGTGCCGTCGCAGGAAGGCGACGCCGGAGCAATGGAAGGCGATGCCGCGAAATCAGCCGCCGAACTCGAAGCCGTGTTCGACGTGCCGGTTCACGTTTCCGCCGTGCTCGGCCGCACCCGAATGGACGTTGGAAATCTGCTTCGGCTTGGACCCGGCACTATCCTGGAACTGGATCGCAAGGTCGGCGAAGCCATCGATATTTTCGTGAACAACCGCCTGGTCGCGCGCGGCGAAGTGGTCCTCGTGAAGGACCGTCTCGGCGTGACCATGACCGAAATCATCAAGGCCGAACGGGCCTGATAGGACGATTGGAGACAGATCATGCGGCTCCTCATCATTGGATCGCTCAAGGGCCAGCTCAGCGTCGCGACGAAAATCGCCGTGGATCGCGGCGCTGCCGTCACCCACGCCACCGACATCGACCAGGGCTTGCGCGTATTGCGCGGCAAGGGTGCCGACCTCGTGATGGTAGATGTCGCCATCGATATCCGCGATCTCGTGCAGAAACTTTCGGATGAGCGCATTCATGCGGCCATCGTCGCCTGCGGCGTGGACAATGATGCGCGGGCGGCTGCTGGCGCCATTCAGGCCGGTGCCAAGGAATACATCCCGCTGCCGCCCGATCCCGAACTAATCGCCGCCGTGCTCGCCGCCGTCGCCGACGACGCGCGTGATCTCATCTATCGCGATGAGTCGATGGCACAGGTCGTCAAGCTCGCCGCCCAGGTCGCAACTTCCGAAGCCTCCATTCTGATTACCGGCGAAAGCGGCACCGGCAAGGAAATGATCGCGCGCTTCGTGCATGAGAAAAGTGCGCGCGCGAACAAGCCGTTCATCTGCGTGAATTGCGCCGCGATTCCGGAAAACCTGCTTGAATCCGAACTGTTCGGCCATGAGAAAGGCGCCTTCACCGGCGCCGTCGCCCGCCGCATCGGAAAATTCGAGGAAGCTGACGGCGGCACGCTGCTGCTCGACGAAATTTCCGAGATGGACGTGCGGCTTCAAGCCAAATTATTGCGCGCCATTCAGGAGCGCGTGATCGACCGCGTCGGCGGCACCAAGCCGGTGCCGGTGAATATCCGCATCATCGCAACCTCGAACCGTAATCTTGCCGACGAAGTGCGCGACGGCAGTTTCAGGGAAGACCTGCTCTATCGCTTGAACGTCGTGAACCTGAAAATTCCACCGCTGCGCTCGCGCCCGGCGGATATTCTCGAACTCGCCAATCATTTCGCCCGCCGCTACGCTGAATCGAATAATCTTCCAGTACGGCCGATTGCGTCCGACGCGCGCCAGGAACTCACCCGTGCGCGCTGGCCCGGCAAAGTCCGCCAACTGGAAAACACCATTCACCGCGCGGTCTTACTTTCGACCGGCACCGAAATTGGCATTGAAGCGATCCGGCTGCCGGATGGCTCCAAGCTTGCCGAAGCGCCGCGCAGCGCGGCAGAAAAAGCCGCGCAGGTCGCGGGTGAAGTGGTCTCAGCAAATTTGGTGGGCCGCACAGTAGCCGACGTGGAACGCGATCTCATTCTGGAGACGCTGAAACATTGCCTCGGCAACCGCACTCACGCCGCCAATATTCTCGGCATCTCGATCCGGACGCTGCGGAACAAGCTCAACGAATACACTTCGACGGGCTTTGCGGTTCAGGCGCCGGGAACGGGCGTCGCCGCCTGATTCGTCGCGCACGAAAAGGTCGGATGGCCGGGTCATTCCCGGCCATTTTCTTTTGGGCCTTTCCTAACCCCCGTTAACCATTCGCTAACCATAAACCCGGCAAATATTGCCGGGGACTGGCGGCCAAGCCGGCCCGATTCGCAGGGTAGGTATGACCGACACCACCATCGTCGCGCCCAAACAGGGCGGCTTCTCGATAAGCGAGCTGGGCACTCTGCTGCGCCGCGGCGACCTTGCGTTGGCACTGGCGGTCCTGTCGATCCTCGTCATCCTGATCCTGCCGCTACCCCCGGTCCTGCTCGATCTCCTGCTCGCCCTCTCGATCATTCTCTCCGTTCTGATCCTGATGACGGCGCTGTTCATCCACACGCCGCTGGAATTCTCCGCCTTCCCGACCGTGCTGCTGATGGCGACCATGATGCGCCTCGCGCTCAACCTCGCCTCCACCCGCCTCATCCTTTCGCACGGACACGAAGGCACCCATGCCGCCGGCCAGGTCATTCAGGCCTTCGGCAATTTCGTCATGGGCGGAAACTTCGTAATCGGCGTGATCGTGTTCTCGATCCTCGTGATCGTGAACTTCGTCGTTATCACCAAGGGTTCCGGCCGTATCGCGGAAGTCGCCGCCCGCTTCACCCTCGACGCCATGCCCGGCAAGCAGATGGCGATCGACGCCGATCTGTCTGCCGGACTGATCAGCGAGGATGAAGCGCGCAAGCGCCGCAAGAATCTGGAAGACGAAAGCTCCTTTTTCGGCGCCATGGACGGCGCCTCGAAATTCGTGCGCGGCGACGCCATCGCCGGTTTGCTGATTGTGTTCATCAACATCATCGGCGGCATCATCATCGGCATGGCGCAGCAAGGCATGACCTTCGCCGCCGCCGGCCACAGTTACACGCTGCTGACGGTCGGCGACGGTCTGGTCACGCAGATCCCGGCGCTGATCGTTTCGACCGCCGCGGGTTTGCTCGTCTCCAAGGCGGGCGTCTCGGGCGCCGCCGACCAGGCGCTGATGAAGCAGCTCTCTGGTTACCCGAAGGCGCTCGGCATGTCCGCCGGCGTCATGATCGTGATGGCGATGCTGCCCGGCATTCCGATGCTGCCGTTTCTGGTTCTCGGCGGTGGTGCCGGCGCGATCGCCTGGTACACCGACAGGTTCAAACGCCAGGAAGTGGCCGACGAAGCGGCCGCCAAAAAGCCCTCCACCACGGCGAAGGCCACCGCCGATTCCGCGGAAGAGTCGATTTCATCGGCCCTCAAGATCGACGATCTCAAGATCGAGATCGGTTACGGCCTGTTGCCACTCGTCAACGGACCCGGCGGCACCGACCGTCTCACCGATCAGATCAAGGCCTTGCGCCGCAATCTCGCGATGGAAATGGGCTTCGTCATGCCTGCCGTGCGCATCCTCGACAACGTCAATCTCGAAGCCAACACCTACATCATCAAGATCAAGGAAGTGGACGCCGGCACCGGCAAGGTTTTCCCGAACAGCCACATGGTCATGGACCCGTCCGGCCGTCAGGTCGAATTGCCGGGTACGCATACGACTGAGCCGACATTCGGCCTGCCGGCGACCTGGGTGGACGAAGGCCTGCGCGAAGAAGCGGGCGTGCGCGGATATACAGTGGTGGACGCCGCCACCGTGCTTTCGACGCATCTTTCGGAAGTGCTGAAGGTCAATATCGCCGACCTCCTCTCCTACTCCGAAGTGCAAAAACTGCTCAAAGAGCTTCCGAAGGAACAGGGCGAGTTGCTCAAGGACATCGTGCCCGCGCAGATTTCCACCTCCGGCATTCAGCGCGTGCTTCAGCTTCTCCTGGCGGAACGCATCTCGATCCGCGACCTCGGCACCATTCTCGAAGGCATCGCCGAAGCGCTCCCGACCACCCGCAATCCGTCGCAACTCGTCGAGCATGTGCGCGCCCGCCTCTGCCGCCAGATCTGCGCGCAGAACACGGGGCCGAACGGTTATCTGCCGCTCATCTCGCTCTCGCCGAAATGGGAGCAAGCCTTCGCGGAATCGATCATCGTCAATGGCGAGGATCGCTCGCTCGCCATGCAGCCATCGAAGCTCTCCGAATTCGTCACGCTTGTCCGGGAAAAATTCGAGGACTCCGCCCGCGCCGGCGAAGCCGCCGTACTGATGACCAGTCCCGGCTCGCGCCCGTTCGTGCGCTCCATCGTTGAGCGCTTCCGCCCCCAGACGACCGTTTTGTCACAGAGCGAGATTCATCCCCGCGCTCGTTTGAAAACGGTTGGCAGCGTCTAAAGACCTTGCGATTATCCGGCGATGAGCCGGCATCCCAAAACTTACAAGGCAGATCAGCGCGGACCCGTCACCATCCGCGACGAATACACCCGCGTACCGGCCGGCAAGGTCGCGGCGATCGTCACGCATATGGAGATGAAAACCCGGCCGCCGCTTTCGGCTGCGAAGCCTTCGCCGGATTATTCGATCCGCCGCGTCGCGCGCCCCGAGCTTGGCTGGTATCGGGATTTGTACAGGCGCGTCGGTGAAAACTGGCTCTGGTTTTCGCGCCTCATCCTGAGCGACGCCGAATTGTCCGGCCTTATCCACCATCCATCGGTCGAGGTGCATGCCCTCGAATTTGAAGGTCGCGATCACGGCATCCTGGAAATTGATTTCCGCCGCCTGCCGGAAGTGGAGATTTCCTTCCTCGGCCTGACCGGACCGCTGATCGGCAAGGGCGCCGGACGGTTTCTGCTCGATCAGGCCTTGCAGATGGTGTGGTCGCGCAATCCAAAGCGCGTGACGATCCACACCTGCACGCTTGATCATCCGCATGCGCTGGATTTCTACCGGAAGGCCGGCTTCACGCCTTATGCCCGTTCGACTGAGATTGCCGACGACCCACGGCTCATGGGTCTGCTGGCGCGCAACGCCGCGCCGCATGTCCCGATTGTCGAAGCGGGTTGAAGCTCAGGCGCGCTGGGCGCCGATCCGGTCGAGTTCGGCCTGCTCGACTTTCGCATCCGCCGCACGCTCGCGTGCGCCGTCGCGCTCCTCGAGGATCTCGACCTTCTTCAGTTCCTCGAACGCCTCGGCCAGAGCGGCGCGGGCATCTTCCAACTGGCCTTTCAGCTCGTTGGCGGAACGGGCGAGATTGTCCCGGCGGGTCATCGCGGCCTTGGCATAGGTCGGATAGGCGAAGTGCGCGGGATCGTCGATGCCAGCCTTCTGCTGCTCGGTGGCGATCTCACGGTCGAGGTCGGCGGACATACGCTCGAACTCAGCGATCATCGCCTCGATCTGTGCGACCTGGCGGCGCTTTTCGTCGACCTGAAAACGCTTCAGGCGGATAAGAGTGTCACGCGATTTCATGTGGGCAATACTCCACGCGCCCGGTTACGATTCAGTTGCTTCGCCGCCCAAAATGGCGGCTAGGCGGCTGTAACCATCGGCCAAATTGGTTGCCTCTTCCTTACCTTGGGCGAGAAAAGCCTCCAGTGCCGGATTGAGACGGATGGCCTCGTCCACCTCGGAACTGGCCCCGGGACGGTAGGCGCCGAGCCGGATCAGCTCCTCCATGTCGGAATAGGTGGCCATGGTCTTCTTGGCCTGCTGCACGACCGGCCAGAATTCGGGGTCACAGGATTTGGGCATGGTCCGGGACACCGATTTCAGGACGTTAATGGCTGGGTAGCGGCCCCGTTCGGCGATCTGCCGCTCCATCACGATATGGCCGTCGAGGATGCCGCGAACGGCGTCGGCGACCGGCTCGTTATGGTCGTCGCCGTCCACGAGGACGGTGAACAGGCCCGTGATCGTGCCTTTGCCCGTCCCCGGTCCTGCCCGCTCAAGCAGGCGGGGCAGTTCGGTGAACACGGTCGGTGTGTAGCCCTTGGAGGTCGGCGGCTCGCCGGCGGACAGGCCGATCTCGCGCTGGGCCATGGCGAAGCGGGTGACGGAGTCCATGAGCACGAGCACGTCCTTATCCTCGTCGCGGAAGAACTCGCTGATGGTCATGGTGAGATAGGCCGCCTGACGGCGCATCAGGGCAGGCTCATCCGAGGTGGACACCACGACGACCGCGCGCTTCAGGCCGTCCTCGCCCAAATCATCCTGCAAGAATTCCTGCACCTCGCGTCCGCGCTCACCAACGAGGCCGATCACGGCCACATCGGAGTCGGTATTCCGGGCAAGCATGGAGAGCAGCACCGACTTGCCGACGCCGGAGCCGGCGAAGATGCCCATGCGCTGGCCGCGGCAGCAGGTGGTGAAGGTGTTTAGTGCGCGGACACCCAGATCCAATGGCGCGCCGACCCGCTTGCGGGAATGCGCAGGAGGCGGCGTCTCGCGAAATCCGTAGGGCGAAGGCCCGGGCGGCAGCGGACCCTTGCCGTCGATCGGTACCCCCAAGGCATTGATGACCCGGCCAAGCCAGCGGTCCGAGGGACGGACCATCGCGGCGGAGGCCGAGACCAGCGCCCGGCAGCCCCGGCGCACCCCTTCCAGCGCCCCGAAGGGCATCAGGAGGGCATTATCCCCGGCAAACCCCACGACCTCGCAGGGGACCATCGGGGTCCGGTCGGTCTCGATAATGACCCGCGCACCCACCGGCATGGCATGAACCGGGCCCGCCACCTCGACCAGGAGACCCCTGATAGCGGCCACCCGCCCGTAAATGGACGAACCCTCGATTTCCTCGATCTGTTCGGCCAGCGCTTTCAAAACGGCCCTTTTCCGCGGTTTGGAAACGTTTTGTTTACCCGTTCCGTTAATGATCGGGACGCTTGCAGGAGCGGCCCGCCACCCGGCGGTAGTCGATTCCGGCGAGTCGCTTGGACCGGTTTCTTCGAGTCGTACGTTAACCGGGGTCCCACATGAATCTTGACTGAATCTCAGTATCTTACTGTGATTCGGCAGGGTTTGTACGGGGTCTCTTGTGGGACAGAATCAGATTCTGTTAACCATTTAACGGTAGCGTTACGAATCGCAAACCGAAGCCGGGCGCGCGGCGGGGCGGGCAGGATTTTCATCCGCCCCCGGAAACGAGGCCCAGAAGGGGATTGGCATGCGCGTACTGCTAATCGAGGACGACAGCGCGACGGCGAAAAGCGTCGAGCTGATGCTCAAATCGGAGAGCTTCAACGTCTACACCACCGATCTCGGTGAGGAAGGCGTCGACCTCGGAAAACTCTACGACTACGACATCATCCTGCTCGACCTGAATCTCCCGGACATGTCCGGTTACGAGGTTCTGCGGTCGCTGCGGGTCGCAAAAATCAAGACCCCGATTTTGATTCTCTCCGGCCTCGCCGGCATCGAGGACAAGGTGAAGGGTCTTGGCTTCGGCGCCGACGATTACATGACCAAGCCCTTCCACAAGGATGAGCTGGTTGCCCGCATCCACGCGATCGTGCGCCGCTCGAAGGGCCACGCCCAGTCGGTCATCAACACCGGCGATCTCTGCGTGAACCTCGACACCAAGACGGTCGAAGTCGGCGGAGCCCGCGTGCATCTGACCGGCAAGGAATATCAGATGCTGGAGCTGCTCTCGCTCCGCAAGGGCACCACCCTCACCAAGGAGATGTTCCTCAATCATCTCTACGGCGGCATGGATGAGCCCGAACTCAAGATCATCGACGTCTTCATCT
>CAZUJE010000046.1:0-20169 GCA_964620215.1 uncultured Hyphomicrobiales bacterium
TCGCCGCCCGGATAATGAACGGTGACGCCGCCTTCGACGCCCGGTACCATCTGGTTCTTGATGCGGATATTGGCGAACGTGCCGCGCATCATGATTTCATGGTTGCCGCGGCGGGTGCCGTACTGGTTGAAGTCGAGCACCTTCACGCCGTGATCAATCAGATATTTTCCGGCGGGCGAGGCCGCCTTGATCGAACCGGCGGGCGAGATGTGGTCGGTGGTGATTGAGTCGAGGAACAGGCCGAGGACACGCGCGTTCAGCACGTCATTGACAGGCTCTGGCTTCTTGCTGATGCGGGTGAAATATGGCGGGTTCTGCACATAGGTGGATTTTGAATCCCACGCATAGGTGTCGCCCTTAGGCACCCGGATTTTTTGCCAGAAGCGGTCTCCCTTGAAGACGTTGGCGTATTTCTTCTGGAAGAGTTTCTTGGAAATAGACTTCCGGATGAAGGAAGAGATTTCCTTTGAGCTTGGCCAGATGTCCTTGAGGTAAACTTTGCGCCCGCCCTTACCGATGCCAATCGGGTCTTTCGCAAGATCGATCTGCATCGAACCCGCGATGGCGTAAGCGACTACGAGCGGCGGCGAAGCGAGATAGTTCGCGCGCACGTCAGGGTTCACGCGGCCCTCAAAGTTGCGGTTGCCGGAGAGGACGGCGGCAGCAACGAGATCGTTCGCCTGCACGGTTTTGGAGATCGCATCCGGCAGCGGGCCGGAGTTGCCGATACAGGTGGTGCAGCCGAAGCCGACAAGATTGAAACCCAACGCATTCAAATCTTTTTGCAGGCCGGACTTTTTCAGATATTCGCCGACGACCTGCGAGCCGGGAGCGAGCGAGGTTTTCACCCAGGGCTTCACCTTCAAGCCTTTTGCGCGCGCCTTGCGGGCGAGAATGCCCGCGCCGATCATCACGCTCGGATTCGAGGTGTTGGTGCAGGAGGTGATGGCGGCGATGACGACGTCACCATGGCCCATGTCGAATTTCTTTCCCGGCACCTTGAAGCGCTTGGAAATTTCCGCCGATTTACGGAATTCCTTGTCGAGCGAATCCGCAAAGCCCACCTTTACCCTGGAGAGCGCCACACGGTCCTGCGGACGCTTAGGGCCGGCGAGCGAAGGCTCTACAGTGGTGAGGTCGAGCGTCAGCACATCGGTGAAAACCGGGTCCGGAGTCGAAGAGGTGCGGAAGAGGCCTTGTGCTTTTGCATAGGCTTCCACCAGCGCGACCTGTTCCTTGGCGCGGCCGGTTTCTTCGAGGAAGCGCAGCGTTTCGTCGTCGATTGGGAAGAAGCCGCAGGTGGCACCATATTCCGGCGCCATGTTGCCGATGGTGGCGCGGTCTTCGAGCGCCAGTGCGCCGATGCCCGTTCCGAAAAACTCAACGAACTTGCCGACGACACCATGCTTGCGCAGCATCTCGGTGACAGTGAGCACTAGATCGGTGGCGGTGACACCTTCCTTCATCTTGCCGGTGAGCTGGAAGCCGACGACTTCCGGGATCAGCATCGAGATCGGCTGGCCGAGCATCGCCGCTTCCGCCTCAATGCCGCCAACGCCCCACCCCAATACCGAAAGACCATTCACCATTGTGGTGTGACTGTCGGTGCCCACGAGCGTATCGGGATAGGCAACGTCAACGGTTCCCTTCGCCGTTTTCTCCTTGCCGACGAAAACAGTGCTCGAAAGATATTCCAGATTGACCTGGTGGCAGATACCGGTGCCGGGCGGCACCACTCGGAAATTATCGAATGCTGCCTGTCCCCATTTCAGGAAGCGATAACGCTCCCCATTGCGCTTGTATTCGAGCGCCACGTTCTTTTTGAACGAGTTCGCGCCGCCAAAATAATCCACGATTACCGAGTGATCGATTACGAGATCGACCGGCACCAGTGGATTGATCTTGTTCGGGTCACCGCCGAGCGTCTTCATCGCGTCGCGCATGGCTGCGAGATCGACCACCGCCGGGACGCCGGTGAAATCCTGCATCAACACGCGCGCGGGACGGAATGCGATCTCGCGGCTGCTTCTCTTCTTTTCCAGCCATTCGACGACCGCCTTGATATCGTCCTTCTTCACCGTGCGCCCGTCCTCGAAACGGATCAGGTTCTCGATCAGTACTTTGAGTGAAAACGGCAGCCGGGAAATTCCCTTGAGGCCAGCATCTTCGGCTGCTTTCAGACTGAAATAATCGTAATTACGGGAGCCCACCTTGAGCGGTTTGCGGCATTTGAAGCTGTCGAGAGAGGTCACTGTTCAAGTCCCAAAAAATGCGCGGCGGGATCGCCGCAATCAGTGCGGTTGCGCGCTTTATAGAGCGATTTAAAAGCGCGGTCACGGAGGAGGCTATCGGGCGATCAAAGCCATCGCTCGATTTGCGAGTACTGCGTGAAAGTGCCGGTATTGCGTGGCTTTCCGCTATGTGACGATAGCCTCTGCCGACCGGATTTGCCTGCTTTCGCAGCGGTTCGTGGTATGCCTCGGCGTCGATCTTGGTAGATAAAAAGTATGATTCAGCTCACCGCCGAGAATCTTGCTTGCGTCAGGGGCGGCCGCCGCGTTTTTTCTGGAATGAATTTCCATTTTAAAGGCGGTGAGGCGATTGCGATTACCGGGCCGAACGGCGTAGGAAAGACCTCACTTCTGCGCCTGATTGTCGGGATGCTCCCCACCGAGACGGGCAGGATCAAACTGACCGGCGGATCTGACGAAAGCATTCCGGCATCCGCGCATCTGGTAGGGCATCTCGACGGCGTGAAGGGGCCGCTGACGGTTTCCGAAAATCTGTCTTTTGCCAAAGCGCTGTTTGGGGGAGACGGGCTGGAAATACAGCCTGCCCTGGAATCGCTCGGGCTCGGACATCTCGCTGATATTCCTGTGCGCATGTTGTCCGCGGGCCAAAAGCGCAGGCTGGCGCTTGCGAGATTGCTCGTCTCAAAACGCCCGCTGTGGCTGCTGGATGAGCCGGCTTCCGCACTCGATGTGGAAAGCCAGAAAATCTTGATGGAAATTATCGACAGACATACTGGCGAAGGCGGCATGGCGCTGATCGCGACTCATGCGCCGCTCGCGGTGAGCAATATCCGCGAATTCAAGATCGGGGAGGGTGCAAGATGATCGCCATTCTCCGCGCAGTCCTGGTTCGCGATCTTAAACTCGCTTTCCGCGCGGGCGGCGGTGCTGGTCTTGGCGTCGTATTTTTTCTGGCGCTCATCGCCGTGGTGCCCTTCGCAGTTGGTCCCGACCTGCCATTGCTTGCGAGAATTGGTCCCGCGCTCGTCTGGCTAGGCGCGCTGCTTGCGACACTCTTGAATCTGGATCGGATTTTTTCCGCCGATCAGGAAGATGGAAGTCTCGATTTGTTGCTGCTGTCCCCCGCGCCGCTCGAACTGATTGCCGTCGCGAAAGGTCTTGCGCACTGGATTGCGACCGGATTGCCGCTAGTGATCGCGGCACCGGTTCTCGGTGTGATGCTTGGCGTCGAAGCAAAGGCGCTGATGGCGCTTTCCGGAACGCTGCTGATCGGGACACCCGCACTGACATTTTTTGGATTGATCGGCGCGGCTCTTGCCGCTGTTTTGCCGCGCGGGGGATTGCTGGTGGCGGTCCTGATTTTGCCGCTCACAGTACCGGTGTTGATCTTCGGCGCTGCGGCGACCGCCGCCGCAGTCACCGGACCAATGTCGTTTGGCGTACCGTTCCGGCTGCTTGCCGCGATTTCGCTCGCTTCTCTCGTTGCAGGGCCGCTGGCCGCGGCCGCCGCAATTCGCCAGATTCGCGAGTAATTTTATCTCGCCGTATTTTTACGGCGAACCGGTTCCCATTTCGCCGAAAAATGTCCCCAGTGACGCCGCCTTCAAAACACATTGGACTCCGAACCTCCCGCCCGCGTGGGTGTGTACGTGTTGTGTAAGCGTATGCGTGGGAGTGCGTATCATGTTGTCTGCCAGGACATTCAATTTGCTGGCGAATGTTTCGCTATGCGTCGGAATCTTCGCCCTCTGTATGTCGGTCTCGCTGGAATTTTCGAACTGGACGCGCGGAGAAGCACGCGAGACTTCAGTCAGTCGAAGCGAATATACAAACGACAACGCGCCGGAAATCATGCCGGCGAGATTTTCCATCGCCAGCGATTTGCCGGAAGGCGAACAATATATCCGCTTGTCTGAATCAGCTCCGATGCGCGTTGCGAGCGTTGGCGGCAATCTGAATGCGATCGGCGGCGCCGCGCGAACGGCTGCCGCGCCGAAAGAAGGCAAGCTGGCTGCCTTGCCGGCAAAAGCCGGGATTATTTTCGAGGAGCTTGGCCGCAAGGTCTGCATCGGCGGAACTTCCTGCGAGGAACATTGCCGCGTTGAAACAGATGGGTGCACTGTTCAGCCCGCCTATTCGATCCGGCTGGATCGGCCTGCTTTCATTTCCGCCGTGCAACTTTATGCACACGATCAGGTAGGCCCGACACGGCGCGCCAGCCTGCTTGTGAAGGTGAACGGCGAAGCGATCGGAAAAACCGAGGTCTATCGTTACGGCTCCACCATCACCGTGAAGGTCGGGCGGGTGGGCCAGCTTGTGACGGTCGAATCCATGCACGCCGTGCACGGCTTTCAGAGCGGAGGCGAGGAAGCCGTAATCTGGGATGTGTATCTGCTCGGCCGCGAGCCGCGCTGAAACCCCTGCTGAAAGGCCCGCCAACCCGTCACATTGCGGGCGGCGGCACGGCGCTTTAAAAGCCGCGCATGGCGCTTCTCGATCTCGCCAATCCCAACCGGTTTCTGGCACTCGCGCGCGTGCTGATCCCGGTATTTTCCGTGCTGGCCGCGGTGCTGATCGGGTTCGGGATTTATCGCGGTTTCCAGGTGCCGCCCGACTACCAGCAGGGCGAAACAGTGCGGATCATGTTCATTCATGTGCCGTCAGCGTGGATGGCGCTCGGCATCTATACGCTGATGGCGATCTCCGCGCTCGGCACGCTGGTCTGGCGGCATCCGCTGGCGGATGTGGCGGCGAAGGCGGCGGCGCCCATCGGGGCGGCTTTCTGTTTTCTTTGTCTCTTCACGGGTGCACTCTGGGGCCGTCCGATGTGGGGCGCGTACTGGGTGTGGGATGCACGGCTAACTTCGATGCTCGTGTTGTTTCTGCTCTATCTCGGTGTGCTCGCCTTGTGGCGCGCGATGGATGAGCCGGGGCAAGCCGCGCGCGCGGTGGCGGTGCTCACGCTGGTAGGCTTCGTCAATGTGCCGATCGTGAAATTCTCGGTGGACTGGTGGAGCACGCTGCACCAGCCGGCGTCTGTTTTCAGATTAGATGGCCCGACGATTCATCCGGTGCTGCTGACGCCTTTGCTGATTAGCGCGCTGGGTTTTCTTGCGCTGTTCATCGCGCTGCATCTCGCCGCCATGCGAAACGAAATTCTCCGCCGGCGGGTGCGCACCATGCGGACGCTGGCCGCTTCGGGCGCGTGATGATCGACCTTGGCCCACACACGAATTTTATCCTGACCGCCTATTCGATGGCTGCGTTTGTTCTTGCTCTGCTTGTGATCTGGGTCGTTGCCGATCATCGCGCGCAGGTTCGCGCCATCGACGCGCTGGAATCGAAGGGCGTCAGCCGCCGCTCCGGGGCGCGTTCAAGATGATCGCTTTGCCGCGGCGGAAGCTGCTGCTGCTATTGCCGCTTGCCGCTTTTGCCGCGCTGGCGGCATTATTGTTTTACCGGCTTGGCGCGGGAGATCCTTCGCGCCTGCCTTCGGTACTGATCGGCAAGCAAGCGCCATCGCTCAGCTTGCCGCCGCTTGCGGGCGTTCAGTTACCGGGACTTGATCCCGAAGTCTTCAAGGATCGCGTGACGGTCGTGAATGTGTGGGCATCATGGTGCGTACCCTGCCGCGAGGAACATCCATACTTGGTGCGACTCTCGGCGGACAAACGGATTTCAGTTGTAGGCATCAATTACAAGGACAGTGAAGAAAATGCGCGGGCATTTCTCGCGCGTTTCGGTAATCCTTACCGCGCAGTGGGCGTGGATCGCGCTGGCCGCGCCGCAATCGAATGGGGCGTCTATGGAGTGCCGGAGACTTTTCTCGTCGGGCGCGATGGAAAAATCATTCACAAGCAGATCGGACCGATCGACGAGCGTTCGTTTGCGACCATCGTGAAGGAAATCGAGAAGGCGAGCGCGAACTAGTCTTTTTGCGGGACTGCGTGTTTGGCGATCAGCGGCGCTTGCGCGATTGCAAACAATAAGGTCGCCGGGACAAAACCAAAGGTCTTGATCGCGACCCAGGCGTCGGTCGAAACCATCCGCCAAACGATCTCGTTCGCGACAGCCATCAGCACAAAGAAAAACGCCCAGCGCCAGGTGAGCTTGCGCCAGCCTTCGGCATCCAAATGAAACAGGCTGTCGAACACGAGCGCCAGCAGCGAGCGGCCGGTCCACAGGCCCGCGAACAGGATCGCCGCGAAAAGCGAGTATATGATTGTCGGCTTCAGCTTGATGAAGATTTCATCCTGCAAATAAAGTGTCAGCCCGCCAAACACCATCACGACGACCGCGGATACCAGCGGCATGACGGCGATGCGCCGTGCTACCAGATAGGTAATGACGATTGAAACGATGATCGCCGCCATGAAGACGCCTGTCGCGGCGAAAATCCCCCAGCGGGAATTGGCGAAGAAGAACAACAGCAACGGGCCGAGATCGACCGCTAGCTTGAACATGGGGCTGAGTTCGGTGGGGCGCTGCTTGGCGGAATCGCTCATGGCTTCTTGATGCTTGGAATAGCCCGATCAATCAAGCGGGACGTGAACCCAGGCCCACCAGCGCGCGGGCGAAATCGCGGGCCTCAAATGGCGAAAGATCGTCAACGCCTTCGCCGACACCGATAAAATGCACCGGCAGGCCGAATCTGGCCGCGACCGCGACGAGAATGCCGCCGCGCGCGGTTCCGTCGAGCTTGGTCATCACGAGGCCAGTAAGACCCGCGGTTTTTGAAAATGCATCGACCTGTGAAAGCGCATTCTGGCCGACGGTGGCATCGAGCACGAGCAAGACGGCATGCGGCGCGGAAGCGTCCAGTTTCTTGATGACGCGGATGATTTTCTCCAGTTCCGCCATCAGCTCGGCGCGGTTCTGCAAGCGGCCCGCTGTGTCCACGATCAAGAGTCCCGCTTTGTCAGCGCGTGCTTTTTCCAGCGCCTCAAAAGCGACGCCCGCCGGATCGGAGCCCTGTTCTTTTGCAATCAATATTGCGCCGGTGCGCTCGGCCCATTTACCGAGCTGCTCGGTCGCAGCGGCGCGGAATGTATCGGCAGCGGCGAGCACCACCTTGTGGCCTTCGGCGGAGTAGCGCGCGGCTAGCTTGCCGATGGTGGTGGTCTTGCCGGAACCGTTCACGCCTGCGACGAGCAAAACGAAAGGCTGCTTCGAGCGATCAATTGCCAGCGGTTTTGCGACCGGCATGAGCAGCGTTTCGATTTCGGCGGCGAGCAGTGTTTTGATTTCGTCGCTGGGAATCTCAACATCGTGTTTCGACTTGCTGATGCTTGCGATGATTTTTGCAGCCGTATCCACGCCAAGATCGGCTTCGATCAATAAATCTTCCAGTGACTCCAGCGTGTCCGCATCCAGCTTGCGGCGGGATAAGTTGTTGATTCCCTCGCCCAGCTTTGATGCGGTGCGCGAGAGGCCGGATGTCAGTCTGCGCCAGAAACCCTGTTCGCTCATGTGGCGAGCAACCGCCGGCCGTCATGGCCGGAAATAGTCACGTCCAGGAGTGTCCCGCGGCCGGCGGGAGAAGCGAGGCGCACCGGCATGTAATGCTCACTGTGGCCTTCGATGCCTTCAGCGCCTTCCGCCAGTACGCGGCGGCGGCGGCCAATTTCATTGGCGAGATGATTTTGCAGAACGCGCTGGCCTGCTTCGCGCAACATTCTCGCGCGTTCTTTAACAATCGCCCGCTCCACTTGCGGCATGCGCGCGGCTGGGGTGCCTTTGCGGGGTGAGAATGGAAAGACATGCAGGAAAGTGAGAGCGCATTCATCGACGAGTTTCAGCGTGTTCTGAAAATGGGCGCCGGTTTCGGTCGGAAACCCCGCGATGAAATCGGCGCCAAGAACGAGATCTGGCCGCAGGCGGCGGGCTTTATTCGCGAACGAAATCGCATCAGCGCGCAAATGACGGCGCTTCATGCGCTTCAGAATCAAATCGTCGCCGTGCTGCAAGGAAAGATGCAGATGCGGCATCAGGCGTTCTTCTTCCGCAAGTGCCAACAGCAAATCGGAATCGATTTCGACCGGATCGAGCGAGGAAATGCGCAGGCGCGGCAGTTCCGGCACATGCCTCAGGATTGCGCGCACAAGCGAACCGAATTTCGGCGCGCCCGGCAGATCTCCGCCCCATGAAGTGAGGTCGACGCCTGTGAGCACCACTTCGCGATAATTATTTTCGACGAGCTTCCGCACCTGCGCGATTACATCGCCCATCGGCACCGAGCGCGAAGGCCCGCGGCCATAGGGAATGATGCAGAAGGTGCAGCGGTGATCGCAGCCGTTCTGCACCTGCATGAATGCACGTACATGGCCCTCATAGCCATCGACCATGTGCAAAGCGGTTTCGCGCACGGAAGCGAGGTTGTCGATTTTGACTTTTTCTTCCTTGCTGACCCCGAAGTCGAGCGAGCGCTTTACCTCGAGCCAGATGTCCGGCGAAGTCTTGGAGACGTTGCCGAGTACGCGGTCGACTTCACTCATTTCAGCGAAGGTTTCCGGCTCGGTCTGCGCGGCGCAGCCGGTAACCAGAATCTTCGCATCGGGCCGCTCGCGCTTCAGGCGGCGGATGGTTTGCCGCGCCTGACGCACGGCTTCACCGGTGACGGCGCAGCTGTTGATGATGATGGTGTTGTCGAGGCCCGCGGCTTCCGCGTGACGGCGCACGAGTTCGGACTCACCCATGTTCAGGCGGCAGCCGAAAGTGACGACTTCGACGCTCACGCGCTCACCTTAGCGAGCATCTTTGCATCGACCTTTCCGGAGAATTCCGTCGCGACCGGGCCGGTCATCAAAATATGATCGTCGCTCTCGCGCCATTCGACCATGAGATCGCCGCCGGGCAGCGTCACGCGCACCTTGCGGGTGACCTTCTTCAATCGCGCCGCGGCAACGGAGGAAGCACAAGCGGCGGTGCCGCATGCCTTGGTGAGACCAGCGCCTCGCTCCCACGTCCGGACAATAATGTGATCGCGGTCCACGACCTTCACGAGCGAGATATTGGCTCGCTCCGGAAAGATCATGTGGTTTTCCAGCATCGGACCGGAGCGAGCGAGGTCGTGCGCGTTCACGTCATCGACCCAGAAAATCGCGTGCGGGTTGCCGACATTCACGACGGATGGAGAATGTAGAACGGGGGCATCGATCGGTCCGATCTGCAATTCGATCGCGCGCGTGTCGCGGAATTCCTCCGCGAGCGGAATCTCATCCCAGCGGAAACGCGGCACACCCATGTCGACGGTTACCGTCTCCGGTCCGTCGATTCGGCAGGTGGAAAGGCCGCTCGTCGTTTCAAAAATCACGACCTGCTTGCCGGTTTCCGCGCTGGCGAGAGCCGCGATGCAGCGCATGCCATTGCCGCAGGCGCCGGCCTCGGAACCGTCGGAATTGAAAATGCGTACGAAGGCCTCGGTGCCCGGCGTCTTCGGCGGGTAGAGCGCCATGATCTGGTCGAAGGGCAGCGCATCCGGCTTCGCCAGCGCGCGGGCTTCTTCGGGCTTCACGGCGATGGGTTCGGCGCGCAGATCGAGCACGAGAATCTCGTTGCCGAGACCGTTCATCTTCACGAAGGGGCGGTTTGCGAGCGTGGTCATGGGAGTTGTGCCGGGTTCAGCGACTTATATGGCGAAGGCCGGTAAATTTTGCGAGTCGGTCAGATTTCCCAGACTTCGCCGGGCCTAAGCCTGCGGAAACGCTCCGCGGGAATACCCGCCGCCTTCAACGCCTCGTCATGATCGCGTTCAGGCGCGCCGTACGCTTCGCCCGACATGCGGAAGGTGCCGAAGTGATGGGCGAGTGCCAGTTCCGCGCCTGTGTCTTTGAATGCCTGCACGGCGTCCGCCGGGTTCATGTGCTGGTCCTGCATGAACCATCTGGGTTCATAAGCACCGATGGGCAGGATCGCGAGCTTGAAGGGGCCAAATTTTTCGCGTGCTGCGCGGAAATGATGGCCGGTGCCGTAGCCGGAATCGCCGACGTGATAGATGCGTCCCGCAGGCGTCTCGATGATGAAGGCGGACCACAGCGCCTTGTTGCGGTCCATCAGCGTACGCGCCGACCAGTGGCGCATGGGCGCCTGCGTGACAGAAATTCCCGGCGCGATCTGTATGGTTTGAAACCAGTCATGCGCCTCGGCTGCGATGGAAGCGTCATACGCTTTCATGATCGCATCGTTACCGAGCGGCACGATTACGCGCGCGCGATGGGGTGTTGCAAGCGCGGACAGGGTCGCGAGATCGAGATGATCGTAGTGGCAATGCGAGACAAGAACGGCATCGAGCGACGGCAGCGCATCGAAAGACACACCAGGAACATTGCGCCGCTGCGGGCCCGCGAAGCTGAAAGGCGAGGCGCGATCGGACCAGACCGGATCGATCAGGATATTTTTTCCGCCGGTCTGCAACAAAATCGAAGCGTGGCCGACGAACGAAATTCGCAACGTCCTGTCATCGACGCGGCGCGGCGGCCTGTCGGCGAAGGGACTGGGCGCCTGATCGGGCCAATTCGCCTGATAGCGCGTAGTCCAGAAGGTCAGGCGGTCATTGATGCTTTTGTCGGAGACGCCATGAACATCGAAGAAACGTTTCCCGTCGAAATGATCGGAGAGCGGTCCATCGTAGTAGCGCGCGTCATCCGAGCGCAGATAAAGCCCGCCACCGGCAACGAGCGCGGTTCCGGCCCCGAGAGTGAGCAGTTTTCTGCGGGTGAGCTTCATGCCGCTCACTCGCACAAAGACGCGGTCCAGTCGAGGCTAAGAGCCGCGCGGATCAATCCAGCGCGACATTTTCGAGAGCGGCTCGCGCAGCTGTGATTGCGGAGCGGTCGGGCTTGCCGCCGAACGCGGCCTCGACGGTTTTCGCCCGCGCGGGATCGGTGGCGACGATCTCCGCCGTTCCGAGCCAAAGTCCGGCTGCTCGTGCGCGCGCTGTCGCAAGTTGATCGTCCGGCGCGTCCGCGGCTTTCTTCAATGCGTCGCGCAACAGTGCGATGCTTGCGGCATTGATCGCGGAAGAAAGTTTGCGCGCGGCTTCCGGCGCCCAACGCTGCGCGACGAGTTCGGCCTGTCCTTCCGCAAGTGCGAGCATCAATCTGTCGTTGATTTGTCCGCCGCCTTCAATGGCCGCCACCGCCTCGAAACCGGCGTGCTTGCCACCGGGGCCATAATAAAAAGCAAACACCTCGTTCCAGTTCTTCGGAGAGCCGTTGGTGAGCGCCCAGTTCGGCGGGCTCATCTTCGCCTTGCGCTCGGCTTCGCCCAACTCATAGCGGCACCAGTTCAAGACGAGCGCGATGGCGGCTCCCTCGACGGCGGCGCGGCGCTCGGCATCAGATGTGCGTGTGAAGCGCCCGCTGCCAAACAGCGCGGAAGTGAAGAAGGCATTCTGGAAGCTCGTGCTGCCGAAATATTTGCTCGATACAGGCAGATAGGTTCCGAGGCGGCCGTTATAGTCGTCGGCGAACTTCGCCAGCGTGTGGTTCGGGAAATTCCGCCCAAAGGCATAGACCGTGAGTGCGGAAGCCCATTCGGCTTTCCCGCCCGAGATCGCGGATTTCAGGTCGGCGATGTCCTGGCCGAGCTGGCTGTGCTCGCGCACGTCGGAGGCGGTGACGAACGGGCCGTGTCCGAGCTGCCAAGGTTCACGTGGAGCCTCGCGCGTCTGGGCGAGCGCAGCGGAAGCGAGCGAGACGAGGAGGGCGGCAGCGAAGAAGAAGCGCATGGTGGCTCCAATGGCGCGGCAAAGTTCGCGGGATGGTGCCGCGATGGATGCTCCGGTCAAGGAAAAACGGCGTGAGATCAATGGTTTGGAATTGATCCAAGCGGCTTAGGCGTGATTTCTGCCGGGTTCCGCCAACCCGGCTTTCCTTGACTTGGCCATATACCGGCCCTACCCATCCTCCGTCTTCTACCGAGAGAACTTCTCTCGACTGAGCGGGACTGGGCGAGAGCCCTTCACTGAGCCCGCAGGTCACCGCCCGACAGCGCGTTGCGCCCTCGGGCGCGTTCGGCGTTTGGACGCAAGGCAGGACCGAAGTTTAGATGTTCGACACGCTCACCAGCCGCCTTGGCGGCATTCTGGACAAGCTCACGAAGCGCGGCGCGCTTTCGGAGGGCGACGTTTCCGAGGCGCTGCGCGAAGTGCGCAAGGCGCTCCTGGAAGCCGATGTCGCACTCGAAGTCGCGCGCGCCTTTGTGGACCGGGTGAAGGAGCGGGCCGTCGGCGTCGAGGTGATCCGTTCGGTAACGCCGGGCCAGATGGTCGTGAAGATCGTTCACGATGAACTGGTGCAGATGCTCGGGTCGGACGCGCAATCGATTGATTTGAATGCGCCGGCGCCCGTGCCGGTCCTGATGGTCGGCCTGCAAGGCTCGGGCAAAACCACGACCACCGCGAAGATCGCGCGCCGACTCACTGAGCGCGGTAAGAAGCGAGTACTTCTCGCTTCATTGGACACGCGCCGCCCGGCGGCGATGGAGCAGCTCGCTGTACTCGGCGCGCAGATCAATGTGCAGGTATTGCCGATTGTCGCCGGTCAGAGCGCGTCGCAAATCGCGAAACGCGCGATGGATGCGGGACGCCTCGGCGGGCATGACGTGGTGATGCTCGACAGCGCGGGCCGCACCACGGTTGATGATGAACTGATGCGCGAGCTTGCCGAGATCAAATCGGTTTCCAGGCCGCATGAAATTCTGCTCGTGGCGGATGCTCTCACCGGCCAGGACGCGGTCGCGACCGCGCGGGCCTTCGACGAAAAACTCGGGCTTACGGGCATTGTTCTGACGCGGGTCGATGGCGACGGGCGCGGTGGTGCCGCCCTTTCCATGCGCGCCGTTACCGGCAAGCCGATCAAGCTGATCGGCGTGGGCGAAAAACTGGACGCGCTGGAAGACTTCGATCCCGCGCGCATCGCGGGGCGCATTCTCGGCATGGGCGACATCGTTTCGCTCGTCGAGAAAGCCGCGGAAAATATCGACGCCGAGAAGACGCGCGCGCAAGCGGAAAAAATGCGCAAGGGCGCATTTGATCTCGCCGATCTGCGCGAGCAACTCACGCAAATGGAAAAAATCGGCGGCATCGGCGGAATGCTCGGAATGCTGCCGGGGGTCGCCAAGGCGCAGGACCAGATTGCGAATGCGGGTCTTAACGACTCCATGCTGAAGCGCCAGAAGGCGATCATCGATTCGATGACGCCGAAGGAGCGCAAGAACCCGGACGTGCTGAAGGCCTCGCGCAAGAAGCGCATCGCGTCGGGCTCCGGCACCAAGGTTGAGGAGATCAACCGTCTTCTCAAGATGCACCGTCAGATGGCCGACATGATGAAGGCCGCCGCCAGCGGCAAGCGCGGCGGCATGATGGCCGGCCTCGGAAACATGCTCGGCATGGGCGGCCAGCCCAACCCGGAAATGATGCGGCAGATGGCGGCGAAGATGCCGAATTTGCCGAACGCCCTGCCGCCGGGATTTCCGGCACCGCCCGGCGGCTTGCCGGGCCTGGGCGACTCGTTGCCCGGCCTCGGCGGAAAAGATTTGAAGAAGAAGTGAGATCAACAAACACGAACTGAAGAAGTCAGAAAGGAAGAAGAAAATGCTCGTTATCCGTCTCTCCCGCATGGGCGCGAAGAAGCGCCCGCAATACAAGATGGTCGTTGCCGACTCGCGCTTCCCGCGCGACGGCCGCTTCATCGAGAAGGTCGGCACGTTCAATCCGCTGCTGGCGAAGGACTCCAAGGAACGCCTCCAGATGGATCTGGAGCGGATCAAGCACTGGATTTCCAAGGGCGCGCAGCCGAGCGACCGCATCAAGCGCTTTCTCGACGCCGAAGGAATCCTGAAGCGCGAAAAACGCAACAACCCGGAGAAGGCGATCCCGCGCGCCGAGCGCAAGAAGCAGGCTGAAGCTGCCGCTGCCGCACCCGCGGCTGCTCCGGCTGCTGCCGCGGCACCGGCTGCCGCTCCGGCTCCCGCCGCAGCGCCTGCTGCCGAAACGCCGGCGAGCTAACGTCTGGTGGGCGAAAAGCGAATCCTCGTCGGAAAATTCGGCGCGCCCCAAGGCGTGCGCGGCGAGGTGAGGCTTTTCGCCTTCATGGACGACCCGGGCCTGATTACAAAACTCGGCGTGCTTGAGGACAGGGCGGGAGAGAGACAATTCAAAATTCTTTCTTCACGCCCCGCCAAGGATTTTCTAGTCGTCACGCTTGAGGGCGTGACGGACCGGAACGCAGCCAAGGCACTGACCCATACGGAACTGTTCGTTGCGCAGGACCGGCTGCCGAAACAAAAAGACAAGAACAGTTTTTATCACTCCGACCTGATCGGGCTGCGTGCCGAGGATGGCGCCGGAAAAAATCTGGGTACTGTGGTGTCACTCCAGAATTATGGCGGGGGCGATCTTCTTGAGATCAAACCGGCTGAAGGCGCACAGACTTTCTTGCTTCCGTTCGCGGACCACTTTGTGCCGGTAGTGGATGTGGCGGGCGGACGGATCGTCATTGATCTGCCGGAGAATTTTTTCGACGCTGGTGAGAACGAAGAAGAAGCGCAGAACCGGAGCGTGCAATGAGCTGGCGTGCGACGGTGCTCACGATTTTCCCTGAGCTGTTTCCGGGGCCGCTCGGGGCAAGTCTCGCCGGACGCGCGCTGGAATCGAAAGTCTGGTCCTGCGAAGCGGCTGACATTCGCGACTTTGCTTCCGACAAACATCGTTCAGTCGATGATACACCCGCGGGAGGTGGCCCCGGCATGGTCATGCGCGCAGATGTGCTGGCAAAAGCCATCGATGCGGTTTCACCGCAAGAGGACCAGCGCCCGCGCATTCTGCTGTCGCCGCGCGGAAAACCGCTCGGCCAGCAGAAGGTTCGTGAACTAGCCGCCGGTCCGGGCGTCGTACTGGTCTGCGGCCGGTTCGAGGGCGTGGATGAGCGGCTGATCGAAGCCCGCAGGCTCGAGGAGGTTTCGGTCGGCGACTATGTGCTCTCCGGCGGCGAGGTTGCGGCCTATGTGCTGCTCGATGCCTGCGTGCGGTTGTTGCCGGGCGTCATGGGCAAGGAAGCTTCGGGCGAGGATGAGAGTTTCGAGGCCGGATTGCTCGAATATCCGCAATACACGAGGCCTCAGCTGTTCGAGGGCCGGGGCATCCCGGAAATCCTTACTTCAGGGGACCACGCCAAGGTGAAAGCTTGGCGGCGGGCAGAGGCCGAGCGGATCACCAAGGAGCGCCGTCCGGACCTGCTAAAAAGCCGCAAAAGCCCTGTTCCCGAAAGGGAATGACAAGGGTTTCGACTTATCGTATACGCACCCCCGATCCCTTATGGACAGAAGGCTGCGCTCCCGAGCGCTGAGATTGCCATGAATATCATTCAGACCCTCGAACGCGAGGAAATGCAGCGCCTCGGCGCCGAAAAAGACGTGCCGGAATTCGCGCCGGGCGACACGCTTCAGGTCAACGTGAAGGTCGTCGAAGGCGAGCGCACCCGCATTCAGACCTATGAAGGCGTCTGCATCGGCCGCAATGGTGCCGGCTTGCAGGAAAGCTTCACCGTCCGCAAGATTTCCTACGGCGAAGGCGTTGAGCGCGTGTTCCCGGTTTACTCGCCGATGGTCGATTCCATCGAAGTTGTTCGCCGCGGCAAGGTCCGCCGCGCCAAGCTCTATTACCTGCGCGATCTTCGCGGCAAGAAGGCCCGCATCACCGAGAAGCAGGATCTGCTTCAGGCGATGGGCGCCGGCAAGCCGGTCGAAAGCAAGGACTCGGTCGAGCCGCTGGCTCCGGTTGCAACGGCGGCCGCCGACACCAAGTAAGTGGAATGAAACCGCGCACGCTCTACGACAAGATCTGGGACGATCATCTCGTCGATCAGCAGCCGGACGGCACTTGCCTGCTCTATATCGACCGGCATCTCGTGCATGAGGTGACAAGCCCGCAGGCCTTCGAAGGCCTGCGAATGACCGGCCGCAAGGTGCATTCGCCGGAAAAGACGCTCGCGGTGGTCGATCACAACGTGCCGACCTCCGACCGCTCCAAGGGTATCGATGATCCCGAAGCCGCCGAGCAGGTCGCCGCACTCGCGAAGAACGCCAAGGAATTCGGCATCGATTATTTCAATGAGCTGGATAAGCGCCAGGGCATTGTCCACATCATCGGACCGGAGCAGGGCTTTACGCTGCCTGGCACCACGATTGTCTGCGGCGACAGCCACACTTCGACGCACGGTGCGTTCGGCGCGCTCGCACACGGCATCGGCACGTCCGAGGTCGAGCATGTGCTCGCGACACAGACGCTGATCCAGTCGAAGGCCAAGAACATGCGCGTCAACGTCGATGGCAAATTGCCGGAGCACGTCGGCGCGAAAGACATCATTCTCGCCATCATCGGCGAAATCGGCACTGCCGGCGGCACCGGCAGCGTGATCGAATATGCCGGCGATGCGATGCGCGCGCTGTCGATGGAAGGCCGCATGACGGTCTGCAATATGTCCATTGAGGGCGGTGCCCGCGCGGGCATGGTCGCGCCGGACGAAAAGGCGTTCGAATATCTGAAGGGCAAGCCGCGCGCGCCGAAGGGTGAGAACTGGGACGCGGCGATGCGTTACTGGGATACGCTGCGCTCCGACGACGGCGCGCATTTCGACCGCGAAGTGAAACTCGACGCGGCGAAGTTGCCGCCGATCGTGACCTGGGGCACCAGCCCGGAAGATGTGGTCTCAATAAGCGGCGTCGTTCCGAATCCGGATGACATCACCGATGAGCGCCGCCGTGCCGCCAAGCATCGCGCGCTGGAATATATGGGCCTGAAGGCCGGCACGAAAATTCAGGATATCAAGCTCGACCGTATTTTCATCGGCTCCTGCACCAATGGCCGCATCGAGGATTTGCGCGTGGTCGCGAAGATCGTCGAAGGCAAAAAAGTTCATGCCGACGTGAAGGCGATGATCGTTCCGGGCTCGGGCCTTGTGAAATTGCAGGCCGAATCCGAAGGTCTCGACAAGATTTTCAAGGCTGCCGGTTTCGACTGGCGCGAGCCGGGCTGCTCCATGTGCCTTGCGATGAACGCCGACAAGCTTTTGCCGGAAGAGCGTTGCGCTTCGACCTCGAACCGCAATTTCGAGGGCCGGCAGGGCTACAAGGGCCGCTCACATCTCGTGTCGCCTGCGATGGCTGCCGCGGCGGCGGTAGCCGGTCACTTTGTCGACATTCGCGAGTGGCCGCGCGTCTGACCAACCTCTAGGTTGTCCGCATGAAGGACGCCTCTCAGCCTGATGCCGTTGAAATCTGGGGCAAGCGGATCGGCCGCGCGCTCGGCTGGATGGCTGCCGCTGTTTTGTTGTTTTATTTGCTTTGGGGTTTCATTTGAGCGCCCGTGATTCTTTTGCATGGCAGGCCGCCAAGGCACCGGAAATTTCCGATTTCGAAACGCTGGCAGCGGCGGCTTATAAAAGCTTGCCGGAGAGTTTCCGCGCACTGTGCGAAGGCGTGGTGATCCACATCGTGGATTTTCCGGATGAAGATGTCGTCAAGGAAATGAGTCTGGAAAGCCCTTTTGAGATTTTAGGCCTCTTCACCGGCGTCGGCATGACCGACGATGGTGCCATTGAGGAGACGGGCAGGCTGCCGAACACCGTTCATCTCTATCGGAGGCCTATTCTCGATTACTGGGCGGAGCACGACGAGACGCTTGGCGCGATCATCACGCACGTTCTGGTGCATGAAATCGGTCACCACTTCGGCCTTTCGGACGAGGACATGGAGCGGATCGAAGCCGAAGCGGATCAGACGGCGGCATAGACCCTGTGAATAACGCCGTTAGAGGGCGAATCCCCGGCATGGTAATTTGATCCGCCAATCTGATTCTCGCGTTCGGACAAATCCCTTGGGAGAAAGCCATGTCACTCACGGTTCTTGCCTGGCTCGCCGTCGGTGCCTACGCGCTGCATATCGTCGAGGAGCACATCCTCGGCTGGCAGGGCTGGGCGAAGAAATCGATGAATCTGTCGATCGACGCGGACGCCTATGTGATCGTTGAAGTCGCGTTTCTCGTTCTCGGCGCAGTCGCTGCGATGCTGGTGCAGGTCGCGCCGGTCTATGCGCTCGCCTTCGGTGCGTTGCTGCTCATCAACGTCACCTTCTTCCATCTGCTTCCGATGCTGATCTCGGGCGGCACCTTCTCGCCTGGCATCCTCACCGGAATCTTCCTGTTTTATCCGATCGGCTACTACGAGTTCATGGGCACCACCTTGCCGCAGAACTCGCTGATCCTCGCTATCGTGATCGGCGCGGCCGTGATCCTCTGGCCGGTGCTGCTCCTGAAGCTGCGCAACCAGCGCTATTTCAAAAGCAAGCGCTGACCCAATTCGGTGGCGGGACCGGCTCGAAGCCGGTCCCGCTGCGGCTTCTTTCCATTGAAAATTCGGCCCTGAAAGCCCACTTGCCGGTGGGGCTTTGATCTTGCGCATCTAGTCGCTAGAAGAAGCCCTGAAACCTGCATTTACGGGCTCTTTGCGATGGACAAGTTCACGACACTTACGGGCGTTGCGGCGCCGCTGAAGACGATCAATGTCGATACCGACATGATCATCCCGAAACAATATTTGAAGACGATCAAGCGCACCGGCCTCGGCACGGGACTGTTTTCCGAGATGCGCTACAAGGACGATGGCAGCGAGAATCCGGACTTCGTCCTGAACAAGCCGGCCTATCGCAAGGCCACCATTCTCGTCGCCGGCGACAATTTCGGCTGCGGCTCATCGCGCGAGCACGCGCCCTGGGCGCTTCTGGATTTCGGAATCCGCTGCGTGATCTCGACCTCGTTTGCGGATATTTTTTACAACAACTGTTTCCAGAACGGCATCCTGCCGATCAAGGTCACCCCGGAAGAGCTGGATAAATTGTTCGACGACGCCGAGCGCGGCGCGAACGCGACACTTACCGTCGATCTGGCGAAACAGGAAATCAACGGGCCGGATGGCGGCACCATCAAGTTTGACATCGATTCATTCCGCAAGCATTGCCTGCTGAATGGCCTCGACGGCGTCGGACTGACCATGGCAAAGCGCGACAAGATCGAAAGCTACGAGAAGAAGGCCGCGCAATCGCGGCCCTGGGCGTAACGGAATCCAAAATGGCAACTCATAAGCTGCTGCTGCTTCCTGGCGACGGGATCGGCCCCGAAGTCATGGCTGAGGCCAGGCGCGTGATCGCCTGGCTGGAGCAAAAGGGAATCGCGAAATTCTCCATCGAGGAAGATCTGGTTGGCGGCGCTGCCTATGACACGCACCAGAAATCCATCTCTGAAGCGACGATGGGCAAGGCATTGGCGGCCGATGCGATTCTGATGGGCGCCGTGGGTGGGCCGAAATGGGACAACGTGCCTTACGATCAACGGCCCGAGGCGGGGCTGCTGCGGTTGCGCAAGGATTTGGCACTCTTCGCAAATCTTCGTCCGGCGATCTGCTATCCAGCGCTCGCGGACGCTTCCAGCCTGAAGCGCGAACTGGTCGAGGGACTCGACATCGTCATCGTGCGCGAACTGACCGGCGGCGTTTATTTCGGCGAGCCGAAGACTATCACTGATCTCGGCAACGGCCAGAAGCGCGCGGTCGATACGCAGGTATACGACACCTACGAAATCGAACGCATCGCGCGCGTTGCGTTCGATCTTGCAAGAAAGCGCAGCAACAAGGTCACGTCGTCGGAGAAACGTAACGTGATGAAATCCGGCGTGCTCTGGCACGAGGTCGTCAATCAGGTGCATAACCGCGAATTCAAGGACGTGCAGCTTGAGCATGTTCTGGCTGACGCGCTTGGAATGCAGCTTGTGCGCTATCCCAAGCAGTACGATGTAATCGTCACGGACAATCTGTTCGGCGACATGCTGTCGGACGTGGCCTCGATGCTGACCGGCTCGCTCGGCATG
>CAZUJE010000047.1:0-19582 GCA_964620215.1 uncultured Hyphomicrobiales bacterium
GCGATGCCGGTGACTACCTGGTTTTCCACGATCTCCTCCTCGTCGCATATCAGCGTGCCGGGCGGCACTGCGTGCGGGTCGATATCCTCTGGCTTCACGAAACTTGAGCGGACGAAAATGCGCACGCGATGCTGCATGGCAAGCTCCACCGAGCGCACCTGCATCACCTTGGCACCGAGCGACGCCATTTCCAGCATTTCTTCAAACGCGATTTTGTCGAGCCGCCGTGCGCGCTCCACGACGTTCGGGTCGGTCGTATAGACGCCATCGACGTCGGTATAGATGTCGCAGCGGTCCGCCTGAATCGCGGCGGCCACCGCGACGGCACTGGTATCCGAGCCGCCGCGCCCAAGCGTGGTGATACGGCCGGTTTCCTTGTGCATGCCCTGGAAACCCGCGATCACCGCGACTTCGCGGTTGCGCTTCTTGAACCGCTCGATAATTTCCTGGCCGTTCACGCCGGTGATGCGCGCGGAGCCATGCGTGTTGTCGGTGTACATCGGCAACTGCCAGCCCTGCCACGAGCGGGCGGACACGCCCATTTCCTGCAAGGTGATCGCAAGCAGCCCGGCGGTGACCTGCTCGCCCGACGCAACGACGGCATCGTATTCGCGCGCGTCATGCAAAGGCGACGCGCCCCGGCACCAGGCGACCAGTTCATTGGTCTTGCCAGCCATTGCGGAAACGACGACGGCAACCTCATGGCCCGCCTTCACCTCGCGCTCCACATGGCGCGCGACGTTGCGGATCCGGTCAAGGTCGGCCACCGAAGTGCCGCCGAATTTCATGACGAGACGAGCCATGCGGCGTCGTACCTCGTTGGAGCGGAATGAAACGGAGGATTTTGCTCCCCCGCGCGAAAGGCGCGTATAGATACAGTCCGGGGCGCGACCCCGCAACGGTGAAGGGCTCGGCGGCTAAAATGGCCAGCACAGACAGAAAACCGCAATCCACGGTGGACCCCGATGAGGTCGCCCGCTTCGCTGCCATGGCGAACGAATGGTGGGATCCGCGCGGCAAGATGAAGCCCCTGCACAAGTTCAATCCAGTCCGCCTCGCCTATATCCGCGACCATGCCTGCGCGCATTTCCAGCGCGACCCGAAATCGCTCGACAGCCTGAAAGGGATTCGCATTCTGGATGTCGGCTGCGGCGGCGGAATTCTGTCCGAACCACTGGCGCGCCTGGGCGCGAATGTTGTGGGTATCGATCCCGCCCCGGAAAACGCCGCCGCGGCGCGCGTACACGCGGAGAAAAGCGGGCTGAACATCGACTACCGCGCCGCTACCGCCGAAGAGCTGGCCGACGCCGGCGAGCAATTCGACATTGTGCTCGCAATGGAAGTGGTGGAGCACGTCGCAGATGTTAATCTTTTTATTCGGCGCTGTGCCGAAATGGTAAAGCCGAGCGGCTTCATGATCGCGGCTACCCTCAACCGCACCATGAAAAGTTTTGCGCTCGCGATCGTCGGCGCGGAATATGTGCTGCGCTGGCTGCCGGTCGGCACCCATGACTGGAAGAAATTCGTGACGCCGGATGAACTGGAAGCGGCGATGAAATCCGTCTCTATGGAAGTCACCGACGAAACCGGCGTCATCTATAATCCACTCAACGACGAATGGCGAAAGTCCGACGACATGGACGTGAACTACATGCTGCTCGCACAAAAAAGATTCGTGGTTGCCTGAACGGATTCCTTCATGCCCGATCAAGGCTGGCTCTGGGTTATCTTCACCCTGATTGCGTCACTGTCGCAGACCGTCCGCAACGCCATGCAGCGTGAACTGACCGGCAAGCTCGGCACGGTGGGCGCAACCCATGTGCGGTTTCTGTTCGGGTTTCCGTTTGCGCTGTTGTCGCTGGCTGCGGTCACTGCGTTCAGCGGCGTGAAGCTACCCGCGCCGGCGCTCGGTTACATTCCCTGGCTGCTGCTTGGCGCGCTCGCTCAGATTTTCGCAACGGCACTGATGCTCGCGGCGATGGGCGAGCGTTCCTTCGTCGTCACTACGGCTTACATCAAGACCGAGCCTGTTCAGGTGGCTTTGTTCGGGCTGATCTTTCTCGGCGATGTGATTACGTTTCCCCTTGCGCTGGCAATCTTAATTGCCACGGCTGGCGTCATGTTGATGGCAATCAGGCCGGAACAGCTTTCCTCTGGCGGTTATCGTCCAACCATCATGGGCATCACCGCCGGCGCGATGTTCGCGCTTTCCGCCATCGGCTATCGCGGCGCGATCCTGTCGCTGGACACACATTTCGTGATGGCGGCGACGTTCACCCTCGCCTGCGGACTGGTTCTGCAAGCGGCGCTGCTTTCTCTCTATCTCGCGATCCGCGATCGTAAGGTGCTGACGGCTATTTTCCGCTCCTGGAAACCGTCCCTGTTCGCGGGCTTCATGGGCGCGCTCGCATCGCAATTCTGGTTTCTGTCTTTCGCGCTCGCCACCGCCGCCAGCGTGCGCACGCTGGCGTTGATCGAAGTTCTGTTAGCCCAGGCGGTTTCAACCTTTGTGTTTCATCAGAAGGTCACGTCGCGCGAAATTCTGGGGATGACTTTAGTTGTCGCCGGCGTAGCGCTGCTGCTCTGGGCGCACTAGTTCTTGTCTTCGGGCAACGTCGGCAGTGGCGCCAGTTCCACGCCTTCCTCGACAAGCGAGCGTACTTCCTCCGGCTTCGCCTCACCGTAGATCGAACGCTTCTCGATTTCCTCGTAATGCATCTTACGGGCGAGATCGGGAAATTTCTCACCGACATAGTCGGCGTTCTTCGTCACGTGATCGTGCAGTTCCTTCAGTTTTTTTCGGAACTCGGTTTCCTGCGGCGACATCATGGCAACGGTGGTTTTTTCCTCCGCTGAAGAAACCGGCGGTGAGGATTTTTCCGACCGTCCCAGCGACGGCGCCATGATCTGCTTCTCAATATTCACGGAATCGCAAACTGGGCAGGAAACCAGTTTCTTTTTCTGCTGCGTGTCGAAATCGTTCGAGGAGCGAAACCAGCTCTCGAAGCCGTGCCCGCTGTCGCAGTGAAGCGAATAACGAATCACGATGCTTTGCCTACGAGATGCAATTTGGCCTGATCCTTGTTGGGTGCGGCAACCTCGAAGCGGCGGCCATGATCGAGCGCCGGAATTTTTGCCCGCGCTTCCGCCACAAGGCCGAGATCGATTTCCGCCATCGTAACTCCTGGCTCGATGCCCGCTTCCGCGATCACGCGGCCCCATGGATCGATCGCAATCGAATGGCCGTAAGTGTCGCGGCCGTTCTCATGCTTGCCGCCCTGCGCCGCTGCGAGCACGAAACTGCCTGTCTCCACCGCACGGGCGCGCAGCAGAAGGTGCCAGTGCGCCTCGCCGGTTGTTTTGGTGAAAGCGGCGGGAACGGTCATTACATGCGCACCGGCTTCCGCCAGCGCGCGAAACAAAGCCGGGAACCGCAGGTCATAACAAATCGTCAAGCCGAACATCGCCAGCGGCGTTGGCACCACGACCGCGGTTTCGCCCGGCCGATAGGTGTTGGACTCTCGATAGCTCTCGCCATTCGGCAAGTTCACATCGAACATATGAATCTTGTCGTAGCGACCGAGAATTTCTCCGTCGGGTCCGATGAAGAATGCGCGGTTCGCCGCCTTCTCCGGAGAAACCCTGATCGCAAGCGAGCCAATGTGAAGATGAATTTTCAGTTCTCGCGCCAGTTCCTGAAACGCGGCGAGCGATGTGTCGTGTGCTTCCTCGGTGATGCTGCCGAACAGGCTCTTCCGGTCCAGTTCCATCAGCGATGTCTGCTCGGGTGTCTGCACATAGTCCGCGCCCTGCGATTTCGCATCGCGGATGAATTTCGCGGCGAGATCGGTGTTGGCGGCGACACTGCGGCCGGCGCGAAGCTGCACGAGGGCGGCGCGGAAATTCTTGCGTCCGGTCAAGGAAGCCTCCTGTTTCAAGAACGCAAGATAAGCGCTTCACGCAAACTCGACAACCCGCGTCAGCACGAGCACATCCACGCGCTTGGCGCCCGCCCGCAGCAATACGCGCGCGCAGGAATTTGCTGTAGCGCCGGACGTAAGTACGTCATCAACGAGAACGATATTCTTTGCCTTCACATCTGCGCGCGTCTCTTTGCGCACTTCAAAAGCACCCTGCACGTTCTTTGCGCGTTCATTGCGGCCAAGCCCGATCTGCGGCGGTGTTGCGCGCGTGCGCGTCAGCACATGATCCGCAACCGGCACGTTCACAATCCTGGAAACGGCCCCCGCCAGCGCAGCGGACTGGTTGAACCTGCGTTGCCACAGCCGCGTCCAGTGCAACGGCACCGGTACAATCAGATCGGCATCCGATAGAATTTCAACGCCCGCGCGCGCCATCCATCTTCCAAACGGCTTCACGAGATCTAGCCGGTCGCCATATTTCAGTAGATGCACGAGATCGCGAGCGACATCGCTGTAACGGGCGGCAGCGCGTGCGCGCTGCCATGCGGGTGGATCGGCCATCGCCGCCGGTGAGAGCAGCGCACCGCCCATGTCGTGCGGAAACGGCGTGCCGAGCCGTTCGCAATAAGGCCTCTCGATGAAGCCCATCCTGGTCCAGCAACCAGAGCAAAGCCCGCCCGCATCGCTCACCGGCTTGCGGCAGGCCACGCAGGTCGGCGGCAGCACGACATTGAAGAAAGCACCCGCCGCGCCGGCGAACAGCCGTGCGATGGCTGATGACTTCCCGACTGGCTCCAGCGCCTCCATGCAACAAGGCTAGCGCCGGAACGCTCATGATGTCACGTTCCAATCTTGTGAATGTGGATCGCCAAAACCGCATGGACACGCCGCCGAAAATCTTCGACCGCGCGCTGCTGCTAAAGCGGCGCCAGCGCGCGCTTGCGTTGGGCGGAGAAGATTTTCTGCTCGTCCGCGCGGCTGAGGATTTGACCGAACGTCTGCAAGCGGTGAAACGGCGTTTTGCCATTGGGCTCGATCTCGGCACCCCCGGCGATCATGCGGCAAAGGCTTTGGAAACCAGCAGACAAATCGACGGGTTGATCGTGTGCGATCCGTTCGCCGATGTTCGCGATAAAAGCCTGACACGCACCACTGTCGACGAAGAGGCTCTGCCCTTCGCGGAAGCGAGCTTCGATCTCGTCGTATCTTTGCTCGCCCTGCACTGGATAAACGACCTGCCCGGTACGTTGGTGCAAATCCGCCGGGCACTGAAGCCGGACGGTTTGTTTCTGGCAGCATTGCTGGGAGGAGAAACGCTGATCGAATTGCGTCAGTGCCTCGCGGAAGCGGAAGCCGAGATCGAAGGCGGCCTGTCGCCACGCGTCTCGCCTTTCATCGAAGTGCGGACGATGGGATCGCTGTTGCAGCGCGCGGGTTTCGCGCTTCCCGTTACCGACATCGACCGGCTGACGGTGCGCTACGGCAATCTGTTCGATCTATTCCGCGATCTGCGAAAAATGGGCGCGACCAATGCGCTCACCGAGCGCAGCCGAAAGCCGCTCAGGCGAGCCACGCTTGCCCGCGCGGCAGCGCTCTATGCGGAAAAATTTTCCGACGTGGACGGAAAAATTCGCGCGACTTTTGACTTGTTGTGGATTTCGGGCTGGACGCCGTCGGACAGCCAGCAAAAGCCGCTGCGGCCGGGTTCGGCAAAAACCCGTCTCGCCGATGCGCTTGGCACATCGGAAAAATCCGCCGGGGAAAAATCCGGGCCGGGCAGGAACTGATTATTTGAGTGCGGCGTCCACTTTGCCGAAATAGTCGTCGCGCAGCGTGGAGCCAAGCGAATAAGCGCTCGCCGCGATCGCGATCGAAATGCCGGACGCGATCAGCGCATATTCGATCGCGGTGCTTCCGCCTTCTTCAGAGGCGAAGCGTTTCAGGGTCTTCAGGACACGCAAGCGTACAGACTGCATAATCAACTCTCTTCGCCCTTTGCGCCGGGCGTGGCGAGAAGCTCAACAAGATGCGGGATCAAAGGTTCGTCCGCGGGCGGCATCGCGTATTCTCTCAGCAGTTGCGGTCTTACCCAGGCAAGCTCCTGTCCCTCCATCGCACTCACCGTTCCCTGCCATCGCCGGCAAATCCAGAGCGGCATCAGTAGATGGAAGTCCTCGTAGGCATGGCTCGCAAAAGTCAGCGGAGCGAGACAGGCCAGGCTCACCTCGATCCCGAGTTCCTCCTTCAATTCCCGGATCAGACACGATTCGGGAAGCTCGCCCGTTTCGACCTTGCCGCCGGGAAATTCCCACAAGCCCGCCATTGCCTTGCCCGGAGGGCGGCGGGTGACAAGCACCCTGCCATCGGCATCGACGAGCGCGCAGGCGGCGACCAGTACGACCTTCACGTGCGAACTCGATGTTGTTGATACATAGCGGGCGTTAATTTCGCCCTAGCGCGATTACTACCAATCGCGGCAAACGGCATGGCGCTCAACTTCTGTAATCGCCGTTGATCGCCACATATTCCTTGGTCAAATCGCAGGTCAGCACCCGGTCAACGGCTTTTCCGAGCCTGAGATCGACGGTTAAATCGATCACGTCCCGCTTCATATAAACGGAAACCTTTTTTTCATCATAAGAAGGATCTCTGGCGCCCGCGTGGGCCACCCGGATTTCCCCGAAGAAAATCGAGAGCTTGTCCCGGTCGGCTGGCTCCCCGGCCTTGCCGACAGCCATTACAACCCGGCCCCAGTTCGCGTCCTCGCCAGCAATGGCGGTTTTTACCAAGGGGGAATTCGCAATCGACAGCGCGATCTTGCGCGCCGACATTTTCGACACCGCCCCCTTCACATGCACACGCACAAGCTTGCGCGCGCCCTCTCCGTCACGAGCGATCTGCTCGGAGAGGTCCGCGAGTACTACATGCAGCGCGCGGGCGAAATCGGTTAGATTCTTGTCGCCGGCGCTCTTGATAAACGGCGCGCCGCGCGCAGCAGCAGCACCCGTTGCGAACAGAAGCAGCGTATCCGAGGTCGAAGTATCCCCGTCCACCGTCACCGCGTTGAACGTATCCACCACTTCGCGTTTCAAAAGCGCCTGTAGCGCGGGCGCCGCGATCGGCGCATCGGTGAACACGAAGGCAAGCATGGTCGCCATGTCCGGGGCGATCATACCCGAACCCTTGGCGATTCCGTTGATGCGAACCTGCACACCGCCGACCTGTGCCGTCGCCGTCGCGACTTTCGGGAACGTATCCGTCGTCATGATCGCGCGGGCGGCCGCCTTCCAGTTTTCAGGGCGGGCTGCGAGTGCCGCGCCGCGCATCACGCGCGCAATGGCGTCCGTATTCAGCGGCTCGCCAATAACACCGGTGGAAGCGAGAAAAACTTCAGGCGCTTTGCAACCGCTCGCTTCGGCGGCGAGTGCAGCGGTGTGCTTGACCGCAGCGACACCCTTGGCACCCGTGAATGCATTTGCGTTGCCCGCATTGACCACGAGCGCCCGCGCTTTTCCGGCCTTCAGCCGCGCCTTACACCATTCGACCGGAGCCGACGCGCATTTGGAGCGCGTCAGCACACCCGCAACCGTCGTGCCTTTTTCAAACAGCGCGAGCAGAACGTCCGTGCGCCCTTCATAGCGGATACCGGCGGATGCCGTGGCAAGGCGCACACCTGCGATCGGCGGAAGCTCCGGAGTTACAGCCGGTGCCAGCGGCGAGACATTGGCCGTCATGGGCGCGATTATTTCTTGTTGCTGTCCGCCGGGGGGGCGGAGGGGTTGCTTCCATCAAGGCGCTCGATCTTCGCGTCTTCACGTAATTTCGCGACGAGTTCGGCCTGCGCCTTGCGGCCGATAAACTGTTCGATCTGAGGCTTGACCTGATCGAAAGCCGGAGCCGGCTGTTTGCGTTTGTCCTCGAGCTTGATGATGTGAAAGCCGAACTGTGATTTCACCGGGTCGGAAATTTTGCCCTTGTCGAGCTTGAAAGCGGCTTCCGCGAATTCCGGCACCATCTGTTCCTTGGTGAAATAGCCGAGATCGCCGCCATCGGCGGAGCCCGGGTCTTTCGAATTTTCCTTTGCAAGCGCCGCGAAGTCGCCGCCGGCATTCAGCTTGGCGATCAGTTCTTTGGCCTTGTCTTCCGTCTCGACGAGAATGTGACGCGCATGCACTTCATCCTGCGGCGTCATCTTCTTCACCGACTCGTCATAGAGTTTTTTCATTTCCGCTTCGGTCGCGGCGCTCTTCGACGTCTGGTCCATCAGCGCTTCCATCAGGACGCGCTTGCGGGCGAGCTGGACTTTCCGCTCGAAGTCCGGTGACTGGCTGAGTTTCTGGTCTTCAGCGGCTTTGGCGAGAAGATTGATGTCCACGAGATAGGAAACCAGCGCATCGCGTTTGGCTTCGGGGGTCGGGGCCGGAATATTGGAACCGATTTCGGAATCGGCGATATCAAGCTCGCTCTGGCGGATTTCGATCCCATTGACCTTCGCCACGACCGGATCTGGCTTCTGCTGCGCCAGCAATGTGCCTGCCCCCGCGAGCAAGGCGGCGGCTGCGACAATCGAGGCGAGTTTCATTCTTTTCGTGCCGGTCATTTGGAATTCCCTGGAGCGTGCGATGAATTTGGGCGAAAACGCCCGAAGCGGGTTGGTGTTGTAGCCTTCTAGCATGGATTCCAAGGCTTTGGCGGAGGTTTTCACGCGAAAACCCACGTCCCCGGGCTAATTGACAATGCGGAGGCCGGTTCATATCTCTCGGGCAAATAATGCAGCATTTCTTGAGAAACAAGTTCGTGTGACCGTGCGATTTGTCGGGAATTCATCGCATTTAGGCTGCACAAACCAGCCTCTTCGATTTGGAACCAAGTTACCCTTCCGCGCTGACTGAGGCGGATTACAGGAAAACACCGCAATGATTGCCTCGCTTGCGCGCAAGATTTTTGGCTCCGCCAACGACCGGCGTGTCCGCAAATACGAGCCGAATGTCGAAGCGATCAATGCGCTGGAGCCCGAGCTTGAGGCGCTTTCCGACGAGGCATTGAAAGCCCGCACAGCGGAATTCAGAAAGCAGATCGCCGCAGGCAAACCGCTCGACGATCTGCTCATCCCCGCTTTCGCCACCGTTCGCGAAGCCGCCAAGCGCACGCTCGGCCAGCGCCATTTCGACGTACAGCTCATCGGCGGCATGGTGCTGCATGAAGGCGCCATCTCCGAAATGAAAACCGGCGAAGGCAAGACTCTGGTCGCCACGCTGCCGGTCTATCTGAATGCGCTCGCCCAAAAGGGCGTTCACGTCGTCACCGTCAACGACTACCTCGCTAAGCGCGACTCCGAATGGATGGGTCAGATTTATACTTTTCTCGGTCTTACCGTCGGCGTGATCGTTCATGGAATGGACGACCAGCAGCGTCAGGCCGCCTACGCCTGTGATGTTACCTACGGCACCAACAACGAACTCGGTTTCGACTATCTGCGCGACAACATGAAATACGAACTGAACCAGATGGTTCAGCGCGGCCATGTCTATGCCATCGTCGACGAAGTGGATTCCATTCTCATCGACGAAGCGCGCACGCCGCTCATCATTTCCGGCCCGCTCGATGACCGTTCGGATTTCTACAACACGATCGACAAGTTCCTGCCGCTGCTCGCCAAGGAACACTATGAGGTGGACGAAAAGCAGCGCTCGACCAATCTCACCGAGGACGGCACCGAGTTTCTCGAAAACAAGTTGAAGGAAGCGGGCCTCCTGAAAGGCGACTCGCTCTACGACATCGACAACGTCTCCGTTGTTCATCACGTCAATCAGGCGTTGCGCGCTCACAAGCTGTTTCAGCGCGACCGCGACTACATTGTCCGCAACAACGAAGTCGTCATCATCGACGAATTCACCGGCCGCATGATGCCGGGACGGCGCTATTCGGAAGGCCTGCATCAGGCGCTGGAAGCGAAGGAGCATGTCGCGATCCAGCCGGAAAACCAGACCCTCGCCTCCATCACCTTCCAGAACTATTTCCGCCTCTACAAGAAGCTCGCCGGCATGACCGGCACGGCGCTGACCGAGGCAGATGAATTTTTAGATATTTACAATCTTGAAGTCGTGGAGGTTCCGACCAACCGCCCGATGCAGCGCGACGACCAGCATGACGAGGTCTATCGCACGCCGCAGGAGAAAAACCGCGCGATCATCGAACTGCTGAAGGATTGCAAGACGCGCGGCCAGCCCGTGCTCGTCGGCACCGTCTCGATCGAGAAATCTGAAAGCCTCGCCGAACAGCTTCGCAAGGAAGGCTGGAAGCAGGTGGATTTCTCGGATCCGAACGCCTTTGCCGCTCTCTATGACGGCGACCAGAAGACTGCGAGTGAAAAAGTGTTCGCGGTCTTGAACGCCCGCTATCACGAGCAAGAGGCTTACATCATCTCGCAGGCCGGCGTGCCGGGCGCCGTCACCATCGCCACCAACATGGCCGGCCGCGGCACCGACATTCAGCTTGGCGGCAACGCCGACATGCGCGTGCGCCAGGAGATGAAAGACGTCACCGATCCGGCGAAGCGCGAGAAGGGCATCGCCGAAATCCGCGCGCAGGTCGCGCGCCTGAAGGAAAAGGCGCTCGCCGCCGGCGGCCTGTTCGTGCTTGGCACCGAGCGCCACGAATCGCGGCGCATCGACAACCAGCTTCGCGGCCGTTCCGGCCGTCAGGGCGACCCCGGCGCATCGCGCTTCTTCCTCTCGCTGGAAGACGACCTGATGCGCATCTTTGGCTCAGATCAGCTCGGCGGCATGTTGACCAAGCTCGGCCTGAAAGAGAACGAGGCGATCGTTCATCCCTGGATCAACAAAGCGCTGGAAAAAGCGCAGCAGAAGGTCGAGGCGCGCAACTTCGACATCCGTAAGAACATCCTGAAATACGACGACGTGATGAACGACCAGCGCAAGGTCATCTTCGAGCAGCGCATCGAATTGATGCGCGATCAGGACGTCTCCGGCACCGTCGCCGACATGCGCCATTCGATCATTTCGGATTTGGTAGCCAAGCACATTCCCGAGAACGCCTATCCCGAACAGTGGGACGCGGGCGGACTGAAAACGGCCGTCGAAGGCACACTCGGACTCCAGCTTCCGGTCGACCTGTGGGCGAAGGAAGAAGGCATCGCCGATCCGGAAGTGCGCGAGCGCATCACGCGCGAGGCGGACGAAATGATGGCGGCGAAGGCCGCCAAATACACGCCTGAGATCATGCGCTATGTCGAAAAATCGATCCTGCTCCAGACGCTCGACCATCTGTGGCGGGAGCATTTGGTGATGCTGGAGCACCTGCGTCAGGTCATCGGTTTCCGCGGCTATGCCCAACGCGATCCGTTGCAGGAATATAAATCCGAAGCGTTCGCCCTGTTCGACGCGCTGCTCACCCGCCTGCGCGAAGGCGTCACCACGCAACTGATGCGGGTCGAAATCGTCTCATCGCCGCCGACCATGAATGAACTTCCGCCGATGGAGGCCCACCACATCAATCCGAATACCGGCGAGGATGAGATGGCGCTGGCATCGGCCGCCCTTGCAGGTGCACCGAGTGCACGCAGCGCTCAGGAGCCGCGTAACGCCGAAGATCCGAATAGCTGGGGCAAGGTTGGCCGCAACGAACTTTGCCCCTGCGGCTCGGGCAAGAAATACAAGCAGTGCCACGGAAAACTCGCCTGACGGCGGGTTTCCGGCGGCTCACCGAAAACAATCTTCAGTTCGTGTAGGAAAAACCGCCCGACGACAGGATCGGCGCGGCACCCGGCAATGCCTGCGGCGCGTTCTGCCGCTGTGCAGGCGCGGAACGCTGCGGCGGCGTTGCCGGCTGGTCGTCCGGGTCGTTGCCGCCAATTCCAGCCGAGCGGTTGCGCGACTGCGACGGCGGCGGGCTGAATGCACTCTTCTTTTGTGAAGACGCCGCCGGCGGCGTCGAAGCAGCGCGGCGCGGCGTGGATGAAGTTGTCTCGGCCGGTTCCGGTCTCGCTGCTACCGCAGGCGCGCTCTGCTGAGCGGGTGCGTTGCGTGGATTGCCGAAGGCAAAGGCAGAATTAGTGCCGCCGTCCTGACCGGTTACGATCGGAGCGGTCGGAATATTCATGTTCGCGAGCATCGTGAATTCGCGGTCGTCAACCTGTTTCTTCGTGGCGACGAGCTTCGCGGTGTCGGCCGGCACCTGATAGGCGGGACACTGGGCCGACGGATTGAACGGCCGCGATGGATCGACCAGGCGCGCGTTGAACACATAGCGCTTGTCGCAGACATCGACTTTCAGGGCCGTCTTCGTCACCTCGAAATGATCGCTGCCTTCCTTCAACATCCGCCAGTAGGCGAGATGCGGATTGTTGCGATGACGGGCCATATTCTTCGCCGTCATGCGGAACGGATAGGCCTGCACCTGGAACGAAAGCTGGCCGCCGTCGAACGCTTCGCGGGCGAGCGCGAAAATCTCGGAAATCTGTTCGTCGGTCATCGCGTAGCAGCCGCGCGAGGAACAGTCGCCATGCACCATCAGATGCGCGCCCGTGCGTCCGAGCGAACGGTCATACTCGTTCGGATAACCCATGTTGAAGGCAAGATGATAGCTGGAGCGCGGTTGCAGCAGCTCCGGCGTAATCGTGTAGAAGCCTTCCGGCGCCTGCCGGTCGCCTTCCTTGAACTTCGGACCCAGCTCTCCCGACCAGCGGCAGATCGGATAGGTCTTCAGCATTTCGTATTTGCCGGTGCGGGTCTGCTTCCAGACCTCAAGCTCGGACTCTTCCTTGTAGATGCGAAGCAGGACGGGCGAATTTTTCGCCATGCCCTTCTGTTCGATCTGGGCGACCATCGCGGGTGAGAGTTGCTGAAGATGCTTGGGGCCGAAACCGCTGGCAACGCCGCCTTCTTCCGTCACGCATCCCGCGAGCGCGAATGAACACGCTGCCGCGAGCAGGAAGCCACTGGCTCCGTTGCGGAATTTACGGCTCAACTCGGAACTCCCAAAACCCGTCTCTGGATGGCACCGTCATTGGCTAAAGCGTTACCCTTGACGACTGGTTACCGCAAGAACCGGCCACAGGCGGGCGCGGCCAGATGAGGAACTTTCAGGTATTGGGATTAATCGCCCCCAACCCCGTCGATTCCTTACAGTTTACGTCCAATTGCGAGGAATTTTTGTTGCCGCCGCGACCTAATTTCCTCTTTCGACAGGGATTTCAGTCGCTCCAGGGAATTGGCGATGGCGTCGCCCGTGGCGGTAATTGTGGCGTCGGAGTGGCGATGCGCCCCTCCCGCTGGTTCCGTGACCACAAGATCAACCACACCGAACCGTTCCAGGTCGCGCGCGGTGATCTTCATATTGGTCGCCGCTTCCTGCGCCTTTGAAGTATCCCGCCACAAAATTGAAGCTGCACCCTCCGGTGAGATCACGCTGTAGATCGAATGCTCCAGCATGATGACGGTGTTGGCCGTCGCAATCGCGATCGCACCGCCAGAGCCGCCTTCTCCGATAATTACCGCGACGTTCGGCACGCCAAGCGCGAGACACGCATCGGTCGAACGCGCGATGGCTTCCGCCTGTCCGCGCGCTTCCGCATCGATGCCGGGATAAGCGCCGGCTGTATCGACAAGCGAAAGCACGGGCACCTCGAAACGGTCGGCCAGTTCCATCAGCCGCACCGCCTTGCGGTAACCTTCCGGCTTCGCCATGCCGAAATTGTGCTTGATGCGGGCCTCGGTGGTTGAACCTTTTTCGTGGCCGATCACGCAAATGCTGGAGCCGCGAAAACGTCCAAAGCCGCCGATGATCGCTTCATCCTCACCGAATTTGCGGTCGCCCGCGAGCGGCGTGAAGTCCTCGATCAGATGCGCCACATAATCCGAAAAATGCGGACGCTGCGGATGGCGAGCGACCTGGGTTTTCTGCCAGGGCGTCAGATTTGAATAAAGCTGGGAAAGCGTCTCTTTCGCCTTGGATTCGAGGCGTCCGATTTCCTCGCCGACGGATACCGGCTCGCCGGCAGCGCCTATCGCGCGCAATTCCTCGAGTTTGGCCTCGAGTTCGGCGACGGGTTTTTCAAAATCGAGATATGTGCGCATTGACTGAAATATGGGGAAAGGGTCCGCCCCTATATCAAGTCAGGCGCACGCAGGCAAAAGCGTTTCAATCGTCGGTTAAGGGGTGCAGGTCGCGCACAAGGCTTTTCAGCCGCTCGTCAAGCACGTGGGTATAGACCTGCGTCGTTGAAACATCTGCATGGCCCAATAGAGCCTGCACAACACGCAAATCCGCGCCGTTGGCGAGCAGGTGGCTGGCGAAAGCATGGCGCAGGACGTGCGGGCTCATTTTGCGCGGCTCGATGCCCGCCGCCGCCGCAAGCTCCTTCAACTCGCGCGCCGCATGTTGCCGCGTCAGATGCCCGCTTTCGCCGAATGACGGAAACAGCCAGCGCGATCCGCCCAAACCCGATTTCTCGCGCAGCTTCAGATATTCCTTCATCGCCTTGCGGGCGGGATCGCCGAGCGGCACCAGCCGTTCCTTGTTGCCTTTGCCTTTGACCGTAATCGTGCCGCCTTCCGCGTGAGCCGCCGAGGACGGCAGGGCGACAAGTTCCGATACGCGCAGGCCGGTCGCGTACAAGACTTCCAGCAGACAGACGAGACGGCAGGCGCGCAGTTGCTCCGCCGGCGAGTCCTCGTCTTGTTTGGCAGCGGAGTGCGCGGCGTCGAGCAGCCGCGTCACTTCATCGATGCTAAGAATTTTTGGAAGCGTGCGCCCGCGCCGCGGTCCTTCCAGAACCGCGGCCGGATCGTCCTTCCGTTTTCCTTCCGCGTATAGAAAACGATGAAGCTGGCGCACGGCGGAGAGACGCCGTGCGACCGAGGTCGCCGCAAGATGGCGCTTCGCCAGCACCGCGAGATAGGCGCGGATGTTTTCGGTCGTGACCGTCTCGACGGCGAGGGTTTTGTCTTTCAGAAATTCCGAATAGTCGTCGAGATCGCGCCGGTAGGCATCGAGCGTGTTCCTGCTCGCGCCGCGTTCCGTCGCCATCATGTCGAGGAACAATTCGGCGAACTGGCTGGGCGGGCGGCGGACCATGCGGCTGCTACTTCCCGATCCGGTCGGGCGGCACCGTGATGGTGATTTCACGGGTCTCAGGCTGAATGAGATTGGCGAGCGCCCAGATTCCGGCGAAGGCCAGGCCGGCCAGAATTCCAAGAACGGTTAAAAGTCGGATCAGGCTTGGCATCGTTGAGGCCGATTCGCGCGTACATTGGTGGCCGTTATAGGCGACGATTGACCATTCCGGCCAAGTTTTTATGACCCGAGATTGCTCCGAAAACTCTATGATGTAGGTTCCGCGCCAACCCCACCGCTGGAAACGTCATGAACACGGCGAAGCAAGCCGAGCACCAGGAAGCCAGCCCGCTGCGCGGGCGGCTCGGCTCGCGTTCGATCGTGCTGGTCGGCATGCCCGGTTCCGGCAAAAGCTCGATCGGGCGGCGGCTCGCGCCGAAACTCGGCATGAATTTCGTCGATGCGGACGCCGAGATCATCAAGGCGGCAAACGGCATGACGATTCCGGAGATTTTCGCGAAGCACGGCGAAGCTGAATTCCGCTCGCTCGAAGCGCGCGTGATCGGGCGGCTGCTGGAAGAAAAACCTTCCGTGATCGCGACCGGCGGCGGCGCATTCATGAATGCGGACACCCGCGCCTCCGCGCGCAGGAACGCCGTCTCAATCTGGCTGAAAGCAGATATTCCGGTTTTACTCCGCCGGGTGAAGCGCAAGAACGACCGGCCGTTGTTGCGGGGTGACGATCCGGAAGGAACGCTGAAACAGCTTTTGTCCCAGCGCGAGCAAACTTACGCCGAAGCGGATATCATCATCATCTCGCGGGAAAGCCCGCATGAAGCGGTGGTGGAAGAGATCGTGGATAATCTCGATCGCTGGCTGACTGCGCGCGCCGATGAGGCACCGCGATGAACACCAGGACTGCCGAACGTGCCGCCGTGAAGATCGTGCGCGTCAACCTTGCCGAGCGCAGCTATGACATCGTCATCGGCCGCGGTGTGATTGACGAGGCGGGCGCGCGGATCGCGAAAATCCGGCCGAACGTTTCCGCCGTGATCGTCACCGACGAGAATGTCGGCAAGCTTCACCTCGATCGCCTGGAAAAATCGCTGTCCGGCGCCGGCATCCGCCCTTCCATGACACTGATCCCGCCGGGCGAGGGTTCGAAAAGCTACGCTATGATCGAGCGCGTCACCGACGCGATCCTTTCAGCGCGCATCGAGCGCGGCGATCTCGTCATTGCCCTGGGCGGCGGCGTGGTCGGTGATCTCGCCGGTTTCGCCGCGGCCATCGCGCGGCGCGGCGTGGATTTCGTGCAAATCCCGACCAGCCTGCTCGCGCAGGTGGATTCCTCGGTCGGCGGCAAGACCGGCATCAACAGCCCGCACGGGAAAAATCTCGTCGGCGTCTTTCACCAGCCGATTCTCGTGCTCGCCGACACTGGCCTGCTCGATACGCTGCCCGAGCGCCAGTTTCGCGCCGGTTACAGCGAGGTCGTGAAATACGGCCTTATCAACGACGCCGCGTTTTTCGAGTGGCTGGAGCAAAACTGGAAAGAAATATTCTCTGGCGGGAACGCCCGCATCGAAGCCATCGCAAAAAGCTGCCAGTCCAAGGCTGACATCGTTGGCCGCGACGAACGCGAAAGCAGCGAACGGGCACTGCTCAATCTCGGCCATACATTCGGTCATGCCCTTGAGGCGGCAACCGGATTTTCCGACCGGCTGCTGCACGGCGAAGGCATCGCCATCGGCTTGGTGCTCGCCTTCCAGCTATCGGTGCGCATGGGCCTTTGTCCCGCCGCCGATGCGGCGCGGGTCGAAGCCCATCTCGCAAAAGCCGGATCGCTCACGAAGCTCTCGCAGATTCCGGGCAAGCTGCCGGATGCGGACGGCTTGATCGATCTGATGGGACAGGACAAGAAAGTTCGCCGCGGCTCGCTGGTGTTCATTCTGACGCGCGGCATCGGCAAGGCTTTCATTGAAACGAAGGCCGATCCCGAGGTGGTTCGCAAGCTGCTCGCGGAAAATCTGGCGGCCGGTTAGGCGTCGAAGATGATCTCGAAAATATTTTCCTGGATAGTTGAACTGGCGAGCCGGTCCTTTTTTGCCATCAAAACTTTTGTCCGCTGGGCGCCGCGCCTGGTGGGCTTCAGCGGTAACGCCACCGCGCACGAAGAACTGCGCAACACGGTGGATGTGCTTCATCGCGAAGGCAGCGTGGTCAAATCCGACCGCGACATGCTCGGCGGGCTGCTCGATCTGAAAGAGCTGGAAGTCTCCGACGTGATGGTCCACCGCACGGAGATCGTCGCGATCAACGCCGACGACCCCGCGGAAAAAATCGTCCATGAGGTGCTGGAGTCGCGCTACAGCCGGATTCCGCTCTGGCGCGACAGCCCCGACAACATTATCGGCATTCTTCATGCGAAGGATCTCCTGCGCGCGTCGCAAGCGGCGGGCGGCAATGCGGCGAAAATCAATATTCTGAAGCTGGCGACAGCGCCGTGGTTCGTGCCGATGACCCGTCCTGTCGCCGATCAGTTGAAGGCCTTTCTCCGCCGCAAAACCCATTTCGCGCTCGTCGTCGATGAGTACGGAGAGATGATGGGGCTGGTGACGCTCGAGGATATTTTCGAGGAGATCGTCGGCGACATTTCCGACGAGCACGACGCAGCGGTGGATGACCTGCGGCGGCATCAGGACGGATCGGTCACGATCGACGGTGCTGTTCCCATCCGCGATCTGAACCGCGCGCTGGACTGGAAACTGCCGGACGGCGAGGCGACGACCGTGGCGGGCCTTGTGATTCACGAAGCCCAGCTCATTCCCGAACCGGGCCAGACCTTCACCTTCCACGGTTACCGATTTCAGGTGCTGCGGAAGACCCGCAACCGGATCGAGTCCTTGCGCGTATCGCCGCTTGGCCGGAAAGAGCCTGCGCCCGCGGCCGGGCGGGCTGCGTAATTTTTATTCGCCCGGCGCTTTTGCCTCGATGGAAAGCGCGTGCAGGCCGGCGGCGATCTCATCCTTGAGCAATTCGTTCACGGCGCGGTGCCGCTCGATCCGGCTTTTCCCCCGGAAATTCTCGGCGACGACTTTCACGCGCACATGCGTGATCTTGCCCGGAATTGCTCCGGAATGACCCACATGCTGCCCGCTCTCGTCGATCACTTCGAGATGCGCGGGTGTTAACCCGCCGCTGAGGGTCTTTTGAATTCGTGCAACCGTATCCATATAGAGCGCATTAAAGCTGCGGGGCGCTGCTCGTCAACTTCGCGTCAAACTGTCGTTGTTAAGTTTTCTCTCGCCGCCTTGTTCTCAACCGTTCCAGCGCACATAATCAAATCATGAAATTCGACTCGCCTCTGTTCGACAAAATCCGGGTGAAACCGAGCAAGGATCGCCGCCTCAAGCGTGATGCGCCGGCCTGTGAGTGGGCAGGCTGCAAGAAACCCGGCGTGCATCGCGCCCCCAAGGGCCGCGGACAGGACAATCAGTATTGGCTGTACTGCATCGAGCACGTGCGCGAGTACAACAACAACTACAATTATTTCGCCGGTCTTTCCGATGACGCCGTTAAGGCTTTTCAGAAAGACGCGCTGACCGGCAACCGCCCGACCTGGAAGATGGGCATGAATGCTTCGCGCCGCGCGGGCGGCGGAGCCGCCGCGACCGGTGGATTTGCATATACCGATCCATTCAATGTGACGGAGGCCGTTAAAGGTTTCGCCCGCACCGAAGCGAAGGCGCCGGAAGGCCGCGTCGTTCACAACGCGGAGCGCAAGGCGTTCGACACGCTGGGTCTCGATATCGATGCCACGCCGGTTCAGATCAAGGCGAAGTTCAAGGAACTCGTGAAACGCCACCATCCCGACGTGCATGGCGGCGACCGCTCCTACGAGGAACGGCTCAAGGTGGTCATCCAGGCCTACAATTATTTGAAAAGCGCCAAGTTCTGCTGAGTCGCGGAGAGGTCGCTTTTCGTTCGGGCCTTATCGCCGCATCCGCTACCGGTAAGCGCCCAATCAGCCGATTTGCCAGCCTTTCCAGCACGATAAATGGCCGCCAGTCCCCGTTCCATTGGCCGCTTCGTTTCTGCTAAATTGTCCCTACATCCAGCGCAGGATTCAAATCAGACACCGAACGGCCGGTTTTCGGCGGATTCGGCCAACGGAGCGGCAATGACTACCGCCAATCAGGAAGTGAGCGCCCTGCCCGACATGAAAGTGTCGGCGCGTCAGGTTTTCGGCCTCGACATCGACATGGACGTCCCGGCCTATTCGAAGCCGGACGAGCATGTACCCGATACCGACCCGGATTATGTGTTCGACAGGGATACGACGCTGGCGATCCTCGCCGGCTTCGCGCACAACCGCCGCGTCCTGATCTCCGGCTACCACGGCACCCGCAAGTCCTCACATATCGAGCAGGTGGCTTCGCGCCTGAACTGGCCCTGTGTGCGCGTCAATCTCGACAGCCACATCAGCCGCGTCGATCTCGTCGGCAAGGACGCGATCGTCCTCAAGGACGGCAAGCAGGTCACCGAATTCCGTGACGGCATCCTGCCGTGGGCGCTTCAGCACA
>CAZUJE010000048.1:0-19575 GCA_964620215.1 uncultured Hyphomicrobiales bacterium
CCTGGTAACGCGCGCCCTGCATAACCGCTTTTCGGGGTTGATCTTAGCCATACTCCTGATCTTGCGAGAAACAAATTCCATTGCCATTTCAGGGAATATTACGGCCTCGCATGTCAAACTGTTGATGGTGGATATGCCCACCACGATGTTGGTTTCTGGTTTTGTTCTGGCCCTCCTGCATTGGTTGAAAACCATTAACCGCAGCCAGATCGCCGCCTTGGTGCCGTGTTTGTGCTCATGGCCGTTGGCGGGCATCCATTTTTCGTGGGTGCCCCAGCCGAGTTCGGCGGGCTGCTGGCCTTCGGCGACGAAACCGTCCACCGACCATGTGTTCACAAACACATTCATCGGCTTCGGCTTGATCGAACGCTGGGTGTCGCGTTCGGCGATGTGAATTCCCTTCACACCAACCTTCTGCATCAGCTTGGCCCAGTCCGCGCGCGATTTCGGTTCGTCATATTTAACACCGAGGTCGGTCGCGACGTTCACGAGCGCCTGCTTCACGAACCACGACACCATGCCGGGATTGGCCCCGCAGCAGTTTACCGCGGTGATGCCTGCACCCATCTTCTTGCGTGCGGCCAGAATTTGCTCGCGCAGCGCATAGTTGGTGCGATCCTCGGTCGGGATTTTCTCGTCCCAGTAAAACCCCTTCCAAGGTTCCGCGACCGTATCGATGTAGTAAGCGTCAAGCTCGCGGCAGAGTTCGATGACTTCCAGCGAGGACACATCGACGGAGACGTTCACGCAGAATCCGCGCTTGCCCTTTTCGCTCTTCAGGAGCGGCGTCAGGATTTCCCGGTAATTGTTCTTGAACAACGCTTCCTTGATGAAGCGGATGCCGCGCTCATCGAGGAGCTTGCGGTCCTTGTCCGAGGGATCGATCACGACAAACTTGGATTTGTCGTAGGTGAAATGCCGCTCAATCAGCGGGAGAACACCTTTTCCGATGGAACCGAAACCGATCATCACGATCGGGCCGTCGATTTTTCCGTGTACCGGCCACTGGGCCATGGTCTCGAACCTCCGAATGTTTCCCTCGCGAATACGCGAGAGATTCGAAAAACGCATGACTCAACGATCAAGAGCCATGCAGGAATGCGCCGCGTCAATCGCCAACGCTTTGCAAAGGGTGAAAATGGGGGCGAATCCCAAAGAAAAAGCCCCCGGCAGCGATGCCGGGGGGCTGAATTTGAGACGTACCGGCTTCGTCAGATCACATAGGACTTCAGCGGCGGAAATCCGTTGAAGGCGACCGACGAGTAGGTGGTCGTGTAGGCGCCGCACGCTTCGATCAGCACCTTGTCGCCGATCGCGAGCGAGATGGGGAGCGGGTACGGGGTCTTTTCGTACAGCACGTCCGCCGAATCGCAGGTCGGGCCGGCAATGATGCAGGGCGCGGTCTCGTCACCGTCCCGCGGGGTGCGGATCGGGTAACGGATCGCCTCTTCCATCGTCTCGGCGAGACCGCCGAACTTGCCGATGTCGAGATAGACCCAGCGCACATTGTCGTCGTCCGACTTCTTCGAGATCAGCACGACTTCCGCCTCGATCATGCCGGCGTCGCCCACGAGGCCACGGCCCGGCTCGATGATCGTTTCCGGAATACGGTTGCCGAAGTGCTTGCGCAGCGACTTGAAGATGGCGCGGCCATAGACCTGCACTTTGGGCACCTCTTTGAGGTACTTCGCAGGGAAACCGCCGCCGAGATTGACCATCTGGAGGTTGATGCCGCGTTCGGACATGTCGCGGAAGATCGCGCCGGCGGTCGCCAGCGCACGGTCCCACGCCTTCACGTCGTTCTGCTGGGAACCGACATGGAAGGAAATGCCATGGGCAACGAGGCCCAGACGATGGGCATGTTCGAGCACGCGCGGCGCCATTTCGGGCGCGCAGCCGAATTTGCGCGACAGCGGCCATTCCGCGCCGGTGCCGTCGCAGAGGATGCGGCAGAAGACCTTGGAGCCGGGGGCCGCACGGGCGACCTTCTCGACTTCGGCTTCGCAATCGACTGCGTACAGCCGCACACCAAGCTCGTAGGCGCGCGCGATATCGCGCTCCTTCTTGATGGTGTTGCCAAAGGAGATGCGGTCGGCGGTTGCGCCGGCGGCAAGCACCAGGTCGATTTCGCCGGTGGAGGCGGTATCGAAGCTGGAGCCCATATCCGCGATGAGTTTGAGGATTTCGGGCGCAGGATTCGCCTTCACCGCGTAGAAAACGCGGGTGTCAGGCAATGCCTTCGCGAATGCGAGGTAGTTTTCGCGCACAACGTCGAGGTCCAGCACAAGGCATGGGCCATCTTCGCGGCGTCGTCGGCTGAGGAATTTACGAATGCGCTCAGTCACTTCTTTATCTCCTTCCAAGCTGGACGGGGATTTGCCGCAGCAAAAGCGCGAATGCGCTCCGCCTTGGCGGGTCTCCGCCCGCTGTCCGGCTCTTGAGCCGGTTTCCGTTTGCGCCGTTGCTTGGATGGGAGGATCCCGATCCGCACCGCCGGCAAGAGTAGTGCCTCTTCAGTAACCCCCGGCTCTCCTTCAGCCGGTAGAGACCAATAAGGCCCGCTACGTCGTTGCTTTAAGTCGCGTCCCTCGCGGAGAGCGGGGTCGGCCGGTTGCTCCGGCTACCAGTCTGCCCCGACAGCTTTCCGGCCTCTTGTCCGGGTCTCTGTCGACTGGCACGCGACCACAGGCACGTGCGAAATTGGGCAATTCGGCAGATATGCTTTTTTGAACCCGGTTGCAAGTATAAATCGCACCCGCGCGCAATTTTTTTTTCGCGCGCCACGCGGCGGACTCAAAACTGAATCGAAAGTTAAACTTCGTGTGGCGCTCGCGTGGCGCTCAGCGTTCGAAAAAAGGTTCGATGCGTGACGCGTTGCGGATGAACGCGACGATGACAGCGACGCCGCCGATGCCGAAGAGCGCTTCCAGCACCCACTCGCCGATCTGACCGAGACCGAAGAGGCCCGCGAGCGCCCAGGCAGTGGCGAGCGCCATGCCGATGACCACCGTTCCCATGAGCACGGCGGCGCTCAGGACCGTGATGAGGTGAGGCCAGATCACCTTTCTGGAGCGGGTTTGGGCTTCGTTCATCGTCTGCTACTCCCTGACACGGGCGGGGGACTCGATTTCATGCCCGTGCTGCCTAGAATGCGGCGCAATCTGGCTCGTAAGCCCCCTCCGATCAAGCTCCACCCCGCGTCACGCTGTCCCAAATCGCTCCAACGAGGTCCGACCATGCCGAACGAGACTGTCAAAGCCCGCCGCGGGATGGTGGTGGCGCCCCACATGCTCGCCGCCGAGGCCGGCCGTGACGTGATCGCGGAGGGCGGCAATGCGGTGGAGGCCATGATCGCGGCGGCGGCGGCCATCGTGGTGGCCTATCCGCACATGAATCACATCGGTGGCGATGGCTTCTGGCTGATCCGGGAACCCTCCGGAAAGGTCCGTTACATCGATGCTTGTGGCCCTGCCGGGGCCAAGGCCACGCGCGACTTCTATAAGGAGCACGGGCTCGAGAAGATTCCGGAGCGCGGGCCGTTCGCGGCGTTAACCGTGCCGGGTGCGATTGGCGGCTGGATCATGGCGCTCGACGCAGCGAAGTCGCTCGGCGGCAAGATGCCGGTCTCGCGCTTGCTGGAACCGGCCGCGAAACTCGCGCGCAAGGGCTATCCGTATTCCAAGTCGCTCGCTTGGCGCTACGCGAGCGAGCGCGGGGCGGCGATCGAAGCGCCGGGATTTGCCGAGACGTTCCTGCCCGGCGGCAAGCCGCCGAAAGCTGGCGATATGCTCTCCGCCGGCAAGCTGCCGGATACTTTTGAGCAGCTCATCAAGGCGGGGCTCGACGACTTCTATCGGGGGGACATCGGCCGCGAGATCGCCAAGGATCTCGAGAGGCTCGACAGTCCGGTCACCCGCGAGGATCTCCAGAAGTTTAAGGCGGTGGCCCGTGAGCCGCTGACGCTCAAGACGAAGCACGGAACTCTCTATAACTCCCAGCCGCCGACGCCGGGCATGGTGGCGCTCCTGATCCTCGCCATCGTCGAGAAGCTCGGGCCGGGCGCTCCGGAGAGCTATGAGTTCGTCCATCACATCGTCGAGGCGACGAAACGGGCTTTTCTGATCCGTGACCGCACCCAGACGGACTTTGATCGGCTGAAGGCGGACCCCGCCTCGTTTCTTACTCCCGCCGCCGTCGAGAAAGAGGCGAAGGCCATCAATCCGAAGAAGGCGGCTCCCTGGCCGCAGCCAGCCGGAGCGGGCGATACGATCTGGATGGGGTCAGCGGACGCCAATGGCGTTTCCGTCTCCTATATCCAGTCCCTCTTTTATGAGTTCGGCTCCGGCTGCGTGCTGCCCTCGACAGGCGTGATGATGCAGAACCGGGGATGCAGTTTCTCGCTCGACCCCAAGGCTCTGAACCCGCTCGAGCCGGGCCGCAGGCCGTTCCATACATTAAGTGTGGCCATGGCCCAGATGAACGACGGCCGTTTCCTCAGCTACGGAACCATGGGCGGCGAGGGCCAGACCCAGACCCAGGCGGCGATATTCACCCGTTACGCCGATCATAAGGTGCCGATCGGGGAGGCCATCGACCTGCCTCGCTGGATTTTGGGCCGTACCTGGGGAACCGAAATCACTAATCTCCGGCTGGAGCCCCGTTTCCCGGCTGCCACAATCGAAGCCCTCAAGAACGCCGGCCACGACATGCAGGTGCTTGAGGACGACTACGTGGAAATCATGGGCCACGCGGGCGGGGTCGAAATCCTGCCGGATGGGACCATCCAGGGCGCCCATGATCCGCGCAGCGACGGCGGTGCTGCGGGTTGTTGAGACTGAATATCCTTAATGTGAGTAGGTTGCCTGGGGCAGGCGGCCTATGATCCATTAGGTGCGGCTGAGGCTTTTCGGGGCTGAGATAATGAAAACGCTGGGTTCGATCCTGTTTGCGGCGGCGCTCTTGCTGCCGATTGATCGCGCCGATGCGCGTAATCTATGGGGTCCGGATTATTTCACTCCCCAACGGCCACGGCACGCGCCGGCGTCTCTGCCGCCCGCCCCTCTGTCAAAAACAAACGCTCAACTGGTCGATTTCGACGGTGAACATGAGCAGGGCACCATCATCGTCCGCACCAAGGAAAAGAAGCTCTATTACGTACTCGGCGACGGGCAGGCGATGGTTTACCCGGTCGCGGTCGGCAAGCCGGTGTTCCAGTGGTCCGGTAATCTCTGGGTCAGTTCCAAGCAGACGCATCCGACCTGGCGGCCGACGGCGCGGATGCGCCGCGAGAATCCGGGGCTGCCCGAATCAGTCGGCCCCGGCGCCCATAACCCGCTCGGCCCGCGCGCGATCTATCTCGGCTGGGGCGAGTATCGCATCCACGGTACCAATGCGCCGGGCTCCATCGGCTCGGAGGCGTCGAGCGGCTGTTTCCGCATGCACAATGCGGACGCAATCGACCTGTTTGATCGCGTGCATCTCGGAGCACCGGTAATCGTCCAGCAATAAAGCGCGTTCGCGCCTGGACGGCAGGAGAGCGGCCAGCATGGCACTACTTCCATTCTTTCGCGCGGCATTCGGCGCGCTGGCTTTCCTGCTTGGCGCGGCCGCCGCGCAGGCACATCCGCATGTATGGGTCGTCGCCAAATCCGAACTCGTATTCGCGCCCGACGGCAGCGTGATCGCGATCAAGCACGCCTGGACCTTCGACGAAATGTATTCGGCTTTCGCCGCGCAAGGCCTCGACAAGAACAATGACGGCAAGCTCTCGCGCGAGGAATTGTCCGAGCTTGCGCAAGTGAATGTGACGTCGCTGAAGGAATTCGACTATTTCAGCACCGGACGCGCCGCCAAAGCCGATCTCAAATTCAAGGAGCCGGTGGATTACTGGGTGGAAGCCGACAAGGACAAAATCCTGACGCTCCACTTCACCCTGCCGCTGGAGATGAAGGCGCCGAAGGAGAGTTTCTCGCTCGAGTTGTTCGACCCGGCTTTTTTCATTGATATCGGCTTTGCCGACGAAAAGGCCGTATCGCTGCTCAATGCTCCGGCGGGCTGTGTTGCGGACGTGAAACTGCCGAACCAATCGCAAACGAAATCGATGTCGGAGTCGATGGCGAATTCACCGGGTGCCGCCGCCTTCGCCAGCCAGTTCGCCAGCCGCGTCACCATCAAGTGCAAATGAATGTTTCAAGTGAGCCTTCCTTGAATCGCAAAACCGGAATTCTGCTGATCGGAGCTTGCGCTGCGGCGCTGATTTTATGCGCGGGCTTCGAGGCGCTGGCGCAGACTTCGCCACTGGGCGTCGGCGTGCCGAAAGGGGCGGCACAGGCGCATACGGGAATAACTGGATGGATTCTGAACGAGCAGGCGAGATTTTATAAATCGCTGGCTTCCGCTGTGCGCGCCGCCAAGGCCGACGGCACCGCAGCCTTCGGCCTGATCTGGTTGTCATTCCTCTATGGAATTTTTCACGCCGCCGGTCCCGGCCACGGCAAGGCGGTAATCTCCTCCTATCTGATCGCCGATGGCGCTACGATCCCGCGCGGCATTCTGCTTTCGGCAATTTCCGCGCTGGTGCAGGCAATCACCGCGATTGCGGTGGTGGGAATCTTCGCCGTACTGCTCGGCGCGACATCGAAGGCGATGGGTGAAGCGGTGCGCTGGCTGGAGCTTGGCGCGTATGCGCTGATTATCGGATTCGGATTGGTGCTGGCCTGGCGAAAAGGAAAAGCATTTTTCGGCGCATTCACTTCCAAAAAAGAAACCCACGATCACCATCACGATCATGCGCATCATCACCATGACCACGCGCATGGCCACGATCATCATCACGATCATGGTCACGTACATGACGAGCATTGCGGTCATTCGCATGGGCCTGAGCCTTCCAAGCTGAAGGGCGACAACTGGCTAAGGCGCGGAATCGCGGCGGTGTTCGCGGTGGGTCTGCGTCCATGCTCCGGCGCGATCCTGGTGCTCGCTTTTGCGCTCTCGCAGGGGATTTTCTATGCGGGCGTGCTGGCGACGCTAGCGATGGCCGCGGGTACGGCCATTACCGTGGCGGCAATCGCGATTTTCGCGGTGGGGGCGAGGGGAATCGCCAAAAAATTCGCGACCAGCAAAAGCGGCCCCGGAATCGTATTGCTGCATGGCGTCGAATTCGCCGCCGCACTGGTGATTGTCGCCTTTGGCGGGTTGCTGCTGACGGGCATGATGGCCTCGGAGCGCATGTTCCCGGTCTAGCGCCGGAACGGCGGTTCTGCTTTATCTTGGGCGAATGCAGGCCGCAGAGCTTTTCAGCCTTAAAAACCGTGTCGCGCTCATCACCGGCGCATCAAGCGGCCTTGGCGCGCATCTCGCCGAGGTGGCCGCCGCGAACGGTGCTTCCGTCGTCCTGGTCGCGCGCCGCAAGGAAAAACTCGAGGAGCTACGCGGGAAAATCGAAAAGACGGGCGGCAAGGCCGCCATAGCCGTTGCCGACGTGACGGACCGCGTGGCGATGTCTCGCGCATTCGATGCCGCTGAAAAAGCTTTTGGCACGGTGGATGTTTGTGTTGCCAACGCCGGGATCGTCCGCTCGGCGAAGGCGCTCGAAACCACCGAGGAAATCTGGCGCGAGACGATGTCCACGAATCTGGATGGTGTTTTTTACACCGCGCAGGAAGCGGCGAGGCGCATGGTGGCGGCGAAGAAACCGGGCTCGATCATCACGATTGCTTCGGTGGCGAGCTTTTCCGTCGAACGCGGCGTCGGCGCATATAATGTGAGCAAGGCGGGCGTGGTGCAGGCGACCAAAGTGCTGGCGCTGGAATTGGCGCGCAAGAATATCCGCGTGAATGCGATTGCGCCGGGTTACACCGCCACCGACTTGAATCGCGAATTTCTGGACAGCGACAAGGGCAAGGCCATTCGCGACCAGATTCCGGCGGGGCGTTTCGGCGAACCGCGCGATCTCGATGGCGCATTCCTGCTGCTCGCGTCCGATGCAAGCAAATGGATCACCGGCACCACCATCGTGGTCGATGGCGGTCATCTGATGACGATCGGCTGACCATGGACTTTTCGCTTCCGCCGGAACTGGAAAAAATTCGCAACAAGACGCGCGAATTCATCGCGGGCGAAGTGCTCCCGCTGGAAGCGGACCGCAAGAACTACGACGAGCATGAAAACATCCGGCTCGATGTATTGGAAAAAGTGCGGGCGAAAGCGAAGAAGGAAGGCCTGTGGGCGCCGCAGACGCCGAAAGAACATGGCGGCATGGGATTGCCGATTGTGGGCTGGGCCGCACTCTATGAAGAAGCCAATCGCTCGATCTTCGGGCCGGTCTCGCTGAATTGCGCCGCACCCGACGACGGCAACATGAATGTGCTGTCGAAAGTCGCGACGCCGGAGCAGCAGAAAAAATGGCTGCATCCGATTGTCGAGGGAAAAGTGCGTTCAAGTTTCGCGATGACGGAGCCAGCACCCGGCGGCGGCTCGGATCCTTCGATGATCCGCACGCGGGCCGAGCGAAAGGGCAATCGCAAGTGGTCGATCACCGGCGACAAGTGGTTCATCACCGGCGCCGGTGTCGCCGAGCATTTCATCCTGATCGCGCGGACGTCTGACGATGCGCGCAAGGGCTTGACCGCGTTTCTGTTTCACAAGGATCAGCCCGGTTTCAAGCTTGGCCGCCGCATTCCAATCATGGGACCGGAGGAGCACGGCGGCCATTGCGAGATTCATTTCGACGGCATGGAAGTGGACGACGAAAACGTGCTGATGGGTGAGGGGGACGGCCTGAAGCTCTGCCAGATCAGGCTCGGTCCCGCGCGGCTCACGCACTGCATGCGCTGGCTCGGTCTGTCGAAACGCTGTCTCGAAATCGCGCAGGCTTATGTGAACGAGCGCGAGGGCTTTGGTGTGCGGCTGGCCGACCGTGAAAGCGTGCAGATGATGCTCGCCGATGTGGCGGCCCGCATCGATATCGGACGCCTGCTCGTGATGCGCGCGGCGTGGATGCTTGATGCGGGCGAGCACACACGCAAGGAAATCTCGCTTGCGAAAATCCATGTTGCCGACACGCTGAATCTCGCGGCGGCGACGGCGGTTCAGCTTCAGGGTGCGCGGGGATATTCAAAGGATACGATTGCCGAATGGATATACCGCTACGCCCCGCAGGCGCGGCTGGTGGACGGCGCTTCGGAAGTTCACAAAATGGTGCTCGCCGGACATCTGCGCGAAGAAGGGCAGGATTTCTGGCGGTGGGGTTGATGCAAGGTTGAAGAAACTACGCTGCGATGCGCCAAATTTCTTCTTGCCGCCTGCCTGAGCAATTTCGCACCGGTTCTTGCCCATTTTGCGAAATTGCCCGCCCCTTGGCGCTATGCCACCTTCAGCTTAAATAGATTCAGGGTGCGACGTACCAAGGAAGATAGAAGCCGGTGAAGCTGAATAACGTCGATCTCGACGACAAATTCGATCTCTCGAAATCGCGCATCTACGCGACCGGCTATCAGGCGCTGATCCGGCTTTGTCTCATGCAAAAAGAGATGGACCGGCGCGCGGGCTTGAACACGGCCGGCTACGTCACCGGCTATCGCGGCTCGCCGCTCGGCGGGCTCGACCAGCAGTTCATCCGCGCCAAAAGCTTTCTGCAAAAGAGCGATGTGCATTTTCAGGCGGGCCTGAATGAGGACCTGGCGGCGACCGCGATCTGGGGCGCGCAGCAGGCGGAATTGCGCGGCGAAGGCAAGTTCGATGGCGTGTTCGGCATCTGGTACGGCAAGGGGCCGGGCGTGGACCGCTCCGGCGACGTGTTCCGTCACGCAAATTCCGCAGGTACGTCGAAACACGGCGGCGTGCTGGCACTCATGGGTGACGATCACACGGCGGAGTCCTCCACCACCGCACACCAGTCGGAATTTCATTTTCTCGATGTGATGATTCCGATTCTCAATCCCGCAGGTGTGCAGGAGATTCTCGACTACGGCCTCTATGGCTGGGCGATGTCTCGCTACACCGGCGCGTGGACGGCTTTGAAGTGCATGCATGAGACGGTGGAGTCGACCGCCGTCATCGACGGCAGCCTTGACCGCGTGAACATTGTGCTGCCCACCGACTTCGCGATGCCGGAAGGCGGCCTGAACATCCGGCTCGGAGATACCGTGCTCGGCATGGAAGCGCGGCTGCATGACTACAAGCGCGACGCGATGCTCGCCTTCATCCGCGCAAACAAATTGAACAAGTGGATCACGTCGGGCGGACGCACACCGAAAATCGGCATCATCACTACTGGCAAGTCTTATCTCGATGTCCGGCTGGCGCTGGATGAACTCGGCATCGACGAAGTGAAATGCAACGACCTTGGCATCCGTCTGTTCAAAGTGGCGTGTCCCTGGCCGATCTCGAAACTTGAATTGGCGGAATTCGCCGCTGGTCTCGATCTTATCATCGTGGTGGAGGAAAAACGTTCGCTGATCGAAGTGCAGGTGCGGGAAGAACTTTACGGTACCGCCAATCAGCCTACCTGCATCGGCAAGAAAGACGAGAAGGGAAACTGGCTGTTTCCGGTGAAGGGAGCGCTCGATCCGAACGAGATCGCGATCTGCATCGGCGAGCGGCTCCAGAAATACGTAAACAACGAAGCACTCGCGAAGTACGTTGCATTTTTGAAAGACGCGCAGAAGGTTTTGCGCGAGACGCAGAGCGTCGCGACGCGCGAACCTTATTTCTGCGCGGGCTGTCCGCACAATTCATCCACCGTAGTGCCGGAGGGCATGCGCGCCTACGCAGGCATCGGCTGTCACTACATGGTGCAGTGGATGGACCGCTCCACGCTAGGCTTCACGCAGATGGGCGGCGAGGGCGCCAACTGGATGGGCGAGGCGCCGTTCTCCAAACGCAAGCATGTGTTCCAGAACATCGGCGACGGCACCTACAATCACTCAGGCTATCTCGCGATCCGTGCGGCCATCGCGTCGAATACGAACATGACCTACAAAATTCTGTTCAATGACGCGGTCGCGATGACCGGCGGCCAGAAAAACGATGGCGACCTCGATGTGCCAACCATCGCGCGCCAGGTCGCGGCGGAAGGCGCGAAGAAGGTTGTGCTCGTCAGCGACGAGCCATGGAAATACTCGAAGAACGAGAAATGGCCGGAAGGCCTCACTATTCATCACCGCGATGAATTGATGAAGGTGCAGACCGGGCTTGCGGAAATTCCCGGCGTTACCGTGCTGATCTATGACCAGACCTGCGCCGCTGAAAAACGCCGTCGCCGCAAACGCGGACAGTTTCCCGATCCCGACAGGCGCGTCATTATTAACGAACTCGTATGCGAAGGCTGCGGCGATTGCGGAACGCAATCGAATTGCATCGCGATCCAGCCCTTGGAGACCGAGTGGGGCCGCAAGCGTGAGATCGACCAGTCGAGCTGCAATAAAGACTATTCCTGCCTGAAGGGATTTTGCCCGGCGCTCGTTACCGTGCATGGGGTGAAGCCGAAGCGCGGAACGGGCGTCGCGGCTTCACATGATTTCCCGATGCTGCCGCAACCAAAATTGCCGGAGATCGGCCAGACCTACGGAATCATCGTTACCGGCATCGGCGGCACCGGCGTCGTCACCATCGGTGCATTGCTCGGCATGGCCGCGCATCTGGAAGGCAAGGCTTGCGGCATCGTCGATATGGCCGGGCTCGCGCAGAAGGGCGGCGCGGTTCTCTCCCACATTCGCATTGCGAAGAATCCGGACGACATTCATGCGATCCGCATTCACGCACGCGGAGCGGACCTCATCATGGGCGGCGATATCGTGGTGGCTGGCTCCAAGAATGTGCTTGCCGCGGTGAAGCCAGGTGAAACGACGGTCGTCGTGAACACGCATGAAGTGCAGCCCGGCAAGTTCACGCTGGACGCGGATTTTTCCCTGCCGACCGAGCGCATCAAACGCGCGATCTCCTCCTCGGCAGGGCGCGAGCATACGCGCTTCATCGACGCGACCCGGATGGCGACCGCGCTGTTCGGCTCCTCACTCGGGCAGAATATTTTTCTGGTCGGTTATGCGTGGCAGCTCGGCGCGATCCCCCTTAGCGAAGAGGCCATCGAGCGCGCAATCGAGATGAACGGCGAGGCGGTCGAGATCAACAAGGCGGCATTCGCATGGGGCCGCCGCGCCGCGCACGATCCCCAATCCGTTGCAAAGCTCGCGGCACCTTCCGATATTGCAACCGATGCCCGCAAGCTTTCGCTTTCGCTCGATGAAACGATTTCCCGGCGCGTTGAATTTCTCACCGCCTACCAGAACGATTCCTACGCAGCGCACTACCGCGAGCTGGTTGAGCGCGTTCGCGCCGCCGAGCGCGCAAAGATGCAGGATAGTGATGCGCTGACAGAAATAGCCGCGCGCAACCTGTTCAAGCTCATGGCGTACAAGGATGAATATGAAGTCGCGCGCCTGTTCACCGACGGCTCCTTCTCAAAGCAGATCAACAATGCATTCGACGGCAAGGCGCGGCTGGAGTTTCATCTGGCTCCGCCGCTGTTCTCGCGTATCGATCCTGCCACCGGCCGCCCGAAGAAAATCTCCTTCGGTGGCTGGATGATGGGAGCTTTCGGCCTTCTGGCAAAATTGAAGTTCCTGCGCGGCACTGCCCTCGATCCGTTCGGCTGGACCGCGGAACGGCGCATGGAGCGGCGTCTGGTTGACGATTATGTAACCGCGCTTGAAGAATTGATTACGGGCCTGACCGCCCGGAATCATTCACTGGCGGTGGCCATCGCCTCCATACCCGAGAAAATACGCGGGTTTGGCCCGGTCAAGGAACGGCATCTGACCGCCGCCAAGGCCGAAGAAGCGGAACTGCTGCGCCGCTGGCGGACCGGTTCTCCGTCGGCTGATATGCCAGTGCCTGCCGCCGCAGCCGAATAGGCTATTCCCAATCAAATTCTGTACTTGTCTTGCAGCCAATACCCCCGCAGGATTGCCCTGTCGGCGGCGGCTTTGGCCGCCGCATGGCCTAAAGAAAGACCTCGGCACAAGAGGTCAAAAAGAAGGATCAAGCTCAAGGAGCTGATCCGTGTGGGGAGGTAAGTCGCGTGGCTGCCGAAACGGCATCGATTGTCGATACGTTTCCAAAGCTGTTGTTGATTAACGCCGTCCGCCGCGGCGACCGCCCATCCATTCGCGAAAAAGATTTTGGCATCTGGCACACCTGGACCTGGTCGCAGGTGCTGGAAGAAGTGCGCTCGTTTTCCCTTGGCCTGTCCGCGCTCGGATTGAGGCGCGACGACAAGGTCGCGATCGTCGGCGCCAACCGGCCCCGGCTTTACTGGACCATGTGCGCCGCACAGGCGCTCGGCGCCATACCGGTGCCGGTCTATCAGGACTCCGTCGCCGACGAGATGGCGTTCGTGCTTTCGCACGCGGGCGTGAAAATTGCCGTGGTGGAAAATCAGGAACAGGTGGACAAGCTGCTCTCCATTTCTGACCGTCTGCCGACGCTCAGCCATATTATTTACGATGAAGAACGTGGCCTGCGCGATTACGATCAAACGCGGCTGAAATCGTTCAACGAAGTTCAGACGCTTGGCCGCGCTGCCAGCAGCAAGCAAGCGGGCTCAAACTGGGAGAAAGAGATCGCGCGCGGAAAAGGCTCGGATACCGCGGTGATTCTTTATACGTCGGGCACGACGGGCCAGCCCAAGGGTGTCGTCCTCACCTTCGATGCGACGGTTACCAGTTCGCGCAACGCCAATATTTTCGATTCTCTTGGCGAGAACGAGGAAATCATTGCGTATCTGCCGATGGCGTGGGTGGGCGACCACATTTTTTCCTATGCGCAATCCTATGTCGCCGGGTTCTGCGTAAACTGTCCGGAAAGCCCGGAGACGATCATTCAGGACCGCCGGGAGATCGGCCCGACTTACGTTTTCGCGCCGCCGCGCATCTACGAAAATCTGCTCACGCTGACGATGGTGCGCATGGAAGACGCGAGTGCATTCAAACGGCGCATGTTTCATTATTTTCTCGGCGTGGCGCGAAAATACGGCGAGAAAATTCTGAACGGCCAGAGCGTGCCGCTGCATGGCCGCTTGCTTTACTGGATCGGCAATATCCTGATGTATGCGCCGATGAAAAACCGCTACGGGTTTTCGCGGCTGCGGGTGGCCTATACGGCAGGCGAGGCGATCGGCCCGGAAATTTTCCGCTATTACCGGTCGCTCGGCATCAACCTGAAACAACTTTACGGCTCCACCGAAGCGTCGGTTTACATCACCGCCCAGCCGGATGGTGAGATTTACGCCGATACGGTCGGCAAACCGAATATCGGAGTAGAGGTGCGGGTGGCGGAGAATGGCGAGGTCATGTTCCGCTCCCCCGGCGTGTTCGCAAACTATTACAAGGATCCTGAGAGAACCTCACAGACCAAGACACCCGATGGCTGGGTGCATACAGGCGACGCCGGCTTCTTCGATCCGAAAACCGGGCACCTGAAAATCATCGACCGCGCGAAGGATGTCGGCCGCCTGAAGGACAACACGCTGTTCGCGCCGAAATACATCGAAAACAAACTGAAATTCTATCCGAACATCAAGGAAGCCGTAGCGCTCGGTGACCGGCACGATTTTGTCACGGTGATGCTGAACATCGATCTTGTCGCCTTGGGTAGCTGGGCCGAGCGTAACAACGTCATTTATGGATCTTATCAGGAACTCGCCGCGCATCCGCGGGTCTATGAAATGCTCGCCGGGCATGTCGATGAAGTGAACCGCGCGCTCGCGCAGGAAGGCCCGATGGCCGGCGCGCAGATCAAGCGATTCCTCATCTTGCACAAGGAACTCGACGCTGACGACGGCGAACTCACGCGCACGCAGAAAGTCCGGCGCGGTTTCATCGCGGAGCGTTATGCGCCACTCGCCCAGGCGCTCTATGACGGTTCGAATGAAGCGGACATTTCCATCGAAGTCACTTTCGAGGACGGACGTAAGGGCAAGATCGAAGGCCGTGTGAAAATCCTGGATATGACAATACATCCCGCCGTTGCGCCGGAAATGGAGCGGGCGGCATGAGGGCTCCATTGGGCGGTGAAATCGCGGCGGGGGAGGTGCTTCTTTCGGTCGAAAACATTTCGCTTTCCTTTGGAGGCATCAAGGCGCTCACCGATGTTTCCTTCGACATCCGCAAGGGCGAAGTCCGCGCGATCATCGGGCCGAATGGTGCCGGTAAGACTTCGATGCTCAACGTGGTCAACGGCTTCTATCATCCGAATGAAGGCCGCATCACCTACAAGCGTCAGACACGCAGGAAGATGAGGCCATACGAGGCGGCGTCGTCCGGAATCGCGCGCACGTTTCAGAATGTCGCGCTGTTCAAGGGCATGTCGACCCTCGACAACATCATGACCGGCCGCACCCTGAAAATGCGCAAGGGCGTCCTGTCGCAAATGATCTATTGGGGTGCCGCGCAGAAGGAAGAAATCGAACATCGGGAATTTGTGGAGCGCATCATCGACTTTCTGGAAATCGAGCACATCCGCAGAATGCCGGTCGGCAAGCTGCCCTATGGCTTGCAGAAGCGCGTCGAACTAGGCCGCGCGCTCGCGATGGAGCCGGAATTGCTCCTGCTCGATGAGCCGATGGCCGGCATGAACATGGAAGAAAAACTCGATATGTGCCGCTTCATTCTGACGGTGAAAGACAGTTTCAAAACCACCATCGCGCTGATCGAGCACGACATGGGCGTGGTGATGGATCTGTCCGACCGCGTGGTGGTGCTGGATCACGGCAAGAAAATCGCCGACGGGACGCCCGCCGAAGTTCAGGGTGATCAGGCCGTGATTGATGCCTATCTGGGACGCAGCACAAGGAACAAAGGATGAGCATTGGCGCGCTTGGGCCCTTCCTCGAAGTTCTGCTCGGCGGGTTGCTTGCCGGATTTCTTTATTCGCTGGTGGCGCTCGGTTTCGTGCTGATCTTCAAAGCTTCCGGTGTGTTTAATTTCGCGCAAGGCGCGATGGTCCTGCTCGCAGGCCTGGCGCTCGTACGCTCGCTCGATTTTCTGGTCGCCAAAGGTTTTCCCTACTGGGGGGCGGTGATCGTGGCGCTGTTGTTCGCTGCTCTCATCATGGCGTTTACAGCATGGGTCATCGAACGTTTCCTGCTGGGTCCGCTTGTTAATCAAGATGGCCTGACGCTCTTCATGTCGACAATTGGCGCCACCTTTATCATTGAAGGTGCCGCACAAATGGCGTTCGGCTCCGATGTCTATCCGTTGCGTCTGTTCCCCACGGACGCCCTGTTTCTGATGGAAGGAACTTTTCCGGGCGGCGTTCTTGTCAACAAGCTTGATCTGTGGGGCGCTGCCATCGCGGGCGTTCTGGTGGCGGTGCTTGCGGTATTTTTTCAGTACACGAAAACCGGCCGCGCGCTGCGCGCCGTCGCCGACGATCATGCCGCCGCGCAAGCGGTCGGTATTCCGATCAACTGGATCTGGTTCGTGGTGTGGCTGGTGGCGGGCCTCGTTGCGCTGGTGGCCGCGACTGTGTGGGGCACAAAACTCAGCGTGCAGTTCTCGATTACTTTCCTCGCACTGAAAGCGCTGCCGGTTCTCATTATCGGCGGATTCACTTCTGTGCCGGGGGCTGTGATCGGCGGGCTCCTGATCGGCGCTGGTGAAAAAATCGCCGAGGCCTATCTCGGCCCCTATATTGGCGGCGGCATCGAATACTGGTTCGCTTATGTGCTTGCGCTGCTTGTCCTGCTCGTGCGGCCGCAAGGCATGTTCGGCGAGCGCATCATTGAGCGTGTGTAGGGAGACAGAACGTGCTCTATCGTGAAGTCGGACAGTTCAAGACCAGCTACGCCGCCGACATGGCGATGTTTCCGATCCGCCAGGACCGGGTCGCGCTGGCCCTGTTGCTGCTGTTCGTGTTTGTTGGCGTGCCGGTTCTGAACGCCTATCATGTCTGGCCGCTCGGCAGCGATTACATGCTGCGCGCGATCCTCATTCCGTTTCTCATTCTCGCGCTGGCGGCCATCGGCGTGAACATTCTCGTCGGTTATTGCGGCCAGATTTCCCTCGGCAGTGGCGCCTTCATGGCGATCGGCGCCTACAGCGCATATAAATTTGGTACCGGTGTTAGCTTCGCGGTCCCTTTCGCGGGTTTCAGCGTCGCAATCCCGCCGCTCCCCATGCTGCCTTCGATTTTGCTCGGCGGGCTGATGGCGGCCATTGTTGGAATCTTGTTCGGGATTCCGAGCCTTCGCATCAAGGGGCTTTATCTCGCGGTGGCGACGCTCGCCGCACAGTTTTTCTTCGACTGGGTGTTCATCCGGGTGAAGTGGTTCACCAATTATACGCCATCGGGCTCGGTGAGCGCCCCGGAACTGAATTTCTTCGGCTTCGTGGTCAACACATCGACCGAAAGATATTTGCTCTGTCTGATTTTCGTCGTCGTTTTCGCGTTTATCGCGAAAAATCTGGTGCGCGGGAATCTTGGCCGCCAGTGGCGCGCGATCCGCGACATGGACATCGCCGCCGAACTCATGGGCATCCGCCCGCTCTATGCAAAACTTACGGCATTCGCGGTTTCTTCATTCATCGTGGGCATTGCCGGCGCGCTCTGGGCCTTCATCTATCTAGGTTCATGGGAACCGCTCGCCTTCTCCATCGACCGCTCGTTCCAATTGCTGTTCATGGTGATTATCGGTGGGCTTGGTTCCATCCTCGGCTCGTTTCTTGGCGCGGCATTTATTCTGGTGCTGCCGATCCTTCTCGATCAGGTGCCGCACGCGCTGGGTATTCCGATCTCGGTGGAAACCGTCTCATTGCTGGTCTTCATCGTGACCGGCTCGCTGATTTGTTACCTGCTGATCGTGGAGCCCCATGGCTTCGCCCAACTTTGGTCGACTGCGAAGGAGAAATTACGGCTCTGGCCTTATCCGTATTGAGGTTGTGGCCGCAAATGCGAGCGCGCATGCGAGCGGCGCGCGCGTCAAAGAAAAAAGTCTCGCGTGGAAACGCCCCGGCCCTCCGGCCGGAGTACAAGGAGGAGCACGATGATCCGTAAAACCTTAGCCGTGGCGGCCTTCGCGGTTTGCGCGTTGGCGTCCGTGGCCCCGGCACTGGCGCAGAACGAACAGTTCCTGCCCTCGCTGGTCTATCGCACCGGTCCCTATGCGCCGAATGGCATTCCGTTTGCCAACGGCGTCGCCGACTACTGGACGCTCGTCAACGAACGCGACGGCGGCATCAATGGCGTGAAGATCGTCTTCGAGGAATGCGAGACGGGTTACGCCACCGACAAGGGCGTGGAGTGCTATGAGCGTCTGAAGGGCAAAGGCCCCACCGGTGCTGGTTACTTCTCGCCGCTTTCCACCGGCATCACCTTCGCGCTCACCGAAAAAGTGCCGGGCGACAAGATTCCGCTGCTCACGCTCGGCTATGGCCGTTCGGAGAGCAAGGACGGCTCGGTGTTCCCGTGGAACTTCGTGCTGGTCGGCAGCTACTGGACCGCGGCAGATGTCGCCATCCAGCACATCGCCAAGGAGATGGGCGGTTTCGACAAGCTGAAGGGCAAGAAGATCAGCCTCGTTTATCACGACAGCCCTTATGGCAAGGAACCGATCGCAGCGCTCGAAGCCCGCGCGAAGAAAGACGGCTTCGAGTTCAAAGGGATCCCGGTCACGCATCCGGGCGTCGAGCAGAAGTCGCAGTGGCTGGCGATCCGCCAGGACCGCCCGGACTATGTTCTGCTCTGGGGCTGGGGGGTCATGAACTCCACCTCGATCAAGGAAGCGGCGGCGGTCGCCTATCCGCGCGACAAGATGATCGGCGTGTGGTGGTCGGGTGCCGAGCCTGACGTAACCCCCGCCGGCGATCAGTCTGCCGGATACAAAGCACTCTTGCTGCAACATCCGGCCGGAAAGTTCGCCGTGCATGCCGAACTTGAGAAGCACGTCCTGGCAAAGGGCAAGGCCGCGGCGAAGGAGGACTTCGCCCAGGTGCTCTACAACCGCGGCATCATCAACTCGATGCTCGGCGTGGAAGCAATCCGCACCGCGCAGAAGAAGTTCGGCAACAAGCCGATGACCGGAGAGCAGGTGCGCTGGGGCTTTGAGAACCTCAACCTCACAGCCGAACGCATCAAGGAGCTCGGCTTCGAGGGTATGCTGAAGCCGATCCAGCTGAGCTGCCAGAACCATCAGGGCGCGGACGAAGCCCGCGTTCATCAGTGGGATGGCAAGGCCTGGAACATCATCTCCGACTACTACAAGGCGGATCTCTCGATCCTTGACCCGATGGTCAAGGATACGGCGGCGAAATACGCCGCCGACAAGAAGATCACGCCGCGCGACTGCGCCAAGGAAAGCTGAGGTCGCGGCAAAAAACGCGGGAGGCGGCATGCCGCCTCCCGCTCCTTGTAAAAAACGGAGTATGCGCGTGTCATCAGCACCAGCCGCGAAACCGGAAACGGCAAAGCCGATCCTCTCGGTGAAGAGCATCGAAGCGATCTACAATCACGTCATTCTGGTGCTGAAAGGCGTGTCGCTGGATGTGCCCGCGGGCACATCCAGCGACACGCCTTTCA